>CAUGRT010000036.1 GCA_959602045.1 uncultured Clostridia bacterium | reverse complement strand
TTGTGTGTTCTGATAGGTTGATCTGTAACACTTCACAATCCAAATACGATGGTGGAAAATTCATCTATTTTTCGTTCTATTGCGGCTCAGACATCCGCTACGCTGCGCGGAACTCGCCTTCACAGACTGAAAAACAGATGAATTTTCCTATAAAAGTTTTTGTGCATTTTATCTATCGGAAAATCTATAAAAACTGATGTCAGATTTTATGATTGATTATCTTGTAAGATTTTTTTAATATATTTTCCGGTGTATGAAATTTCCGACTGCGCAACCTGCTCCGGCGTTCCTTGTGCAATCACCTTGCCGCCGCGGATTCCGCCTTCGGGCCCCATATCAATAATATAATCCGCCGTTTTAATAACATCCAGATTATGCTCGATAATTACAACGGTGTTGCCGCCCTCTGCCAGCTTGTTAATAACCTCGGTCAGCTTATGCACATCTGCAGTATGCAGACCGGTTGTAGGCTCGTCCAAAACATAGATGGTTTTGCCGGTACTGCGTTTTGAAAGCTCGGTTGCAAGCTTAACGCGCTGTGCCTCACCGCCCGACAGGGTAGTGGAGCTTTGCCCCAGTTTGATATATCCCAAACCTACCTCTTGCAGGGTTTCCAATTTGCGCTTTACTTTGGGAATGTTCGCGAAAAATTCTACGGCTTCATCAACCGTCATATCCAACACTTCATAAATGTTTTTGCCTTTGTAATGCACCTCCAAGGTTTCACGGTTATAGCGTTTTCCCTTACAAACCTCGCACGGAACGTAGACATCTGCCAAGAAATGCATTTCAATTTTCTTAATGCCGTCACCGGCGCAGGCTTCACACCGACCGCCTTTTACATTAAAGCTAAAGCGTCCGGATTTATAGCCGCGGATTTTCGCTTCATTGGTATTGGCAAAAATCTCGCGAATATCATTAAATACATTCGTATACGTTGCCGGATTGGAACGAGGCGTTCTGCCAATCGGACTTTGATCAATATTAATAATTTTATCCAGCTTTTCCACTCCGTCAATTCGTTTATGCGCCCCCGGATTGGTTCGGGCGTGGTTTAGAACTTTTGCAAGTTTTTTATATAAAATCTCATTAATCAAGGACGACTTTCCGGAACCGCTCACGCCGGTCACACAGGTCACAACCCCCAGAGGAATTTTGACGTCAATATTTTTCAAATTATTTTCCTTTGCTCCGCGGATAGTTATAAACCCGGTAGGCTTTCTGCGTTTTTTGGGAATTTCAATCCGAAGCTCACCGCTTAGGTATTTTCCGGTAATGGAACGCGGACTGTTAATCAGATCCTGAACCGTTCCCTGACCGACCAATTCACCGCCGTGAACACCTGCTCCCGGCCCAATATCGACAATATGATCCGCCGCATACATCGTGTCCGTATCGTGCTCCACCACAATAACCGTATTTCCCAAATCGCGCAAATGCTTTAATGTTCCGATCAATCGGTCATTGTCGCGCTGGTGCAGACCGATACTCGGCTCGTCCAGAATATACAAAACGCCCATCAAACCGGAGCCAATCTGGGTTGCCAGACGAATCCGCTGCGCTTCACCGCCCGAAAGTGTGGCAGACGCTCTGGACAGAGATAAATAATCCAGACCGACATCCAGAAGAAATTGCAGCCTTGCTTTAATCTCCTTTAGAATCTGAGAACCGATCAGTTTTTCACGCTCCGAAAGCGTCAGACTGCTGATAAAGTCCATTTCATCCCGAATGGACATGCAGGTAAAATCATAGATATTCATCCCGTTGACCGTTACCGCCAATACCTCCGGATTTAAACGTGCTCCGTGACACTTCGGACACTCTACTTCATTAATATAACGCTCCAATTCATATTTTGTATAAATAGAAGTGGTTTCATGATACCGCCGCTCCAGATTGGTAACGACCCCCTCAAACGGTGCCATATACTTGCCGCTTCCGTAGCTTCGCTCATATTCCATTTCAATCTTTTTTCCACCGGTGCCATAGAGGATGATTTTTTTGATTTCGTCGGGTAAATCCTTATAAGGCGTATGAATATCAAAGTGATAGTGATTTGCCAATGCGGTAAAATACATATACGCCATGCTGTTTTCCGAATCTGCTGATGCCCATCCCGAAGCGTAAATCGCACCGTCAAGCAAGCTTTTATCCTCGTCCGCGATTACCAGATTGGGGTCGATTTTCAATAAATGCCCCAAGCCGTCACATTCCGAACAAGCTCCATAAGGATTGTTAAAGGAGAACAGCCGCGGTGCAAGCTCCTGCAAGCTGATTCCACAATCGTCACAGGCGTAATTCTGGCTGAAATTCATAATTTCGCCGCCAAGGATTTCTACCATGACAATATCTCCGGTCAAAGCGATTGCCGTTTCCAGAGAATCTGTCAGACGTTTTGCAATATTATCGCGAACAATCAGTCTGTCTACGACAATTTCGATGCTATGCTTCAAGGTCTTTTTCAGTTCAATATCTTCACTTAAATCCCGAAGCTCCCCATCAACCTTGACGCGAACAAAGCCGCTCTTTTTTGCGTTTTCGAAAACCTTTTTATGCTCGCCTTTCTTGCCGCGGATAACAGGCGCAAGAATCTGGATTTTTGTGCCTTCCTCCAACTCCATAATTCTGTCTACAATTTGGTCGATTGTCTGACGTTTGACTTCCTTGCCGCATTTGGGACAGTGGGGGATACCGATCCGCGCATAAAGCAAGCGCAGATAATCGTAAATTTCCGTTACGGTTCCGACGGTGGAACGCGGGTTTTTGGAGGTGGTTTTCTGATCAATACTGATTGCCGGCGATAACCCTTCAATATAATCGACATCCGGCTTTTCCATCTGCCCCAGAAACTGACGTGCATAGGAGGAAAGCGATTCCACATAACGTCTTTGTCCCTCGGCATAGATGGTGTCAAACGCTAAAGAGGATTTTCCGGAACCGCTGAGTCCGGTCAGAACCACCAATTTTTCACGCGGGATGGTAACGTCAATATTTTTTAAGTTATGCTCCCGTGCGCCTAATATTTTTATTTCATCTGCCATAATTTTTCCTTCTTTCACCACTCTAAAATCAATCCGAAATGCTACTGTAAATAGTAAGAACCGCTTTCGTTTTTGCGGCGCAGCATATTTTGCTTTTGCTCGTACAAACGGCGATGCTCCTCTGCCATGCTCATGGTAAACATTTGCTCGACGATCGGATCATCCGAATAAACCAGCTCGGCATTGGTGATAATATCCATACGGTCATTTGCGTTGTATTCCATAATATCAACCACCTCCGCAGGCTTTTCCAGAATCCGTGACACACTCTCGCCGACGCGGAACAGATCGTCCTCGGTAACTTCCTCGCTGCTAAAGCAAATAAACTCCGCCTTAAATTCGGTTTCATTCAAATAAATTACCGGTGTAATAATGCTGTTTTCTATCATACGAACTGCTTGCAACAGTTTATTAAATTCAATCATGCCTGTCTTTGTAAGCTCCCTTCAATTTGACACAGGGTCATTGTAAAATTCAGTAATTCAAATATAGGAAATTTTATCTGTTTTTTTTGCTATTGCGGCTCACACATCCGCTACGCTGCGCGGAACTCGCCTTCATAGCAAAAAAACAGATAAAATTTCATTCAAAAATTCACAATCACTGTTATCTTAAGCGTTTCTTTCCTTTTCCAGCTTGCGTATTTTATCCCGTATGCGCGCTGCTTCTTCAAAATCAAGTTCTTCTGCCGCAGCCATCATCTTTTCAGTCAGATCATCAATCAGCGCGTCATAATCAATCTGTTTTTCGGTTTCGTTCTCAACCGGTTTCATGGATTCAAGCACATCGCGAATATCCTTGCGAATGGTTTGGGGGATAATGCCGTGTTCTTCGTTGAATTGCTGCTGAATCCGGCGGCGGCGTGCGGTTTCATCCATCGCGCGCTGCATGGATCCTGTAATCGTATCGGCATACAGAATGACCTGTCCCTCGGCATTACGCGCAGCACGTCCGATGGTTTGAATTAAGGACATTTCACTTCTTAAAAAGCCCTCCTTATCCGCATCCAGAATCGCCACCAATGCCACCTCCGGAATATCCAGACCTTCGCGCAGCAGATTAATGCCGACCAGCACATCATATACGCCCGTACGCAAATCCTTGATAATTTCCGTACGCTCAAGCGTTGAAATATCGGAATGCATATAGGTGACTTTAATTCCGATTTCCTTTAGATAGTCCGTCAAGTCCTCAGCCATTTTTTTGGTAAGCGTTGTAACGAGTGTGCGGAACCCCTTTGCGGTACGCTGATTAATTTCGCCGATCAAATCGTCAATCTGATGCTTTGTCGGACGGACGAAAATTTCCGGATCCAACAACCCTGTCGGACGAATCACCTGCTCCGCAACATTGGTTGAATGTTCCGCTTCATATACGGACGGCGTGGCACTGGTGAAAATAACTTGATTCAGCCGCTCTTCAAATTCATGGAATTTCAGCGGTCGGTTATCTGCCGCGCTGGGCAGGCGGAATCCGTAACGAATCAGAATTTCTTTTCTTGCCTTATCGCCATTATACATTCCGCGAACCTGCGGAACCGTTACATGCGATTCATCAATAATCATCAAATAATCATCCGGCAAGTAATCGAGCAAGGTAAACGGCGCACTTCCGGCAGCGCGTCCGCTGATATGACGGGAATAATTTTCAATTCCCTGACAAAAACCGATTTCCTGCATCATTTCCAGATCATAGCGCGTCCGCTGCTCAATCCTCTGTGCCTCAATCAGTAAATCGCGCTCCTTAAAATATTTGACGCGTTCTTCCATTTCTTCTTCAATCGCAGCCATTGCCAGTTTCATTTTATCCCCGGTTGTAACATAGTGCGACGCCGGCATGATAACGGCATGCTGACGAATCCCGACAATTTCTCCGGTAACAACGTTGACTTCACAGATTCGTTCAATCTCATCTCCGAAAAATTCAACACGAATCGCATTTTCACCGTTATTGGACGGAAAAATTTCTACCACATCGCCGCGAACCCGGAATTTATTTCGTACAAAATTAATATCATTTCGCTCATATTGCATGGATACCAACTTTTTGAGCATTTCATCCCGATCCTTTGTCATGCCTACACGAAGCGACAGCATCAGATTTTTGTAATCCTCCGGATCACCCAAGCCGTAAATACAGGAAACGCTCGAAACAATCAGTACATCCTTTCGCTCAAAAAGCGCAAAGGTTGCGCTGTGCCGGAGTTTATCAATTTCTTCATTAACCATGGAGTTTTTCTCTATAAAGGTGTCCGTTTGCGGAAGATATGCCTCCGGCTGATAATAGTCATAATACGACACAAAAAATTCCACACAGTTATTAGGAAAAAATTCCTTGAACTCACTGCAAAGCTGTGCGGCGAGCGTTTTATTATGCGCCAATACGATGGTCGGCTTGTTAACTCTGGCAATGACATTTGCCATGGTAAAGGTTTTTCCCGAACCGGTAACACCCAGTAAGGTTTGAAATTTTTCTCCGCGTTCAATTCCGTTTACCAGACTGTCAATCGCCTGCGGCTGATCTCCCTGCGGCTTAAAATCCGATACAAGCTCAAATTTATCCACAACGTCCGTTCCTTTCTTTAATTTATAATCAGTAGGCTTTTGTAAAATCCTTGTTTCGGAATATCATCTGTTTTCATTCTATTACGGCTCAAACATCCGCTACGCTGCGCGGAACTCGCCTTCATAGAATGAAAACAGATGATATTCCGACCTGAAAATTTTCCTTTATTGATTATAAAGAGCTTTTTTCGTAAAATTCGACTCTATGTAAAAGTATTATACCACCCAAATGTTTGTTTGTCAATGTATTTTATAATTTTTTTACTTCGGCAAAATTCTCTAACCGATATTTATTTTCCCAAAAAAATTTCAAAAAACACTTGACTTTTTAAAAATCATGTGGTATACTTGATAAAGTGTTTTGGCAATACCGTCTGAACAATTGAATATGGAGGGGTGGCCGAGCGGTTGAAGGCGCAGCATTGGAAATGCTGTGTACGTTAACGCGTACCGTGGGTTCGAATCCCATCCCTTCCTCCATGCATGCAGGAACAGCCCTTAAAGGATGTTCCTGTTTTTTGTTTTTTTGCGAAAAAGGTAGTTATAATATGGCACTGCGGTTATCATACTATACATAAGCACCTTTTGAGGATTTTTTACAAATTTTGCGTTTTTGTATTGCAAAACAAAAAATTTATTGTATAATAAAGATAAGAACTTAATTGATAAACAACACAGCACTTCAATAAATTGTGATAATTTTGCAATCACCCAAATATATATTAGGGAGGAAAGTATTGGACTATGAAGAAAAAGCTTTTTAGCATGTTGATACTGAGCGCTGTTCTTTCAGCTTCCGTTTTTTCGTCTGTTTTTGCCGCTCCGTCAGCAAAAAAATCGGGTCAGGCTACGACAGGCGTGACACAGCAAGCAACGTCGACGCCGCAGGATACCCAAACACAGCAAACCGCTGAACCAACAGCGACAACACAGGCGCAATCGGGGGAAGAAAGCGGCTCCGATTCATCGGGAGAAAGCACCCAATCAGACGTGTCCCAATCTCAAACAGGTTCCGACACCGTTTATATTGAGGATGATTCTCTAACGCCGCCGAATGTCCAGTATGCCGAATCGGCGCTTTTGATGGATATGCAATCCGGTCGGCTCTTATATGGAAAAAATATTGATGAAAAGCTTTATCCGGCGAGCATTACAAAAATCATGACCGGAATTTTAGCGATTGAAATGGGGAATATGTCCGATGTCGTAACCGCAAGCTATGAAGCGATTAAGCCGATTACGTTAGAGGATTCGCATATGGGAATTTTGGTCGGAGAAGAACTGACCTTTGAACAGCTGGTAACGGGAATGTTGGTGCACAGCGCCAATGACGCCGCCAATGTCATCGCCGTTCATCTCGGCGGCTCGCTGCAAGGCTTTGTGGATATGATGAACAATAAAGCAGCAGAGCTGGGAATGACGAATACACATTTCATGAATCCCTGCGGTGTTCATGATGATAACCACTATACCACAGCGCGCGATATGGCGATTTTAGCGCAGTATGCGATGCAGAATGAGCAATTCCGCGATATTGTCAAGATGAGCGTTTATAAAATTCCGCCTACCAATAAATATACCTCGGAACGTGTGTTAGTCAATACCAATCTATTCCTCAGCACGATTCGTTCCGTTCAGCATTATTATCCGCCCTGTACGGGAATTAAAACCGGTCATACCTCACAATCCGGTTATTGCCTGGTATCCTCGGCGGAATACAACGATACGAATTTATTGGCGATTGTTATGAAATGCCCGAATCAAAATGATAATGAAAAGGCATATTCCTATATCGACTCCAAGGAGCTTTTTAATTTTGGATTTGACAATTATGTAAATCAAGTGGTTGCCACACCGGGCGATATTGTTTCGGATTCCAAGGTGAAAGAGGCGAAAGGGGATACGAGGGTTGCTCTGACGGTAGAAACGGACGTTCATGCACTTGTTCCGTCGAATGTGGACAGAGCGGCAGAGGTGATTACCAATATCAATATCCCGGATGTGCTTTATGCGCCGATTTCAAAGGGTGATATTATCGGAACAGTGACGTATACGTATAAGGGGACTCAGATCGGAACGGCAAATTTGGTTGCGACGAATGATGTTCAGCGCAATGAGATTTTGCATATTGTAAATTTGATTTTCAAAATTATCAGCAGTCCATTCTTTTTCATTCCGGTGATTGTGCTGATTTTGATTATTCTTGCCGCAAGTGCGCAGAAGAAAAAGCGCGATCGGCAAAAGCGGATTCAGCAAATGAAAAAGCAAAAGCAAATGACGCCGGACAGAAATGCATCCAGGGCACAGCGCCTTAGCGAAGAAACACGCGGTGATAATTCACGGTATACAAAATAAACTTAAACTTACAAGCTAAGCAGGTGGCGGAGATTCCGTAACACCTGGTCACATGATGACAGCAGATAAACCATCTGCGGGACGATAATATTGGGTTCCGCAGATGGTTTTATTCTCTTATAAAGTAAAATAACTGCCGATATTTTTGTGCCGCCGTTGGCGGCGGAAGGGAGATTTTTTATGGAACAAAATGATTTTCAAAATCCCAAAAAGCGCGCCTTTCTCGGAAAGCTTTCCGGAATCATCGGCATTTTGTGTAATGTGCTGTTGGCGGCAGGAAAGCTGATTACGGGGAGCTTGTCCGCGTCCGTGTCAATTATGGCGGACGGCTTAAATAATTTGTCGGACGCTGCCAGTTCTGTTGTAACATTGGTTGGATTTAAACTTGCCGAAAAGCCGGCGGATAGGGAACACCCATACGGTCATGCGAGATTTGAATATCTTGCCGGGCTTACGGTGGCAGTGATGATTCTGGTGATTGGTTTTGAATTGGCGAAAGGCTCCGTGAATAAGGTACTGCATCCCGAAGCGATTGAGTTTTCACTCGCTGCGGTGATTGTACTGATTCTGTCGATTTTTGTAAAGACAGGAATGATGCTGTTTAACCAAAGCATGGGTAAAAAAATACATTCGGAAACTCTGATTGCAACGGCGGCGGATAGCAGAAATGATGTCATTACAACCGCAGCTGTGCTGTTGGCGGCATTGGCGGAGCATTTTTTCAACTGGAAGATTGACGGAATCATGGGAATTATCGTATCCCTCTTTATCCTTTACAGCGGAATTATGCTTGCCAGAAAAACCATATCTCCTTTGTTGGGAGAGGGGGCAAATTCCGCGCTGCAAAAGGAGCTGGTGGATTATGTAAATTCCTATCCTACAGTTTTGGGATGTCATGATTTGATGGTGCATGATTATGGACCGGGCAGACGGTATGCCAGTATTCATGTGGAAATCGACCGAAAAGAGGACGCGATTCAATCCCATGAAATTATTGATAAAATCGAAAGAGATTGCCTGAAAGAATACGGCGTTCATCTGGTGGTTCATTATGATCCGGTAATTACGGATGATTCGGAGATGAATAGAATACATAGGATTGTTGAGAAAATCCTGAAGGTTAGGGATGACCGGCTGTCTATTCATGATTTTCGGATGCAGAGCGAGCATAACTGCGTGCAGCTGGAGTTTGATGTAATGCTTCCGGCAGAGCTGCAAGGGGAAGAGGCAAGTATACAGACTGCACTGGAGGAGGCGTTGAACAGCATGGATGACAGCACCTATCATACCGAAATCATTTTTGATTTGGATACCGGCTGTTAGGCGATTAAAAAATATAAAAATAAAGGAAAAAACTATTGACAAGCCTATAATATTCTGGTATAATATTATAGTGACCGCATAGAGTAGGTTTTAAATTCCGATGGAATGCCTGCAATAGCGAGTCCTCGATTAATTTACAGGAGGTGTTTAGAGATGTATGCAGTTATCGTAACAGGCGGTAAACAGTACAAGGTTTCCGAGGGTGATACTCTTTTCGTAGAGAAGCTTGAGGCTGAGGAAGGTGCGGCAGTCACTTTTGATCAGGTACTTTTGACCGGCGATGGTGAAAATGTAAAGGTTGGTGCTCCGGTTGTTGAGGGCGCAACTGTTGAAGCTAAAGTCGTAAAGAATGGCAAAGCTAAGAAGATTTATGTTTTCAAGATGAAGAGAAAGAAGAACTACAGACGTAAAAAGGGTCACAGACAACCTTTTACAAAGGTAGAAATCACAAAGATTAACGCATAAGCGCGTTACATTCCAGAGAGATAGCGAGGTGTTTTAAATGGCTCATAAGAAAGGTATGGGTAGTACAAAGAACGGTCGTGACAGTGAGTCCAAAAGATTGGGCGCAAAGCGTGCTGACGGTCAGTTTGTACTGGCAGGGAATATCCTTGTAAGACAGAGAGGAACAAAGATTCATCCGGGTAATAACGTTGGAATCGGAAGTGACGATACTCTGTTTGCCTTGATTGACGGTAGAGTTAAGTTTGAAAGAAAAGGCAGAGACAGAAAGCAGTGCAGTGTTTATGCCGATTAATAAAAGGGCTGCCGCATAATGCGGTGGCTTTTTTTGTAGCTTTTAAGGGCATTTGGCAGATAGAAATAAAAATTAAGCGATTTTTAAGCTTTGCACTTGCCGATATGTGTTTTTAAAGGAGTTAAATTTTATGTTTATAGATAAGGCGAAGATTTTTATTAAAGCCGGAAAGGGCGGAAACGGAGCGATTTCGTTCCGTCGGGAGAAGTATATTGCAGCCGGCGGACCGGATGGCGGTGACGGCGGAAAAGGCGGCAACGTTGTTTTTCGTGTCGAATTGGGCATGACAACGCTGATGGATTTTAAGTATAAAAGAAAATACGCCGCGCAAAACGGTGAGGATGGCATGCGCCGCCGGAGAAAAGGCAAATCCGGCGAGGATATTATCATCAAAGTTCCGCAGGGGACAATTGTTCGGGATGCGGAGAGCAATCGGATTATTGCCGACCTGTCAACCCCCGGCAAGGATTATATTCTGGCAAAGGGCGGAAACGGCGGTTGGGGCAATGACCACTTTGCGACAGCAGTACGCCAGACACCGAATTTTGCGAAAAACGGTCAGCCGGGCGATGAACGGGAGATTATTCTGGAATTAAAGCTCCTTGCAGATGTAGGTTTGGTCGGATTCCCGAATGTGGGTAAATCAACAATTTTATCGCGTACGACAAAAGCCGACCCAAAGATTGCAAATTATCATTTTACGACATTAGAGCCGAATCTGGGCGTAGTGGATTTGGGAGATCACCGCAGCTTTGTTCTGGCAGACATTCCCGGAATTATAGAGGGCGCGAGCGAGGGCGTCGGACTGGGACATGAGTTTTTGCGCCATATTGAGCGGACGAGAATCTTGATTCATGTTGTGGATGTTTCCTCGGTGGAGGGGAGAAATCCGGTTGAGGATTTTGACATTATCAATTCGGAGCTTTCCAAATATGATATGGCACTGGAAGAGCGCCCCCAGATTATCGCGGCAAATAAGACGGATGTTGTTCAGGATGAGGCTGTTTATGAGGAATTTATGGACGAGATGACAAGCCGCGGTTATACCGTATATCCGATTTCGGCTGCAACGGGAAAAGGCGTTGATGAGCTGATGCAAAAGGTTTATGAGGAGCTTTCAAAGCTGCCGCCGATTCAGATTTTTGAGCCGGAAATGGATATTGAAGCGGAAGAATTTGAACCGGATGATGAGGGCTTTACCATCAAACGCGAGAATGAATATTTTATTGTTGAGGGTTCGTGGATTGAAGCCGTGGGCGGAAGCGTCAACTTCTCCGATAATGAATCGCTTGCTTATTTCCAGCGCGCGTTGCTGAATAAGGGTGTTATTGAAGCGTTAATTGATATGGGGATTCGAGAAGGTCAGATCGTTAAAATTGGTGATCTGGAATTTGAATTTGTATATTAACCGTTTTCTTTGAATTGAATATCTCTGTAACAAAAATCGGCAGGATAGTGAGCTATTCTGCCGATTTTAATTTTCTTTGTAAAAGTCTAAACTCTGTGCAAAAGACCGTTTGCCAAATCAGAGGCAGCCAGTTCTTTGGCTTTATAATGCAGCTTTTTCCCGGTCATGTTCAGGGGGATTTGAGCGACAAACCGATAGTATCGCGGACGTTTGTAGTTCGCAATCATCGGACTGTTTTTGCAAAATTCCTCTAATTCCTCATACGTCAGTGACGGATCAGCCTTTACGATATACGCAGTTACCAACTCGCCGCGTGTTTTATCCGGAACAGCGGTAACAATACAATCAGCTACCTTGTCAAACGTATTCAGAACTTCTTCCACTTGGGTGGGATAGATGTTCTCGCCGGAGGAGATAATCATATCATCCTTTCTGCCGGCAATGCTCACATAATTATTCTCATCCCATGTACCGAGGTCGTTGGTGTACATATAACCTTTATAGAATTTCTTTGCGGTTTCTTCATCATTATTGAAGTAACAATATGCAGATTTTGCCGGAGAACGGATAATCACTTCTCCAACCTCTATATTGTTCTTTGCAACCTCTTCATCCGGCTCTGCACGCCGATCCTCAAAAATCTTAACCACTCTGACATCGTCATCCACGCAAGAGCCGCCGGCTGTTCCTGCCTTTTCTGGCAAGTCAAACGGACGAAGAAATGTATTCCAGAATGTTTCGGTCGTTCCGTAGCCGTTGAAAATATTCGGCGTCAGTACACGCTGATATTTGATGCAGGCTGCTCTTTCAAGCGCGCTTCCCATGGTAACAATGCCGCGCAATGAGCTTAAATCACGCGCTTCTTTTTCCTGGGTTTCCGTTAAGCTTTCCAGAACGGTCGGTACACCGATTACGAAAGTCAGCTTGTGCTTTTCAATTAATTCCAGACAAACTTTTGCGATAAATTTACGCATAATTACGATTTCGCCGCCGGCATAGAAGGTCGGTGCGGGCCCTGCACAATGCAAGCCACCGCGATGAAACCATGGGGTGGTGTTCATGGTAATATCGTTCTGGCTCATAGGGAAGTGAATCATAACATCGTGTGAGGAAAGCACCTCGTTAATGCTGGTGATGGGTACGCCCTTTTGCCGTCCGGTCGTTCCGGAGGTATACAGACGAGTGGTTTCATCATAGATATTTGGTTCGAAATCAATTTCCGGTTCCGTTTCAGGCTGCCCCTCAACATATTCCTCGTAGGTGATAAAGCCCTCAGGAGCGGATTTGCTCTTATTAATATCCATCAGAATAATCCGTTTCGGACGATGCTTTACCATTGTGAGCGCCTGTTGAATCACAGCCTCCTGCTCTGCCTCATAGATAAAGATTTGCGGCTGAGAATCGTCAATGGTTAAGGCGATCTCTCCGGCAGAAAGTCTGTAATTTACCGGACAATTGATTGCTCCGACTTTATGCGAAGCGACATACGTAAAAGCAAATACCGGACAATTTAAGAGTTGATACATTACCACATCGCCCTTTTTAATACCATCATTCAGCATGGCATTCGCAAGCTTATTAACGTCCTTATTCAACTCTGTATACGTCCAACTCTCGTTTGTATCGGGAAAAAACATAGCGCATCTGCCGCCGTAGCGATAGACGTTGCGCATAAATCCCTCTTTCCAGGTATACTCGCGTTCGAAAGTCTGCTTAAAATTTTCTAAATAGTCTTTCATTTTATTTTTGAACCTCTCTTCTTAAAGATTGTTGTCAGATATAGGTTTTGCCGATTGATGATAGATAGGGGAGAAACTATAGCTTCAACTCGTATCCGCCTATCGGACGAATGGACAAAACATGACACATATTTTCGCCAAGTACATTTTCTATTTTTTCTTTAAATTCATTCAGCATATCAAATGGAACAAAGGCTTGTACCGTTCCAGCAAAACCGCCGCCGTGCACTCTATAAGAACCTCGGTCGCCCAGAAGCTCGTCACACATCGCCAAAGCAATAGACATTGCTTGAGATTGGGGCATGCTGCTGGCATAAATATTTTGCAGATACATATAGGAAGAACGCCCGGATTTCCTATTCAAGTCAAAGAAACGCTGATAATCCTTGTTCCGAATCGCTTCTGCTTGCTCGACTGCACAGCGCGTGTCATGGAAGAAGTGGAATGCTCTTAAAACTGCACGATCGTTGTGGAGCTTTTCGCGGATATTGCGAATGTTTGCCATAAATTCATTTTCGTCCACATCATGCAGGTATTCCTTTCCGAAGTATTCGGCAACGGCGCGCATATCGGTAGTAACCGCCGCATATTCATGTGTCAAATCCGCATGATCCGCACCGGAATCAATAATGCATAATGCATATCCCATGCTCTTTAAATCCAGATCGACTTTATTAATCACCGGATTTTCGGTGCTTGCAAAATCGATGGAAACAACAGAACCTACCGAAGATGCCATCTGGTCCATCAAGCCACTGGGCTTTCCGAAATACACGTTTTCGGCATACTGTCCGAATTTTGCAATATCTACTGCGCTAACTTCGCCGTTTGCAAACAATCCGTTTATAATCGTTCCGACCAATACCTCGAATGCAGCTGAGGAGGAAAGCCCCGAACCCTTTAATACGTTGGAAATCGTGTATGCGTCAAAGCCTTTCAGTTCGTAGCCTAAATCTGCAAATTTACGCGTTACACCGCGAATCAAAGAAATTGCCTTATCGTATTGTTCTTCTTTAACATCCAAATCATCCAAATCAATTACGTCCATCGGATAACCTTTAGACTGAATCCGAATCTGGTTTGTACCGTTCAGCGCAACAGCGGCAATAACGTCCAAGTTGACGCTGCCGGCAAGAACACAGCCATGCTGATGGTCGGTGTGATTTCCGCCGATTTCCGTTCTTCCCGGCGCCGAAAACAATCCAATCTCATCGGAGGCCCCGAAAGTTTTTTCAAAACCGTCAATTACCTCAAGATACCGGTCAGCGTAATGCTGAGCATCATTTTTTTCACAAGAATACAGATACATAAGCTGTTCATCGTATGCACCGTTTTTGAGTCCGTCTTTAATTTTTTTAGTAGAATCCATTGTTATAATCATTAACTCCTTTCACAAAATCCCGATTCGGAAGAAATGTCCGAATCTTAGCTCCGTTATTTTTAGAAGTCTCTCTCTTTTATGAAAATAGGCTGTATCGGATTTTTTTGGTCCGATGCAGCCTGAAGCTCTGCCTAAACAGAGTGATTATTCCACCATAAGGAAATCGCTTACGATCTGCTGCATTTGATTTTTTTCACATACAAGGTCAAAAATAACAGGCTTGTCCTTTAGTTCGTAAAGTGACCGCGGTATGTTCATACCGCTCTTTTCGTGCAATTCCTCAAGCAATGTAAATTCATCCTTGCCTGCAACATAACTGCAATCTTCCAATGCAATCAGTACGCTCTGGTTAAATTTAAACGGACTTGCGGTGGATGCGATAATTGTCTTAGTTGTATCTCCGGTTTCGGCAACATATTGATCATAAACCGCTTTTGCAACGCCGGTGTGGGTGTCAATTACGTAGTCGAAATCCGCAGCGCATTTTTTAATAGTCGCTTTGGTTTCTTCATCATCTGCGCAGCCAGCCCAGAATAATTCGGAAAGCTTACTCTTGACAGCGTCGCTGACCTCGTAAACGCCCTCTGTATTCAACGCTTGCATCCATTCGGAAACAATCTTGTCATTACGGTCGGTCAGATCATACAGGAATCTTTCCAGATTCGATGAAATCAGAATATCCATAGACGGCGAAATCGTTGTATGGAAAGTTCTGTTCTTGTTATAAACCCCGGTTTTGATAAAATCAGTCAATACGTTGTTTTCATTTGATGCGCAAATGAATTTTGCAACCGGCAAGCCCATTTTCATGGCATAGTAGGAAGCCAGGATGTTTCCGAAGTTTCCGGTCGGAACAACAACATTAATGGGATCTCCGGCTTTGATTTCGTGGTTTGCAATCAAGTCTGCATAAGCCGAGAAATAATATACAATCTGCGGAACCAAACGTCCCCAGTTGATGGAATTGGCAGATGACAGCTTGAAGTGATTCCGAGCCAACAGCTGCTTGTATGCCTCGTCTGTGAAAATTTTCTTTACGCCACTTTGTGCGTCATCAAAATTCCCCTTAACTGCGGCAACGGAAACGTTGTTTCCTTCCTGCGTGACCATTTGCAGTTTTTGAATCTCGCTTACACCGTTGTCGGGATAGAATACAATGATTCTTGTTCCGTTGACATCCTTAAATCCTTCAAGTGCAGCTTTTCCGGTATCACCGGAAGTTGCTACCAGGATAACCACCTCATCCGTTTCGTTGGTTTTTTTCATGGATGTTGTCAGAAGATGGGGGAGAATTTGCAGCGCCATATCCTTAAATGCACAGGTAGGCCCGTGCCATAACTCCAGCACATAAGCGCTGTCATTCAGCTTGTACACAGGAGCGATATTATCCGTTTCGAATTTCTCCTTTGTATAAGCATTGGCGATACAGTTTGTCAGCTCGTCCTTCGTGAAATCCGTAAGGAATTTGCTCAAGACAAAATACGCACGTTCATGATAATTTTTTGAAGCGAGCGAATCAATTTCATCTAAGCTGACCGAAGGAAAGCTGTCGGGAACAAAAAGTCCGCCCTCAGTGCTCAGTCCTTGTTTAATCGCTTGTGCTGAGCTTACGGAAATACTCTTATCCCTTGTACTTTGATATTGCATGTGAATAACCTCCAAAAAACAATTATCGGCAGCAGCCGAAAATCCATCCGAGCCGTACCGAAGACGGGACGGATCAAACCCGCCCCGTATCATAAATTCTTGATGTACAAATTGTTATGCCAGATTCTTAATATAGTCCGGCGCTGTTTCTGCGTCAATGCTGACGGAGATTACAAATGAAATGTTTAATGCCTGGCTGATTGCTTCCAGTCTGGACAAAAATTCCTCAAAACCGTCCAGGCAATCTGTGCCGATGATTTTGAAAATTCCATCAATAAAGATGTTTGTGATGTCATAGTCACGGCTGATGATACCGCAGATGAAGCCTAAAAATTCACTGTAGCTCTTCAGACCGAAATCCTTTGTATCAGCCATTCTGACTTTGGATTTGATGTCATGCATGGAACGTCTGGTATCGTCGCTGACAAATACAACATTTCCCTTTGCAACGGTTGCCGCATTGTTTACGTTTTCAATAAGAGCCTTTGTCTTACCGCTTCCTTTTTTGCCGATTAATAATTCAACCATTTGTTTATCCTCCATATCTTAAAATTTATTTTAATCTTTCTTCAAGTGCTGCTTTCTGATCCTCATATCCGGGCTTACCCAGAAGTGCGAACATGTTCTTTTTATAAGACTCTACGCCGGGTTGATCGAACGGATTTACGCCGAGCAGATAGCCGGAAATACCGCAAGCCTTTTCAAAGAAATATACCATTTGTCCGAATGTATAAGCGTCAAGCTTTGCAACGGTCAGCTTCAGATTGGGAACTCCACCGTCAATATGTGCCAATGCCGTACCCTTTGCTGCCATTGAGTTTACAAAGTCAATGGTTTTGCCTGCCAGGAAATTCAATCCGTCAAGGTTGTCGGCTGTTTCTTCGATCGTGACGTTCTTTCTGGGTTCATTTACGATAATTGCTGTTTCAAACAAATCCCGACGTCCTTGCTGGATGTATTGTCCCATTGAGTGCAAATCACTGGAGAAATCAGCAGCAGCAGGGAAGATTCCCTTGTTATCCTTACCTTCACTTTCTCCGTAAAGCTGCTTCCACCATTCACCGAAATAGTGAAGCGCCGGCTCAAAGTTTACAACCATCTCAATGCTCTTGCCTTTGTTATAAAGCGCATTTCTGACAGCGGCATACTGATAACATTCGTTTTCGGAAACCTCCGGATTTGCGTAATCTGTACGTGCGTCTGCCGCACCCTGCATCATTGCGTCAATATCAATACCGGCTGCCGCAATCGGAAGAAGTCCAACCGCAGTCAATACCGAATATCTGCCGCCTACGTCATCGGGAACGACAAAGGTTTCGTAGCCTTCCTCATCCGCAAGTGTTTTCAGTGCACCGCGTGCTTTATCGGTTGTTGCAAAAATACGCTCTTTCGCACCGTCCTTGCCATATTTCTTTTCCAGTAAGTCTTTGAAAATTCTGAAAGCAATCGCCGGCTCGGTCGTTGTTCCGGATTTTGAAATGACATTTACCGAAATATCCTTTCCGTCAACCGCCTCCAGTAAATCAGCCATATAGGTTGAAGAAATATTGTTACCGGCAAAGAAGATTGCAGGCGCATTTCTTTTTTCAGCGTCCAAAGCATTGGCGAAAGAATGTTGTAACATTTCAATTGCCGCTCTTGCGCCGAGATAAGAACCACCGATTCCGATGACAACCAACACATCCGAATTGCTTCTGATTTTTTCAGCAGCTTTCTTGATCCGAACAAATTCGTCCTTATCATAGTTTACGGGTAAATCTACCCAACCCAGAAAATCATTTCCGGCACCGCTCCCTGTGTGAAGCATATTATGAGCTGATTTTATATATTCAGACATATAATCAATTTCATGCTGCCCGATAAAGGACAATGCCCCTGAATAGTCAAACTTAATATTGCTCATTGTTTACCAACCTCCCAGTAAATACGAAGTAATCTCTGAAAAGTAGCATATTTCGAGAGTACTCGTCTAATCTAAATAGATACTTATATTTTACCTTATTTTGCGGTAAAAATCAAGTGTTTTATAAAATTTTCTAATACTTTGGGGGAAAAGTATCATATATTTTTGATTTTTATCAAAGAATGGGTGAATTTTTATGTATTTTTCATTTTCTTCCGGCTCAGGAAGGCTGAAGCGACTGTCATAAGAAAGTAAAAAAAGAACTGCAAAAACAAATACGGTTCATCGGTATATCAACCTAATGTTTTTACAGTTCTCGAATTTTTATAGAGTTATATCGTCATGCTCTGTATACTCCGGTTCTTCAGAAACTGTGGGAGCTTCCTCCTCCTTAACCAGCTCCATACGGTTAATGGAAACCTCATAAGCGGTCTTGGTGATTACTTCTTCGTCAGACAAACGTTTCTGATAATTTCTGGATTGAATCCGTCCCCAAAGCTTGACATTATCGCCAACGTTCAGACTTTTTGCAAAACGAGCGTTTCGACCCCATGCAATAATAGGAATGTAGTCGGATTTATTATAGCTTCTGTTTACAGCCAGCAAAATATCCGTAATTTCACGTCCGAACGGCGTGGTACGGTATACGGGGGGTTTGCAGATATAGCCGTTTAAATACAGTACATTGGGATTTTTGTTTTCGTCCTCTTCATAATGGCAAATGTCCTTGGCAAATACCGTTAAAACCAGTCGGTTTTCGCCGTTTTCATAGCTGTTATAGGAACGGAACTGACCGGTTATTTCAACTTTATCGCCTACGTTATAATCGTTATCCATAATAAGGCGCTCGGAGATCATAATGCGTACATTATCGCAGGCACCGCTCAAACGCGGAATATTAATAGTAAAGGTATAAAATTTTTCTGCGTATATCTCATGATTCAGCTTGAAATCATCCTCAATTGTTCCTATGACTGTAGCCTGATTGTTGGTGTTATCCATGATAATATCCTCCTTAGTTTTTAATCATCAGTTATATTTATTCAAAAATTCACTGAAATATTCCTATATTTATATTTTTTGTAACTTCTGTATTATTATCATTTTGTTCTGATAAAATTATTATACAGTAAAATTGTAAACAAAGTATAAACAACCGTTGAATTTTTTATAACAATTTTCAACGGAAACTTATTATTGGGAAGAAGATGAGCATCATGAACGCTTCCATGTGTATGGTGTGAAGAGTATCAGCAGCGGATAAAATTCCAATCTTCCTGCCAGCATGGCAAAAGACATGACCCATTTGGATAAGTTCGAGAATCCGCCAAAGTTTCCGAGCGGTCCTACAGCACCCAAACCGGGTCCGATATTGTTTAATGTCGAAATTACAGCCGTTACCGTTGTGGTCGGATCTGCATTGTCCAGGCTGACGATTAAAATGGTAATGCCCATTAATACCATATACACTACGAAATATGCCAATATTCCGGTTAATATCCCCGGATCAATCTGCTTTCCGTCCGCTTTTACCGAGAAAACGCTGCGCGGACTGGCGGTTCGTTTTACCTCGCGTACGGCTGTTTTAACCAGAACAATCAAGCGGATAACCTTGATTCCGCCGCTTGTGGAACCGGCACAGCCGCCGATAAACATCAGCATAATCAGAATCATTTGAGAAAGCACCGGCCATTGCGTAAAGTCGGCGGTGGAATATCCCGTGGTAGTCATGATCGAGGATACTTGGAAGAAAGAGTATCGGAACGCTTGCCCGAAAGTCTTGTATATCGGCATAATATTAATTCCGACCAATACCGCCGCACCTAACAAAATTCCCAGATACCAGCGCATTTCGTTATTACTCTTAATCTGAGAAAATTTTCGGATCAGGAGGAGATAGTACACATTAAAATTAATGCCGAACAGCAGCATGAAAATTCCGATTACATAGTCAATATAAGCACTGTTATAGAAGGCAATGGAATTGTTTTTAATTCCAAAGCCACCGGTTCCGGCTGTGCCGAATGCATGAACCAGACTGTCAAACAGGGGCATACCTCCCAAAAGAAGCAAGGCAGTTTCCGATAGTGTCAGCGTAATATAAATGGTGTACAGAATACGGATGGAGAACTGCCACTTGCTGGTTAGTTTCCCGACAACAGGCCCCGGCATTTCCGCACGCATGATATGCGTGGTGCGCGTATCTTTGGATGAAAAAATCGCCATTGCAAAGACCAGCACGCCCATTCCGCCCAGCCAGTGCGTAAAGCTGCGCCAGAAAATTAAGCTTTTGCTCATTGCCTCGACATTGCTTAAAATGGAAGATCCGGTAGTTGTAAAGCCGGATACCGTTTCAAAAAAGGCATCGGTAAACGAGGGGATTTCGCGGCTGATATAAAACGGCAGACATCCCACAATGGAAATCACAACCCAGGATAGGGAAACAATGACCAAGCCTTCTCTTACGAAAAGGCTTTTATCCTTTGGGGTTCTGACAGACGCCGCACCGCCCGCAATCAACGCGATGATAATCGGCACCAAAAAGGGGATTATGTTTCCATCGTTATAATAAACGGATATAAATAACGGCAGCAGCATGGTGGCGGCAATCGTAACCAAAATTCTGCCCATGATATAAACAATCATTCTGTAGTTCATAATTGCAAGTATTAACTCCTTTCACGAAGTCCGAAATAAATGGTCTTTCGGGAATTGCTTCGAATCTTTTCTTATGCAAGGATATCTCCGAGTGATGTAATATGCTGTGTGGTAACAATCACAACCGTATCTCCGACCTCGATGGTACTGTCACCGCCGGGAAGAAACATTTTGTTTCCGCGAAGAATAGCGGCGATCAAAATATTTTCTTTCATTTTGAGCTCCGCAAGGGGACGGGCGGTTAATGCGGATTCGCGCGTTACAATAAACTCCATTGCCTCAGCCTTATTATTGACAATCCGGTACAGTGTGCGCATTTCTGTGTCCTGTGCCGATTCCATTGCGCGCGCATAGCGCATGATGAGATTTGCCGTAATGTTTTTCGGGGTTACAATACTGTATACGCCGCTGCTTTCCATTAATCCTGCAAAAGAGGAACGATTAATCTTCGTTACCACCTTATCGACATTTTTCGTTTTGGCATACATCGAAATAATCATGTTTTCCTCATCAATACCGGTCAGTGTAACGATAGAGTCCACGCGGTCAATGCCTTCCTCTTCCAGAATATAACGATTGGAGCCGTCCGCACATACAATATCCGCTTTTGGCAGATGCTCCGCCAATTCATTGCAGCGATCGCGGTTTTGTTCAATGATCTTAACGCGCATACCGCTTTCCAGAAGCTGCACGGCAAGATAGAATGAAATTCTTCCGCCGCCGATTAAAATTGCGGTTTTGATCTTTTTCTGAATCACACCGATTTCTCGCATAAAATGAGCCAAATCCGCATGCGATGCCGTAAGACTCAGCTTATCGCCGCTTTGAATGACAAAATCACCGTTCGGAATCGTAACCTCATCTCCGCGCTGAACCGCGCAAATCAAAACCTTAATTTTGTATTTTTTATAAATTTCATGAACAGCATGATTGCATAAGGCGCTGTTTTCACTGATTCGAAATTCAATCAATTCGATTCTGCCTTTGGCAAAGGTATCGGTCTTGATCGCTGCCGGGAATCGCAACATTCTTGAAATTTCACCGGCTGTTGCATATTCGGGATTCACAATCAGATTGATTCCCAAAGCGTTGCGGATAAAGTCGAGCTGCTTAAAATACTCGCGGTTTCGAACACGCGCAACACAGCGCTTTGCGCCGAGCTTTTTCGCCATAACCGAGCATAAAGCGTTAAATTCATCCTTATCGGTTACAGCAATAAATAAATCAGCTTTTTTAATCCCGGCTTCTATCAGCACATCCAAATCCGTACCGCTTCCGGTGACGCACATCACGTCAAAATCCTCTTGAATTTGATCGCATACGGCGCTTTTGACATCAATCAGAACAACATTATAGTTTTCTTTGGAGAAATCTCCAACCATTTTTCTGCCGACTTTTCCGCCGCCAACGATAATTACATTCATTTTAATCTCCATTCCGCCGCCATTGGCAGCACAATTATGCTTCTTCCTTTTTATCGCGCGTCATCAAGCTGATCACAGCTTCACGAGCGTTTTTGCCATGATATAAAATATTGTTTGCTTCTTCCACAATCGGCATTTCCACATTGTATTTTTTGCTGAGCTGATAGGCGGCGGAAGCCGTGTTGACTCCTTCAACCACCATGTGTACCTCATCCAATGCCTCTTGCAGCGTTTTTCCCTGACCGAGAAGAATCCCGGCACGACGGTTTCTGGAATGCATACTGGTGCATGTAACAATCAGATCTCCGACGCCGCTAAGTCCCATGAAAGTCCGCGCGTCCGCACCCATCGCAATTCCCAATCGCGAAATTTCCGCCAAACCGCGGGTAATCAGCGCTGCCTTTGTATTATCACCATAGCCTAAGCCGTCGGAAATTCCGGCGCAAAGGGCAATTACGTTTTTCAAAGAACCGCCCAATTCCACGCCCATGACATCTGTGCTCGTATAGACGCGGAAATTCTGATCCATAAAAATATCCTGAACAAATTTTGCGGTATGTAAATCACCGCAGGCAGCAACATTGGTGGTGGGGAGCTTTCTGGATACCTCCTCCGCATGGGAGGGCCCGCTCATGACTGCAATTTTTGCTTGCGGAATTTCAGAGGCGTAGACCTCCGAAAGGCGTGAAAGTGTGCTTTCCTCCAGACCCTTTGAAATATTCACGAGTACCTGCCCCTCCTGAACAAACGGAGCAAGCTGTTTTGCGGTGGTTCGGGTAGCAGGGGAGGGAGCAGCGGTTATAATCAAGTCCGCGTTGTATACACATTCTGCCATATCGTGTGTGCAGGTGATATTGTCCGGGAATTTTACACCGGGGAGAAATTCCTTATTTTCTCTGTCAAGATTTAAACGGTCGGTTTCCTCCTGAATCCAAGACCATAAAAATACATCATATCCTTTTCCGGCAAGAAGCAGGGCAACGGCAGTTCCCCAGCCGCCGGATCCGATAATTGAAATTTTCATTCTGATAATGATTCCTTTCTTTGACTTTATTTTGATCGTTCGTTTTTATCTATTTATTTTGGCTTTGCGCCAAGTTTATTTTCCGTTCCGTTCAGAAGCCGCTTAATATTCGCGTGATGCCGTGCAATCAAAAGACCGCCGATTATTAAAACGCACAGGATTTGAACGGGGTTGAAATTTTTCTGAACCAATGCTTTGATCAGTTCCACCACGATAAATGCCGCACCGCCCAGAATAGAACCGAGTGACACATAGCGCGTAATTGCCATAATCAAAATCGCGCAGGCAGCGACCAGCAACCCGATTTTCCAATCCAGAACCAACACGACACCCAAGCTTGTGGCTACGCCTTTTCCGCCTTTAAAGCCAAAATACAACGGAAAATTATGCCCCAATACGACACAAACTCCGGCGATATACGGAAGAACGGCACTGTTCGCGTGGTCTGCGGAAGAAGCAAGGAATTTGGCGAGCAATACGCAGATGACCCCTTTCAAAATATCCAGAATCAGCGTCAGCACGCCCATTTTTTTGCCGTATGTACGAAGCATGTTGGTAGCTCCGGCATTCCCGGAGCCGCTCTTTCTAATATCCTTGCCGCCCAACGCTCTGGACAACAGAATCGAAAAATTCACAGAGCCGACCAGATAGGCGAGGACTCCGGTAAGAATCGCTGTCGTAATCATCCGTTTTTCTCCCCCTTTTCCCGTACAATCAGCTTGATAGGCGTTCCCTCAAAGCCGAAGTTTTCGCGGATTTGGTTTTCAATAAAACGCAGGTAAGAGTAGTGAAACAGCTCTCTGGAATTTGCGAAAATCACAAATGCGGGCGGAGCAACGGATACCTGTGTTCCGTAGTAAATCTTCAAACGGCGTCCTTTATCGGAGGGAGGCTGCTGCTTATGTGTTGCTTCATTTAGAACGTCGTTGAGCATACCGGTGGTAATGCGGCGCTTATACTGTTCATTGACAAGCTTGATTTCCTCCAAAAGCTTCGGCACGCGCTGACCGGTTTTGGCGCTGATAAAGACAATTTTTGCATAGGACATAAATGCAAACATTTCCCGAACCCGATCAGTAAACTGGCGCATCGTCTTATCATCTTTATCGACAATATCCCATTTATTTACGGCGAAAATACAAGCCTTGCCCTGTTCATGAGCGTATCCGGCAACCTTAGTATCCTGCTCGGTCACGCCCTCGGACGCATCAATCATAATCACACATACATCGCTCCGATCGACTGCGGCAAGGGAACGTACAACGCTGTAACGCTCCACGTTTTCATCAATTTTTCCGCGCTTTCTCATTCCTGCCGTATCAATAAAGAGGTATTTTTGACCGTCTTTTTCATATCGTGAATCAATCGCATCACGCGTAGTTCCGGCGATGTCGCTGACGATAACGCGATCCTCTCCGAGAATCTTATTCACTAAAGAAGATTTCCCGGCATTCGGCTTTCCGATAACGGCTACCTTAATTTCATCCTCATCTTCGGCGGTATCGGCATCTTCGGGAAATTTGTGGGTAACGGCATCCAATAAATCGCCCACACCCAAGCCGTGGGTGGATGAAATGGCGATCGGATCCCCAAGACCGAGGTTGTAAAATTCATAAAATTCGATCGGAGGATCTCCGATGTTATCAACCTTATTAACCGCCAGTACGATTTTTTTCTGTGCTTTCAGCAGCATAGCGGTTACATCCTGATCGTTTGCGGTTACACCGTCGCGAACGTTCGTCATTAAAATCACAACGTCCGCCATCTCAATAGCAAGCTGTGCCTGACGGCGCATTTGCTGCAAAATCTCATCCTTTGATGCCGGCTCGATACCGCCGGTATCCACTAAGGTAAAATGCTTATCCAGCCAGGAGGCGTCCGCGTAAATCCGATCGCGCGTAACGCCGGGCGTATCCTCAACAATACTGATTCTTTGACCCGTAATTTTATTAAACAGTGTGGACTTACCGACATTCGGACGTCCGACAATTGCTACCAATGGTTTCATAAATTTTTTCCTCTCATTCGTTAAGTTTTAGGCAGGGATGAAAGCCATGCCCCGCATGAAGCGATCGGAATTTTATACATCCTTCATTCTATTGCGGTTCAAACATCCGCATGTGCGAACGTATTAAAATTCAAGTCTAAAATCGCATTTTCTCATTATTTTGTTAAAATAATTCTTCTCCCAAGATTTTTTCGATAAAGTCATAGCCATCGTTTAATGACGCTTTAACAGGCATTCCCAAAGCCTGTTCGACCTCGGCTACCGTGGTATCATCCAGAAAAATCTCATCATCATCCCGAAGCATGCTTTGGGGAATGATCAGCTCGTCTGTTTTTTCTTCATTTTTCAGCTGGTCTATGATGTCACAGCCGCATACTAAGCCGGAAACATTCACACCGCCGCCGAAAAAATTATTTTTAATCGGACGGACATGAATCCGCACCCCGGATTTTTCTTCCAAGGCCGCAGCAAGTCCCTTGATAAAGTCTGCCGCAAGCTCTCCCGTTGCAACGGTAACGCGGCGATTTCGCGGTTTTTCTTTTACAAGCTTCAAGGCACTGTCAAATTCCTCCTGCATACTGGCAATCAATCCCACGCCGTTCTCTAATTGCGGAAAACCTTCATACTCCGCCGCGTCCGGTACGGGGACGTTGGCATTTACATAAAATTCATCGGACAGAAAAACAAT
The DNA here is from genome assembly GCA_959602045.1 of uncultured Clostridia bacterium. Classification (GTDB taxonomy): domain Bacteria; phylum Bacillota; class Clostridia; order UBA1381; family UBA1381; genus Ornithomonoglobus_A. Next base: position 1,083 of record CAUGRT010000036.1, on the reverse strand, counting down.
TCTTGTGCCATATTTCTTTAAGAATTTTTGCTGCCACTGCTCTAACTGGCGAATGACCTCACGCGAACCGTCTGCGTCAAACTGCGTCAGATGACATAAACCCTCGCGGTATCGCGTCAGCCCGACCGGAACGACCGATACGCTGTTGACATAAGGATACAGCTTGCCCAAATCGGCAATGGTACGGTCTAAATTGACACCGTCATTAATGTCGGGACACAATACAATCTGACAATTCATACAAATATTATTTGCCGCAAACTTCTGCATTATACTGTAGCATTTCCCGGCAAAACGATTATTCAGCATTTTTTTGCGTAGCTCCGGATCGGTTGCATGTACACTGATATTAATCGGAGAAACATGCATGTGAATCAACCGATCAATTTCCTCATCCTTCATATTGGTAAGCGTAACGTAATTTCCCTGCAAAAAAGAAAGACGCGTGTCGTCATCCTTAAAGTATACTGTTTCCCTCATTCCTTTCGGAAGTTGGTCGATAAAGCAGAAAATACATTTATTTGTGCAGCTTTGAGCCGTGTCAATTAATTCTTCTTTAAAGTCAAAGCCAAGCTCCTCATAGTCGTTTTCAATCGTGATGATTTCAATAGAGCCGTCTTTTTTTTCAACTTCAAGCTCAACCTCATATTCGGAGACAAGATAACGGTATTCCAGAATATCGTGAAAATCATGACCGTTGATTTTTAAAAGCTTATCGCCCGGCTCCAACCCGGCTTCAGCCGCGAGGGAATCCGATTCAACAAATCCGATTGTCGTATCAATTTTATGCATAAAAACAGCCTCCGTCAGAGATAACACAATTTCTCATGATACATTATCGCACATTTGCGCATGCTTGTCAAGTTTTTTGCATAATTTTCGGTAATGCCGAAATTTTTCACTTTTAATAAAGTAATTTTTGCAAAAACGATTGACAAAACGCAATATGTATATGCAGACGCGCGCTTATAAACCGCATAGGTAAGCCAAATTAATACCATGGTAATTCTATTTGACTTTTTCGACAGTAAGTAGTCAAGAATTTTTTTAAGTTTTAGATGCAACCCAAAGAAACCGCATAGG
>CAUGRT010000035.1 GCA_959602045.1 uncultured Clostridia bacterium | reverse complement strand
CTACCATTGTATCCCTCGCTGCTTTATCTCCCTCTCGTATCCGGGTTATCAATGCAGCGTTATCTCTCATCTTCCGCCTCCACCGCTTTCACCATCGTCACCATAGTTCCTTTCCCCGGCTCACTTTCCACAACGACCTTGTCCATAAAACTCTCCATAATCGTAAATCCCATTCCGGAACGCTCCATTTCCGGCTTTCCGCTGTATAGCGGTTCCCTTGCCTTTTCAATATCATCAATCCCCTTACCGTAATCGGTCACAGAAAATTGAACGGCATGATCCTCGAGAACCCCCTCCAATATTACCGTTCCCTCGCCGCCGTCATAACCATGAATAATAGCGTTGGTAACTGCCTCCGAAACCGCTGTCTTAATCTCCGACAGCTGTTCCATCGTCGGATCCAGCTCCAACACAAATGCCGCCGCAACCATCCGCGCAAACCGCTCATTTTCCGAACGGCTTAAAAATTCCAATTTCATCGTATTCATTGATTCAGCTCCTCCATACCTTTTTCCAGATTCTCCGCTACAATGACGGCTCTTTGCAATCCGCACATCCGAAAAATCTTCTTTATATTTTCATTCATTCCATAAACAATCAGCTTCCCGCCGATTGCCGCAACTTTTTTGTATCGACCCATAACCAACCCCAATCCGGATGAATCCATAAAACCCATTCCAGAAAAATCCATCGCCAGATTTCTGACTCCTCTCCGCATCAGCTCACGATCAATGTTTTCCCGAATCGTCTGCGCCCGATGATGATCCAGTTCTCCGCTTAAATGAACCACAAGCAGCTTATATTTCCCTATGATTGATGACTCCATCGCTTGTCCTCCTTATCTTAAAAATTGTCAGCCGATTCTTAATTCATCTAAAATTTTTAGCTGTAATATTCCGCAATCCGAATATTTTATCCGGAGATTTCATCTGTTTTCATTCTATTACGGCTCAAACATCCGCTACGTTGCGCGGAACTCGCCTCCATAGAATGAAAACAGATGAAATCTCCCTTGCAATCGCTTGTATCGGCTCCCATTATTTAAAATTCCATATTTTGTATGATAAATCCTTTGTTGAACCGACAGAAGTTTTGTCGAACACAAAAAAAATCACGGCTGCGCAGCACACAACCGTGATTTTTCTATTTATCGTTCCAACGATACCGTCACCGGGCCGTCATTAATAAGCGACACTTTCATATCCGCTCCGAAAATGCCCGTTTCTGTTTTCAAACCGCTTTCCCGTATCTTTTCAACAAAATACAGATAAAGCTTTTCGGCGCGAGCCGGCTCCATTGCACCGTCAAAGGATGGACGCGTTCCCTTTTTGCAATCCCAATAAAGTGTAAATTGCGACACAACCAAGAGTTCCCCATGAATATCGGAAACACTGAGATTAATCTTATCCTCCCGATCTGAAAAAATACGAAGCTTCAAAATTTTTCGTACCATATAGTCCACCTGTTCTTCGGTATCCTCCTTGCCGAATCCTGCCAGAATCAGCAAGCCTTGTCCGATTGCTCCGGTAATCTCCTGTTCTACCGCAACACTCGCCTCTTTTACGCGCTGTAAAATAACCCTCATGCACTATACCTCAATTCCATATTCTTCGATTTCGCTCTGCAAACGCTCCCACTCCGCATATAGCCGTTCGAGTTCTGCATTGGCAGCGTCCATTCGCCCGGAAATCTCCGCAATTTTTTCGTAGTCTGCGGCAATCTCCGGCTGACTTAGTTCCGTTTCTATAGAAGTGATTTTTTCCTCAGTTTCCGTGATTGCCGTTTCAGCTTTCTTAAAATCATTCACAAGCTTTCGCTTTTTCGCCTCAAGCTTTTTCTGCTCCTTGTAATCCATCGCACCGGCAGACTCCTGCTTTTCCTCTGCAACCGCCTGCTCCCCCAACGCCTTGAGATAGTCGTCATAGCCGCCCTGAAAGCTTCTGATTCCGTTCGGAGAAAGATATAAAATGCGATCCGCCGTTTTATTAATGAAATAACGGTCGTGCGAAACCATCAGAATGGTTCCGTCATACCCCTCCAACGCACGCTCCAACGCCTCTCTGGATTCAATATCCAAATGGTTTGTCGGCTCGTCCATAATCAGCAAATTGGTCGGCTTTAGCATCAGCTTCACCAATTCCACGCGCGCACGCTCACCGCCGGAAAGCTTCTTGATTTCCTTAAAAACATCCTCGCCGCGAAATAAAAACATTGCCAAAGCATTTCGAATTTCCGTTTGCGTCAAGGTCGGATAATCATCATAAATCTCGTCAAAAATCGTTTTCTCCATAGAGAGATTCTCTTGAATCTGATCGTAATATCCGATATGGATATTCGCGCCGATCCGATAACTTCCCTCTGTCGGCTCATACATCCCTAAAATAATTTTCAGCAATGTTGTCTTTCCGCACCCATTCGGGCCAAGCAGAAAAACCTTTTCGCCCTTTTTGATCAGCATGTCCGCATGCGAAAACAACCGTTTCTCGCCAAAGCGCATGCCAAGATCATCGGTCTGAATCACATCATTTCCGCCGCCCTGTACCGCGCGGAAAGTAAAACGCATTTCCTCCTCTGCGCTGATCGGCGTCACAAGCTCCTTTTCCAGCTTTTCAATCACCTTTAATTTGCTTTCGGCAGTGCGGATATTTCTTTCCCGATTCCACCGCCGCTGCTGTTCAACAATCCCCTCCAAACGCTCAATCTCACGCACGGTATTTTCATAATTGCGTTCTTCCGTCTTTTTATCAATCTCACGTTGTGCCGCATAGGCGCTGTAATTTCCGTTAAATGATCGGAATCGTCCTGCCTCCATCTCAAACGTTTTATTCGTCACCCGATCCAGGAAATACCGGTCATGCGAAATCACGATAAAAGCGCCTTGATAGCCTTGTAAAAAGCCCTCCAGCCACTCCACGCTCTCAATATCCAGATGGTTTGTCGGCTCGTCCAATAAAAGTAGGTTGGAACGGCTCAATAGAATTTTTCCCAAAGATACCCTCGTCTTTTGTCCGCCCGACAGCTTTCCGACAGGCAACGAGAACTGTTCCTCCGAAAATCCCAGTCCCAGTAAAACACCGCGAACCTTACTTTTATAATAGAACCCATCCGCCTCGGCAAATTTCTCCTGCAATGCCGTTTGCCGATGAATCAACGCTTGCAAATCGCCGCGTTCATTCTCAATATCAAAACGAATATCCTCTAATTCCCGTTCCATTTCAATCACGTCTGCAAAAACCGTCAGCAGCTCCTCCCAAATTGTTCTTCCGCTGTCGGCACAGGCGTACTGTTCCAAATATCCGATACTTAAATCTTTACTGCGAAACAGTTCTCCGGCATCATAATCCATTTCTCCGTTGATAATTTTAAAAAGCGTAGATTTCCCGGCGCCGTTGACTCCGACAAACCCGATTTTATCCGCAGAATCTACATTAAAAGAAACGCCGTCAAACAGCGTTTCATCCAGAAACATCTTTTTTATGTTACTTGCGGTAAGCAATATCATAATAATCTCCATTCCACCGCATAAAGCGGTACAAAAAAGCTCGTTCGGCTCAGCCGTCCGGTCTGAGCCGCCGCGCTCTTTTGTGATTTAAAAATTCGACATCGGTATCAAGCATCCCTCAAGAATCTTCTTTGCATATTCGGGATCCGGGCACCATTTTCCGCTTAACTCTTCTAAAGTGCGAACTGTACCTGCCCAATCCAGACTCTTAACCGAATAGTACCGTCCATGCGGCGTCCCGACCGGCTCCACACCAACATAGGCAGCCATATGATTAAAATGCGCTCTTGCCCCCTCTTCCGGAGTTGCAAAGCTTTCATGCGCATCTTTGGCATCGTCATTTCTGCCCTTAACCTTGATTCCTGCCCAGTTATTCATATCCTCACTGACGACTCCGGTATAATGTCCGTAACCGGTTTCCAACGCCGCCTGGGCATAAAGAACCTCCGGTCGAATCCCTGTCAAACCGCCGTAATACCAATAAGTCGGAGCAATATTGATAAATTTATCGGTTGCACCCTTGCTGCGCGCCCATTTCTGCGCCTGCTCCACGCTGATCTGCGCCTCACCGAGAATGTTCGTTGATGTTGTAAACTGTTCATTCCCTTGCTGCGGCTGCGCCGTAGGCTGTACTGTAGGCTGCACTATTTCCGCAGTTCTGCCCGATACATTCACCGCGCGCTGAATCACTGTACATGCCTCCGCTCTTGTTAAATACGCTTTCGGTCTGAAATTCCCGTTTGCACCGGTCAAAATCCCGGCAGCTACCGTCTTTGCCACATATCCCCGATAGCTATAGTCAATCTTAGCCGCATCCGAGAAAACCGAATGAAGCGAATTATCATAATCGGCAGAGTACCCCAGAATCGAACCGATCAATGCCGCAAATTCCTCTCGCGTGATACTGTCCTCGCCGCGGAAAAATGCGCTTTTGTTCGGCAGATAGGCTTCAATCGCATTAATATACGGATAATCCCATAAGCTGCTGTCCGTATCCCGGAATGAATTGGAGCCGGTATTCTGCAATCCGAATGCAACCGCCGCCATCTTTGCCGCCTGTGAACGCGTCACTTTTCTTTCAAGCATCAAATCACCGCGATCTCCCGAAAGAATAGCGTTGTTCACGCAATACTCCACCCCTGGAACAGACCACGCAAATTTCTCTCTCCAATCCTCCGCAAAAGCATGGATCGCCATAGCTCCCATCATCGCCAAAACTGCAATCAAAGAGATTGTCCTTTTCAATTGTATCCTTTCCATTGAAATTCTCCTTCCCTTCTATTCTGTCATAGATAACTGCTAATAATCCAAATGTATCCGCAGGAAGTTTCATCAATTTTTCGTTTTATTGCGGCTCAAACATCCGCTACGTTGCGCGGAACTCGCCTCCATAGAACGAAAAACAGATGAAACTTCATTCAAAAAATCACGCTCTGCAATTACCCATAATTCACTCAACACTTCATCCCCCGGACTTCAAATCATCCGCAAAGTGTTGCACTGGTTCTTTCCGTAAAATATTCTTGATTTCCATTATACACAATTTCATGCAAAAAATCAAGAGGTTTTTACGAAGTTTTTTCTTTTATGTTACAAAAAAGTTACATCGATTCTTGAGAATCTTCTGAAAATGTTTCATAAGAACGAACCGGAACGGGCAAAATAAAATTATAAAATTTTCACAAACCGGATAAAATAAATATTTTTCTATTGACAATTTTTTAACAATGTTGTATAATGACAATAGATTGATAAATAATTAACGATAATAATTTAACAATCAATACGATTCAGGAGGATATTAAAATGGCTGAAATCAATGTAAATGAAATGATTCATTCGCTTGTAGACAATGCGCAAAAGGCATTGAACGAGTTTATGAATTACGACCAGAAAAAAATTGATGAGATTGTAAAAGCAATGACGCTTGCAGGACTTGATAAGCATATGGAGCTTGCAAAAATGGCAGTTGAAGAAACGGGCAGAGGCGTTTATGAAGATAAAATCACAAAGAATATGTTTGCAACGGAGTACATTTACCATTCTATCAAGAATGAAAAAACCGTTGGTGTGATTGCCGAAAATGAGTTGGAGGATTATGAAATCATCGCCGAACCGGTCGGTGTCGTATGCGGCGTCACTCCGGTCACAAACCCCACCTCAACCACCCTATTCAAGGCAATCACCTGTATCAAGACGCGAAATCCAATTATTTTCGGTTTCCACCCCTCCGCGCAGCGTTGCTCGGCGGCAGCGGCAAGAATTGTGTATGAAGCAGCGATTGCAGCAGGAGCGCCGGAGTATTGTATCCAATGGATTGAGCATCCCTCGATTGAAGCCACAAATGCGCTGATGAATCATCCGGGCGTAGCAACGGTGTTGGCAACGGGCGGTACCGGCATGGTTCGGGCGGCATATTCCACCGGAAAACCGGCACTCGGCGTCGGGCCGGGCAATGTTCCCTGTTATATTCACTCCAGTGCCGATTTAGAGCAGGCAGTCAATGATTTAATTCTGTCCAAAACCTTTGACAACGGCATGATCTGCGCCTCGGAGCAAGCGGTCATCGTAGATAAGAAGATCGCGCCGAAGTTTGAGCGGCTCATGAAGCACTTTGGCTGTTATTTCCTAAAAGATCAGGAAATTCAGCAAGTCAGCGATTACGTGATTAATAGCGAAAAAGGCTCCGTCAATCCGGACGTTGTCGGAAAAAGTGCGCATTGGATTGCAGAACAAGCCGGCGTGAAAGTGCCGGAAAATACTAAAATTCTATTAGGTAAAATTGAGGGTGTCGGGCCGGAATACCCGCTGTCAAGAGAAAAGCTGAGTCCGGTACTCGCTTATATGATTGTTGAAAATGCCGATGAGGGAATCGAAAAATCGGAACAGATGGTCATGTTCCACGGCAAGGGACATAGTGCGGTCATTCACGCAACCGATCCGCAGGTCATTGATAAATTTGCGGATGTCATGAAAGCCAGCCGTCTGATTGTCAACTCCCCCTCATCCCACGGTGCGATCGGCGACATCTACAATACCAATATGCCATCACTGACCTTGGGCTGCGGCAGCTACGGCGGTAACAGTGTCAGCGGCAACGTAACATCCATTAATCTAATCAATCAAAAACGCGTGGCAAAGAGGAGGGTGAACATGCAGTGGTTCAAGATTCCGGATAAGATTTATTTTGAAAAAGACTCCATCCAATACCTTGAAAAAATGCCGGACATCACAAAAGCATTTATCGTAACCGATCCGGGCATGGTTTCTCTGGGTTATGTCGATAAAATTCTGTATTACCTCAGAAAGCGAACCACACCGGTGCATTGCCGCATCTATTCCGAGGTTGAAACCGATCCCTCGATTGAAACCGTTCAAACCGGAGCGAAAATGATGAACGAATTTCAGCCGGATGTGATTATCGCACTCGGCGGCGGAAGTGCCATGGATGCCGCAAAGGGAATGTGGCTGTTCTATGAGCATCCGGATATTGACTTCAGCGCTCTGCGGCTCCGTTTCTTAGACATCAGAAAACGCGCGTTCAAGTTCCCGAGAATGGGCTCAAAAGCTAAACTGGTCGCAATTCCGACCACCTCCGGAACCGGCTCCGAGGTCACAAGCTTTGCGGTCATTTCCGATAAAAAGAATAATATGAAATACCCGTTAGCCGACTATGAGCTGACGCCGAATGTCGCGATTATTGATCCGCAGTTTGTCATGAGTCTGCCTAAGACCGCCACAGCCGACACCGGTCTGGACGTTCTGACTCATGCAATTGAAGCGTATGTGTCCGTCATGGCATCCGATTATACGGACGGATTGGCAATCAAGGCGATTCAGTTAGTGTTCCAATATCTGCCAAGAGCTTATAAAAACAGTTCGGCGGATGCGAAAGCAAGAGAAAAAATGCATAATGCAAGCTGTATTGCCGGCATGGCGTTTACCAATGCTTTTCTGGGCTTAAATCACTCCATCGCCCACAAAATCGGCGGAGAATATCATATTCCGCATGGACGCGCCAATGCAGTTCTGCTCCCGTATGTCATCCGATATAATGCGGCAATCCCTACAAAGTTTGTTTCATTCCCCAAATATAATAAATTTATTGCCGATAAAAAATATTCGGAAATCGCACAAGTGCTCGGACTTCCGGCAAGCACGGTACAAGAAGGCGTTGACAGCCTGATCGGAGCGGTAAAACAGCTGATGGAAGAGGTTCATGAGCCGAAAAGCTTTGCCGATTGCGGCATTGATGAGGCTGACTACTGCGCAAAACTGACCGACATTGCCAATAAGGCATTTGAAGATCAATGCACCACAGCCAATCCCAAGCTTCCGTTAGTGCATGAAATTGAAGAAATTATGATGCAGGCGTATTTCGGGAAGTAATCACAAGCGGCTGAATCCCCTGAAATCTCCCCTATTTCCCCTGGTGATTCAATAAAATATATTTTATTGAACATTTCACTTGACAGATTGCAAGGGATATGATATAATAATTGGCGAACAACCATTGTATTTTTTTCAATGGTTGCTTGTGCGAGCAGTGGCTTCTCTCACATTAAAAGTGCTGCTCACATTTCTCTCTCAAAACTTGTGTAGCTTTTACACGGAAAAAAAGGTCCTATTCGTCGTTGCCAGCAGGCTGCGTTTAGGTCTTTTTTTTCGGAATTTTTCAGAATTTTATTGATAAATAAATTTTTTTAGAAAAATTCAAAAAAACATCTTGACACGAGCGAAATTTTGTGGTAAAATAGCTTTCGTTATGGAGCGGTATCGAAGTGGTCATAACGGGACTGACTCGAAATCAGTTGTACCTTCGGGTACCGTGGGTTCGAATCCCACCCGCTCCGCCACGAGTAATCGGGATGTGGCTCAGCTTGGTAGAGCGCTGCGTTCGGGACGCAGAGGCCGCAGGTTCAAATCCTGTCATCCCGACCATACCGAGTGTTCTTACAGGACTTGAATGGTTTTGTATTGCACTCGGTTTTTTATTGCCTTTTTGCCCCTATGACAAATAAACATCTACGCCCGTCTTGTATGCACCGAAAACCGGTGTACTTCGATTTTCTCAATCATGCAGATACTCAGAACCGCCGCCAACCAATACTTTTTGAGGCTGCGAATATCCGAAATATTTTCCCTCATACAATTGATAACCTACTTGATACGCTTGGATGTCAGCTTTGATAGCAGAGCAGCTTGTCCTATCGTATTTTTTAAAGGTTGCTCTTACAGGGTCGCACCATCTGCTGCTAAGTCCTCATATAGATTAGTAAGTGGATCCCCGGTTACGGCGATAGAAGCAGCATTAAATGGCGATCCCTGGGCGCTTTGAGGAAATACCGATGCGCCATTATCCGCATAATATTCCCAGGAACCCATTTCCGTCCACTCCTTAGGCGGAGCGCCCTTGGATAATTGTGCCACCAATGTTCCCACCATTTCCAAATGACCGAGTTCCTCAGTACCTACATCGTGCCAATAATGCTCCTTTGGATAAAAATGCTATAAACCTTGCTGAAATACCTGTGTTTGAGCGTTGTTTTAAGTATGGGACAAGCCCTGATTATATACCGAAAAAAATAAAGGAAACACCCGAAATGATAGTAAGTGTTAAACTTTATGCTTAAATATTTCAAAAGCACTGTACCGCAAAAAGTATGGTGCTTTAATTTTTTATCGAAAGGAGGCATATTTTATGTCAGTACGATTTGAATATTTTTACGGAAGTCAATCAGAACAGTTTTCGTTTTACCGTATTCCCAAAGTGCTTTTTACGGATGAAGCCTTTGCGGATATTTCCGTTGAAGCGAAAGTGCTATACAGCTTTATGCTTGACCGTATGAGTTTATCCGTCAAGAATTGTTGGTTTGATGATGATAACCGGGTATATATCATTTATACCATTGATGACATCTTAAACGACTTTGGCTGTGCAAGACAAAAGGCATTGAAACTGCTTGATGAGCTTGAAAAGGGCATCGGTCTTATAGAACGCAAGCGGCAGGGACTTGGCAGACCGAATATTATTTATGTAAAAAACTTTATACATAACCCGAAAGAAAAGCGGTATGAAAATCAAAATACCGAAAGTATGAATGTCGAAAATCAAGAAGTATTAAATTCAGACTTACAGAAGTATGAAAATCAAACTTCTGCAAATATGAAAATCGAACTTCAAGAAGTTCCCAAATCATACGCAAATAATACTTATAATAATAAAACTAATTATAACGATACTGAAAAGAGTTATACAGAGAGGAACGATACTGAAATCACATCCTATCCTATCAATCGGGTAAACTGTAATACTTCCCCCTCGCCTGCGGGCAAAGGGATTGATACGATGCGATGGATAGAAAAACGGCAGACATACGAAAAGATTATCAAGAACAATATTGACTATGACATTATCGTAAATAATTACAGCAAGGCTTGGCTTGATGAAATCGTCGCTGTTATGGTTGATGTTGTATGCAGTGATGAGCCGACAATACGCATCAACAAGCAGGAATACCCGCATGAGATTGTTAAAAGCAGATTTTTGAAAATCAACTCAACACACATTGAATACATAGAGATGGCTTTAAGGAGCAACACATCAGACGTCCGGAATATCCGGGCGTTTTTAATTACAACAATTTACCGTTCGTTTGAAACGGCGGATAATTGGTTTTCTGCAAAGGTGCAGTATGATATGGCAAATAAATAGCTTGAGGAGGGATATGTGTGTATGAGAACTTTGAATTGCTGGCAAATGCTATTATCCTGCAAGCGGTAAGGGATTACAGACATACATATTCGCCGCAGGTAAGAGCAGAAATAAAGCGTTTCTTCCGCTCGGAGTGGTTTCGTGCTTTAACACAAGTAGACGGAGAAATGATAATTACAAGATTAGAAAATGAAAGGACTGAAAATTATGAGTAAAGTAATCGCTGTATCAAATCAGAAAGGTGGAACGGGCAAAACGACTACAACGGTAAATTTAGGCATAGGACTTGCAAACGAGGGTAAAAAGGTGCTGCTGATTGACTTTGACGCACAGGGCAGCTTAACGCAAAGTCTTGGTTATCCCAATCCCGATGAGCTTTCCGTTACAATATCAACACTTATTGAAAAGACCGTAAACGAACAGCCTGTCGCAAAGGACGAGGGCATTTTGCATCACTCTGAGGGTGTTGACTTCGTTCCGGCAAATATAGAATTGTCGGGTATGGAAACGGCGCTTGTAAACATAATGAGCCGTGAGTGTGTGCTTAAAAATTATCTCTCACAGGTAAAGGACAATTACGATTATGTGCTGATTGACTGCACTCCCTCGCTTGGTATGCTGAATGTCAATGCACTGACTGCTGCAAACGAGGTAATCATTCCCGTACAGTCGCACTTTCTTCCGGCGAAAGGCTTGGAACAGCTTCTCGGAACAATAGCAAAGGTTAAGAGGCAGATAAATCCGCAGTTAAAAATAAACGGCATACTTCTCACTATGGTTGACGGCAGAACAAACTTTGCAAAGGATATATCACAGCTTATCCGAAACACTTACGGAAATAACATCAAGGTGTTCAAAACTGAAATCCCGTTATCAATCAAAGCCGCCGAAATATCGGCAGTCGGCAAAAGCATTTACAGCTATGCCAAAAACGGCAAGGTTGCCGAAGCGTACAGAAAACTGACAAAGGAGGTGCTTGAAGATGGCAAGCAGCGGAATAAACATAAGTCTGAAATCATACGATAGTATTTTTCAAAATGACGAGCAGAGAAACAGCGAGGAAATAAAGCCTGTCCCCATATCCGAGCTGAAACCCTTTGAACAGCAGCCGTTCAAGGTACTGCTTGACGAAAGTATGGACGAGCTTGTAGACAGCATAAAGCAAAGCGGCGTTTTAACTCCGGTTATTGCAAGACCGCATAAGGACGGAGGCTATGAGATACTTTCGGGGCACAGGCGTGTAAAGGCGTGTGAGCTTGCCGGAATTACGGAAATCCCTGTTGTGGTAAAAAATCTTGATGACGATACTGCCACAATTTTGCTTGTAGACAGCAACTTGCAGAGAGAACATATACTTCCGAGCGAGAAAGCGTTTGCGTATCAGATGAAGCTGGAAGCGATGAAAAGAAAAGCCGGCAGACCGTTAAAAGAAAATGCGTCGCAAATTGCGACTAATTTTGAAAAAGGTCGTTCTGATGTTGAATTAGCAGAACAAGTCGGTGAGAGTAAAGACCAAATACGCAGATATATCCGCCTGACAAACCTCATTGATCCAATCTTGCAAATGGTAGATGATAACCAAATTGCAATGAACGCCGCTGTTGAGCTTTCCTATCTCGGCTCAAAGGAACAGGCGGCGGTTATGCAGTCTATCGAAAAAGAGGACACTTCTCCCTCCATTGCACAAGCTAAAAAAATCCGTAAATTCCATCAAGACGGGAAATTAAATGAAGCCGTTATTGATAGTATTATGATGGAGCAGAAACCCGAAACGATAAAAATCACACTCGGAGAAGATAAACTGAAAAAATACTTTCCCAAGAGCTATACAAAAGCAAAAATGGAGGAAATCATCTTAAAATTGCTTGATAAATGGCACAGACAGAGGGAAAACGAAAAGGAGCGATAAATAATGCTGAATAAAAATGATATTTATACCATTGCAAAAAGTAATCCAAAAAAAGCTGTGTTTGATAAATGTCTTAATGAGGCTTGCAGACAGTGGTGCGAGTTTATTGACGAAGCATCGGAACGACGTGATGGTATAGGCTTTTCGGACTTTTTTTATGAGGTATTTGACGAAAAATGGAAGGAATACTTTCAAGACGCGAAAGAAAACGGACAGTATTCCAACAAAAGAAATTTTGAACAGGAGCGATGAATTATGTTAAAGCTGGTACTCATATACTTTTCAGGCGTTATAGCGGGCGGCATATTCGCCGTTATTTTTATATGCTGCCTTATCTGCGCCGGACGAGCTGACAGAAAATATATTGAAAGATAAAATCGGAGGAATTGCTTATGGAATGTCGAAAAAATCAAGGCTTTATCATTGTAAATCAGATAACAATAGGCGGTGCTGAATTTGTACTCGGTGTTCACGAGAAAAATCCTAACAGCTTTGTTACTTGGAAATGCAAAGGTCAGGACGATTACTATTGGGGACATTATTTTACAAATTTACTTGCGGCACAAAAGGATTTTTGCAAGCGTGCCCTTGAAGAAATCAAGGATATCGAGGTTATGAACAAGCCGCCGAAAACAAATGAACGGTGAGGTGGAATGATTGTGCTATCAGGATAATGACAGGCGTAACAGCAGCGGTTGTACTGATGCAACTGCTTATGAAGCCATAAAAAATGTCCGGCGTGAGGAACGCCGCAGGCTTATAGCCGAGTTAAAGGCTCTTGCAAATAAGCACGGGTACAGAATTGTCAGCACAATTCGACTTAAAGATATGGACGGTGATTACCCAAATGACTTGTAAAGACTGCTTTGCATATCGGAGCGACCGCTATTGTGTGGCATTAAACGAGGTTGTATGCAAAAGCAGAGAATGTAAATTTTACAAAAGCCGCCGTCAGCATCAAGAGGATTTAAAAAAATATCCTCCGATAAACTATCAGCTATACAAGGACAGCGGCATAAAAGAATATTTGAAAGGTTGCGGATAAAATGAATGATAAAAAAAGATACGCCGGAGATTATGAGATTATCCAATCTATGCGTATAGGCGAAAAAGAGCTTGTACTCGGCGAGAATATGAATGCCATAGACGGAAAATTTTATATAGCGGCAAATTATGAATCAAACGAACTGTTTGAAAGATATACCGATGTGGTTTATTCTTGCGACTATGTAGATGTAGTGTCTGTATTTGCACAAAGACTTTCGGAAGAAATCAAAAGACTACAAGTTGGCAGAAACGATTTATGTATGAATATTCTGAATAAAAATGACTGCTTACCTATCGGCAATGAAACATTTATAGGAAAGATTATTGTATTAAAACCCGAAATACTGTCCCCCGAATACCGAAACGAGCATTATCAAATTATGAGATGTACCGGCGGTAACGGTGCAAGAGCCGACGGACTCGGAACATCTGTGTTCTGCACAGAATTATATACGGGCGAAAATATGAAATACCGTCGTGCGTCGGTTTTGGGAATATTAAAAGAGGATTGCTACCCTGCTTGGCTTACGGATATATTGGAAAATGAAAAGGTCAAGAAAAAATCTCACAAGGAGGCTGAACGCTGATGGAAACAAAGGATATACGCTTTATTGACAGTAAATATAACGAGCTTTTTCGTATCAAGGACGGAGAAAGCATAACCGTAACATTTTCCGACGGCTCTATGTCAGACAGACAATGCACATACATTGACGATTATCATACCAAAATAGGCTACAATGTTTTTCATATCTGCGAGTTTGCCGAGCTTATGGAGCGTGGCGGCAGCGTTTATCGTCCGAAAGATATACCAATGTATGAGCTTGAAAAAATTGAGCAATCGGAATTTGAATATACCTTTGCACAACCGAAGGACGACACATTAAACCGTGGCTGCATCTGCTATATCCGAGGATATTTTGATAATTCCGTATATGAGCGTTTCCAAACAGAAGCAATGGTTGAAAACACGGAAAACTATAAAGTATACAAAACACCCGACTTCTCGCTTGAATGTGATAATGTTATAAACTATCTCCGACATCAGGCGGATAAACCGATATTCAAAAGCAGAGTTACAATGCACAATGCGGCATATGACTTAAATGCCGAACGGCTTGCGAGTGATAACGATATTTGCGGATACAAGGTAACGACCGATGAAAATGTATATTACATACGGTGCGATTTAAGAAAAAACACATATAACGCATATATCTACTGTTATGATAAACAGGCATTGCAGACCTACAAGGATTTAAAATTTGTTGAGCAGAACTATGACGCTATTGACAAGGACAAGTTTTTCAAAACAACAAACGGTGTTATGGAAATGTACTATAACCCCGATGCAAATGCCGGCGGTCAAATTGTTGAGCTTACCATATCAAAAGACGATATTAACGATGCGGCAAAGCTGTATAAAAATCCACAGGACTTCTTTTCACATCTTGAAGGTATGGCAAAGGGCGTTCTTTATGATGTGGGTACGGAAACCTTTAAGGAAATGGCAGAGTATTTAATGGAAAACAAAGGTGATTTTGAAGGCTGTACTTTAAAAACAATGAACGGCTTGAAAAAGTATGCCGCACCCGAAAAGGCAAAAACCGAGCAGGATATTGAACGATAATTTTTTGCAGCACAATATAAATTATTATATAATAAAGATACAAAAACAAGGAGCGTGATTTTTATGATGACAGCAAAAATAAACTTTATCACAAATAATCTTTTGGTTGATATGACTTGCCGTGAAACAGAGCTTCGTGACAGCTTGCAGAATATCGGAATACTGATAATGCCGAGCATGATTACTCTCGATAATCGCCGTACCCTGCAAATTCAGCTTAACGCAAATGATGAGGTCGGCGAAATTGTAAAAACTCTTATTGATACCGAGCGTGATACTCTCGGAACTGTTCATCGGCTTTGCAGGAGTGTATATTGCTTAAATGAAAAGCACCGTGCGGAGCTTATTGAAATGATAGAGAACGGCGAAATCACAACAGCCGCCGAGGGTATTGAAGCAGCAAAACGGCTCCGTGAGCC
Organism: uncultured Clostridia bacterium; assembly: GCA_959602045.1. Classification (GTDB taxonomy): domain Bacteria; phylum Bacillota; class Clostridia; order UBA1381; family UBA1381; genus Ornithomonoglobus_A. The sequence continues at coordinate 12,481 of CAUGRT010000035.1, read as the reverse complement.
TGCAATGTGCAGATAATAAAAAATATTTACAAATAAAATCGCACGAATTAGTTGACTTTTTCGTGCGATTTGTGTATAATAATAGTGTAATAATTAAGTGAAGGGAGTTTTAGGATATGTCAATTACAGCTACCGAATTAAAACAAAATCTCGGACGGTATCTTTTGCTGGCGGCTACCGAAGATGTATATATCACAAAAAACGGTAAAGTCGTTGCAAAGCTGTCAAATCCCAATCAGGACAGAGTAAATATGGCAAAATCTCTTTTTGGTGTTCTTCCGCAGGATATTACACTTGAAGAAGCTAAAAACGAGAGGATTGATACTATATGAGAGTTTTGGTTGACACCTGTGTTATTGTTGACGCACTTCAAGACCGCAAGCCTTTCTCGGAAAATGCAAAAATAATTTTTTACGCTGTTGCAAATAAGCAAATTGACGGGTATATTTCCGCAAAAGCGATAACCGATATTTACTATCTTACCCACCGTGCAACACACGGCGATGAAAGCACACGGCAAATACTGAAAACGCTTCTCGGACTTTTCGATATTTTAGATACAACGGCTATTGATTGCAGAAAAGCACTGTCCTCGGACATTACAGATTATGAGGACGCCGTTATGTGCGAAACAGCCGAAAGATGTGAGGTTGACTGCATTGTTACACGAAACGAAAAGGATTACAGAAAATCAAAAGTCAAGGTGATGTCACCGGGAGAACTTGTGAAAGTCTTAGAGTCGGCAGACGATAACGAATAATAATTAAATAACAAAATCTATTGAGAGCATTGAAACTAAAAACATCAATGCTCTTTTTCGATGCTTAAAATCAGGAGGAAATCAGATGAACGAAAATAAACAATTATGCCCGAACTGCAAGACGGGTGCAGACGCATTAAAACTTGATCCAAAGGAGCCGATGTGCCCGTATATGAATTTTAATGACGGCAAAACCTGTACGCAATTTGCCCCTATAACAAAGAAAGACTGATACACAGAAAAATAAAATTACGGAGGTGAACGCAAAATGGCAAGCAAACTGCAATATATATACGAGCTGTCCGAAAATGTCAGCAGAAATTTGTCCGGTTACGAAAATTGGACGGCTTTTTTGAAAAGTGCGGCGTGGCAGTATAAATATCCGTTTCACGACCAGCTTTTAATCTATGCACAGCGTCCCGATGCGACGGCGTGTGCAAGCATTGATGTGTGGAACAAGCGCCTTCACAGTTGGATAAACCGAGGAAGCAAGGGTATTGCTCTGCTCCGTGAGGGTGACCGGGGACAATATCTTGACTATGTTTTTGACATTTCCGACACACACAGCAATAACGCTCCGGTAAGGCTTTGGCAATATAACAGCCGTTTTGACGGCGCTATTATTGAAACACTTGAAAATTCTTTCGGTGAATTAAAATCAAAAGATACGATTACGGAGGCTGTCATAAGCGCGGCTCAAAATGCAACCTGTGACAGCAAGGCGGACTATCTGCAAGAGCTTAAATATGAAAAGCAGAACAGCTTTTTGGAGGGCTTGGACGAGCTGAATATTGAGGTAGAATTTCAGCGAACAGCCGAAACAAGTATTGCATATATGGTTTTACACCGGCTTGGACTAAATCCCGATGAAGTTTTTGAGCGTGAGGACTTTCCGAATATTATGGATTTTAACACTACTTCCGTAATTTCTGTCTTGGGCAATGCCGTATCAAGTATTTCTGAGGAAGCTCTGCGTGGTATTTCCGAAACTATCCGTGCGGAAGTGCGTGAGGAAATAAAAAACCGAAAAAATTTTGCGGAAAATAAAAATGAGGTATATAATGAAATCAAAGAAGAAAATACACCGACAATAAATGACGAAAGGACGGGTAACTATGACAGAGATAACATACACGGAAGTGAACGGGTATCAGATACCAAACTTGACGGTATCGCAGCAGACGGTACAGATAGGCAAATACGGACAGATGAGGAGAAAATATCTCAAACAGAGCCGACCGAGCCTATACAGCAGCCTTATGATAACGGGCAGGATAACGGAGCATCTGCTGGAGGTAGAGCGGACAGCAACCGAGCAGATACAGTCAATAGTCACGAAGATGGCACAGACCGAGGGCGTGACCGAGGAACTGAAATCGAAAAATCCGATGATGTGGACAGGACTGATGAACAATCTTTTACATTCGGCGGAGGAAATCGTACTGCCGGAGGTGGTTTACAGCTAAGTCTGTTTGACATTATTCCCACAGAGGAGCAACAACGAGAAACGGTACAAAGAGCAGCACAGGAAATATTCGGTGCTGCTTTTTCTATGCCACAGCAGGTTATTGACGAGGTTTTATGCGACGGAACAAATGACCGAAACAGCGTAATGGAAATTTGTATTGAGTTTTCAAAGGATAAATCCATTGCGGATAAGGCGCAGTTTTTAAGAAATCTGTATAAATCGGACGGTAAGGGATTTATCTTGGACGGACGCAAGGTGTCAGCTTGGTGGAATGAACAAGGCATACGCATATCCTACGGGGACAGTGCAAACACAAATACTGCACAGCTTTTACCTTGGGAGGACGCTGCAAAACGAATTGACGAGCTTTTGGACTTGGGCAGATTTGCTCCGAAAGATACGCTTTTACAAATGGATAAATATGAATACAAGAAAGCGGCAAACACATTTTGGTATATGGAGCGTGACCTTAATTTTGATGAATATCCCGAATTGAGGAATATGTTCAAAGACGAGTGGTTTAAGGGCGGCTTTCCCGACAGCACCGAGCGTATTGCCGAACACTTAAAAACCCCTAAAGGCTTGGACGAGATTAAAACAATAACTCAAAAATTATCAGATATGTATGCAGAAAACAATAGGGTTACAAGATTTAGATACAGTAACCCCAATATTGTAAACGATATGCTTGCTGACTTATATATCACAAGAAAAGACTTTCCGGCGCAAGCCTTGACCTACACTCCTCCGGAACGCTTTATTTCACGAGATGAAATTGACAAAATGTTTAAGCGTGGCAGCGGTATTTCGGAAGGAAAATACAGCATATACTTATTCTTTGATACCCATTCCGACAAAAAAGAAAGGATAACTTTTCTTAAAAATCACTACGGCTGGGGCGGAAGCTATACGGGTGTATACAATGAAAATCACGATGCCAAAGGCATAACCTTCAGCCACGGCGATTTGTCAAAGCCTTATGCAAAGATAGAAATTAAATGGAACGAAGCCGAAAAGCATATTGACAGGCTTATTAAAAACCGTGATTATCTAAGTGATGCTGAAATCAAGAATATTCCGAATTACGAAAAAGAGCAGCTTATCCTCAGAATCCGACAAGCGTATATGTTTGATACCGATGAAAATACGGTTATGCCGTATCCGTCCGATGCAGATTATGATAAGACAAAAGATATTTTAATGCAAAAGCTGAACGATAAAGCACATACGCAGACAATGCTTTTGGACTTAAAGGAGCTGCTTGCCCAAACGCCTGCCGACTCAAGAAGCTACCCGTTAAGAGAAGCGGCAATACAAGACCTTGAAAGGTATGTAAACGGTGAATACAACCTGTTTCCGCATATCGACAGGATTGAGGAGGCTGCCGAAGAAACTATTGAAACTCAGCTTTCAGAAATGACAGAGGAGGACAAACAGGAGGTTGTTGACCATGTTGAAACAAGCCTTGACTACGGCGAGAGCTATAATCTGACCGAGAATGATATGGCAATGTATAATGCCATAACAGAGGAACGGGCAGAAAAGAAAATACCGGAACAGACCTTTGATGAATATCTTGCAGAGCTTCACAAGGACGATAACGGCTCAAAAACGGTTGCACTTCTTCCTCTCGGTGATTTTTACGAAGCATATAACGAAGATGCTGAAAATATTGCACGGGAGCTTGATATTGCTTCAGCGCCGAAAATCATTGACGGCAAACGATATATAATATCCGGCTTTCCGAAACACGCTCTTGAAAAGTATGTAGACACTCTTACCTACAAGGGCTATGATGTTGTAATTGCAGATGAAAACAAAAAGTCGTACAGAATACTGTCGGCAGATAAGGCTGTACCTGAGCAATCCGAAGCACAGCAAACCGAGCCGGAGCAATCCGAGCAAAGAACTGATGCTGTTGAAAGTCTTGTCGGAACTGAACTCACCATTGACGACCGAAAATTTATTGTTGACAGCATTAACACTGATTTTAACAGTGCGTCACTCCGTGACATCACTTTCCAAAACGGCACAGGCTTTCCCATATTCCGCAGTGAGAGCATTGACTTTGTTAAGTGTATCGTTGCCGAACAGGAAAAGCCGCAGATAACGGCAGAGTTTCAAAAGGCAAAGCCGCAGAAGGTACAGAATATCGTTGTATATCCCGAAATACCCATTTCCGAGCGTCACAATTTTCAAATATCAAATGACGAACTCGGATACGGAACACCGAAAGAAAAATTCAGACGGAATGTAGAAGCCGTAAACCTTTTGCACGAGCTTGAATTTGACCACAGGCTTGCTACACCCGAAGAACAGGAGATTTTATCACAATATGTCGGCTGGGGCGGTCTTGCTGACGCATTTGACGAAACAAAATCAAATTGGGCGGACGAATACAAGGAACTTATCGTCACACTTTCGCCCGAAGAATATGAACAAGCAAGAGCGTCTACCCTTACGGCACACTTTACTCCGCCTGTTGTAATCAAGGCAATGTATAAGGCACTTTCCAATATGGGATTTACACAGGGCAACATTTTGGAGCCGTCCTGCGGTATCGGCAACTTTATGGGGCTTATGCCGGACAGTATGAGAGAAAGCAAAATGTACGGCGTGGAGCTTGACAGCATCACAGGCAGAATTGCACAGCAGCTTTATCAGAAAAATTCCGTTGTCATACAAGGCTTTGAGGACTCGGCACTTCCCGACAGCTTTTTCGATATAGCCATCGGCAATGTGCCCTTTGGAGATTTTAAGGTACTTGATAAAAAGTACAATAAATATAACTTTCTCATACACGACTTTTTCTTTGCAAAAACCTTGGATAAGGTGCGTCCGGGCGGCGTTGTGGCTTTCATCACCTCCTCCGGCACTATGGATAAGCGTAATTCAAAGGTACGGCACTACATTGCACAAAGAGCCGACTTAATCGGAGCCATACGCTTGCCGAACAACACTTTTAAGAAAAATGCAGGGACAGATGTTACAGCGGATATTCTCTTTTTACAAAAGCGTGAGCGAATGACGGATATAATGCCCGATTGGGTAAATGTCGGGCAGCACGAAACGGGACAGCCTGTAAATCAATACTTTTTGGATAACCCCGATATGGTTATGGGAGAACTGAAGGAGGTCAGCGGCCCGTTCGGTCCGGAGCTTACCTGTGCGCCGATAGATGATATACCTCTTTCCGAGCAGCTTGACGGAGCAATTCAAAACATACACGCACAAATTACCGAGTATGAATTTGACGATGTTTCAAACGACGAGGAAGTTACTATTCCTGCCGATCCGAATGTCAGAAATTTCAGTTACACGGTTGTAGACGGTGATATATATTTCCGTGAAAACAGTCTTATGCGTAAAATTGAGATGAATGCTACCGCAGAAAACCGTGTAAAAGGTATGATTGAGCTTCGTGACTGCGTCAGAACCTTAATAGAATATCAGACGGAAAACTACTCCGATGATGAAATAAAGGCACAGCAAGCAAAGCTGAATACTCTTTATGATGATTTCACAAAGAAATACGGACTTATCAATTCACGGGGTAATGCTCTTGCCTTTTCCGAGGACAGCAGTTATTTTTTATTATGCTCTTTAGAGGTGCTAAATGAAAACGGCGAACTTGAGCGCAAGGCAGATATGTTCACCAAAAGAACAATCGGAGCAAAGCACGAGGTAACAAAGGTTGATACGGCTGATGAGGCTCTTGCGGTATCTATTGCCGAGAAAGCAAAGATTGACATTACTTTTATGGAAAAGCTCTCCGGTAAGACCGAACAGCAGCTCTATGAGGATTTACACGGCGTTATATTTCTAAATCCCGAATATGAGGAATTTCCTCATAGTGAGCAAAAGTATCTGACAGCCGATGAATATCTTTCCGGAAATGTCCGTGAAAAGCTGCGGAAAGCAGAGCAAATGGCAGAGGCAAACCCCGAATACAAAATAAACGCAGAATATCTGCAAAAGGTACAGCCGAATGATTTGAGCGCAGGCGAGATTTCCGTAAAACTCGGAACAACTTGGATACCGCCCGAATACATCAAGGAATTTGTGTTTGAGCTGCTCTCACCAAATTACTATGCCCGTGATAAAATTGATGTTAAATATTCAAATCTTACGGGAGAATGGAATATCCAAAACAAGAGTGCCGACAAAGGCGTAAAAGCGACCAATACATACGGCACAAACCGCATAAGTGCATACAAAATCATTGAGGATTCGCTAAACCTGCGTGATGTGCGTATCTTTGACTATGTGTATGACGAAAACGGAAACAAGGTTGCAAAGCTGAATGTCAAAGAAACAACGATAGCCCAGCAAAAGCAGACTGTAATCAAGCAAGCTTTTGAGGATTGGATATGGAAAGAGCCGTCACGGAGGGATACTCTTTGCAGGATGTATAATGAACGGTTTAATTCCAACCGTCCCCGTGAGTATGACGGCAGTCACATTACCTTTAACGGCATAAATCCCGAAATACAGCTTCGGCAGCATCAGAAAAACGCTGTGGCAAGGATTATGTACGGCGGTAATTCTTTGCTCGGTCATGTTGTCGGTGCCGGCAAAACTTGGACTATGGTTGCCGCTGCTATGGAAATGAAGCGGCTCGGACTTTGCAACAAGTCCCTTTTTGTAGTCCCCAATCATCTGACAGAGCAATGGGCAAGCGAATTTTTGCAGCTTTATCCGGCGGCAAATATCCTCGTTGCTACCAAAAAGGATTTTGAGATGAAAAACCGAAAGAAATTCTGCGGAAGAATTGCAACGGGCGATTATGACGCAGTAATCATCGGACATTCGCAGTTTGAAAAAATTCCGATGTCGGCAGAAAGACAAAAAGCGATACTTCAAAAACAGCTTGATGAAATCCTTGACGGTATTGCCCTTGCAAAAGCCGAAAATGCCGAACGCTATACCGTAAAACAAATGGAAAAGACAAAGCGGGGACTTGATGCAAAGCTGAAAAAATTAAACGACCAAGAGCACAAGGACGATGTTGTTACCTTTGAGGAAATCGGCGTTGACAGAGTGTTTGTGGACGAGGCACATTTTTATAAAAATTTGTTCCTCTACACCAAAATGCGTAATGTGGGCGGTATTGCACAAACCGAAGCACAAAAATCAAGCGACCTCTTTATGAAAACACAGTATCTTGATGAAATTACGGGCGGCAAAGGTGTAATTTTTGCAACGGGTACTCCTGTTTCAAACAGTATGGTAGAACTCTATACAATGCAAAGATATTTACAGTATAAAACGCTTGAAAAGAACGGTTTGCAGCATTTTGACGCGTGGGCGTCAACCTTCGGTGAAACGGTAACGGCAATGGAACTTGCCCCGGAGGGTACGGGCTACCGTATGAAAACACGCTTTGCAAAGTTTTTTAATCTGCCCGAACTTATATCTATGTTTAAGGAAACGGCGGATATTCAGACGGCGGATATGTTAAAACTCCCTGTGCCGGAGGTGGAATACCATAACGAAATCGCCGAGCCTACCGAGTTTCAAAAGGATATGGTTGAGGAACTCGGCGAGAGAGCCGAATCGGTGCGAAACAGAGCGGTTGATCCGAGCATTGACAATATGCTCAAGATAACAAATGACGGAAGAAAGCTGGCACTTGACCAAAGAATGATAAATCCTATGCTTCCCGATGATGAAGCATCAAAGGTTTCTGTGTGTGCTGACCGAGTGTTTGATATATGGAAAGAAACAACGGATATTCACGGTACGCAGTTGGTTTTCTGCGACTTGTCTACTCCGAAATCAGATGGTACATTCTCGGTATATAACAGCATACGGGATAAGCTGCTTGAAAAAGGCATACCCGAAAATGAAATAGCCTTTATTCATAACGCAGATACAGAGGTTAAGAAAAAGGACTTGTTTTCAAAGGTACGCAAGGGAGATGTGCGGATACTTCTCGGCTCCACCTCAAAAATGGGCGCCGGAACGAATGTGCAAACTCTGCTCTATGCCTCGCATGATCTCGATTGTCCGTGGCGTCCGGCTGATTTGGAACAACGTGCCGGAAGAATTATAAGGCAGGGAAATACAAACGAAAAGGTACATATTTACCGCTATGTTACCAAAGGTACCTTTGACACATATATGTGGCAGACGGTTGAGCAGAAGCAGAAATTTATCTCGCAGATATTTACATCAAAATCCCCCGTCAGAGTGGCAGATGATATAGATCCGACTGCTCTTTCCTATGCAGAGATAAAGGCGCTGTCAACGGGCAATCCGTACATCAAGGAAAAAATGGAGCTTGACACGGAGGTATCAAAGCTGAAGCTGATAAAATCGTCCTTTATGTCGCAGATTTATGACCTTGAGGATAAGGTGGTAAAATTCTATCCGAAGCAGATTGCGGAAACCACCGCAAGAATTAAGGGATTGGAAACCGATATTCATACAGTTAAAAAACACCCTAAGATAGAGGATAAATTCAATACAATGACCATTGACGGATTTGGGTATTTTGAAAAGGAAAAAGCGGGAAATGCGCTCATTGAACGCTGCAAGAAAATGACCTCGGAGGAGCCGGTTTTAATCGGTGACTACCGGGGTTTTTCTATGGAGCTGTCCTTTGACAGCTTTCAAAAGAATTTCTATGTAAGTCTTGTGGGTGCAAGGTCATACAAGGTGGAGCTTGGAACTGATGTTTTCGGTAATATTCAGCGTATTGACAATGCTCTTGAAGGTCTTGAAAAAAGGCTTGAAACGGCAAAAGCGGAGCTTGAAAACATAAATACGCAGTATGAAACCGCAAAGGTCGAAGCAAAGCGACCTTTTCCACAGGAGCAGGAGCTTCAGGAGAAAACAAAACGCCTTGCCGCCGTTGAAGCACTGCTTAAAATGGATAAGAAGGAGGACAATGTAATCGACACCGATGTTTCAGATGTGGAAGCGCCGCAGAAACGGCGTGAATATGCTATGGCAAGATAAAAAGAAAGGACTGATTTTAATGCAAAACGAACAGGAGCTGCGTGATTTACTCTATGAAAAAATGTGTAATGAACAAGAGAATTTTATTGAAAAGCTGAAACATTCTCCGCCGGAGGAAATCATTTCGGCATCGTATGAAAAGGTTATGCGTGATGATATTCTAATGCTTTTTGAAAGTGATTTTCTTGATGCAAAACAAGTAAAAGAACTTTTGCGGCTTGAATATCCTCTTTCCGCCTGTTACAATGAATGGCTGAAAAATGACTATTCATATATGGATATGCTTCAGGATACGGTTGATAATTTTTCAAAAGAGCTAGTAAAGGAAAATGAACAGGCAAAAAAGAAAAAACGCAATCAGCCGGAACGATAACCACCGCAAATCAGTCTGCCCAATACGGCAGGCTTTTTTGATATAAAAAATTTAAGAAAGATGAGGTAATAAAAAATGAACACAAATTACAACAGAGAGGCGTTTGTTTGCTCACTTGAAAAACTGTGCTTATTGCACCGGGGAATCTTCGCTTTTTCCGAAGATGTTATATACGCTGTGAAAAAAGCAGTCCCCGAAGGTTTTGATCCGCTTATGTACTTTACTTTCAAACCCGTTTACACATTTGAAGCATATGGAAACAGCAACGAGCACCTTAACGGTCGGTATGACACAAATCCCATATTTGATAAAAACGCATATATGCTTGATGTAAATGTCACGGGACTTACATCAAACCTAAGCGACATAACGGAGGGTTACGAATTATGGCTGCTTGACGATATGACGCTTGCCGTTACATATTTTTACAATATGAAAGTCCGTTCCAAAGACAAATTTGAAGCTGTAACATATCGATTTTTTATGAAGGACGGCTTATATAAATTCGGGTATGATTTTGAGGAAGACGCATTCTTAGGAAGAATCGAATATATTATCGCCAAAGAGCTTTGCTGTAATACGGAGTGCGATAATAAATGCGATGAATGTAAATACGGTGAAATCATTTCCGAATACGAGGATGATTACGATGATGAGTGCATCGGTGATGAATGTGATGATTGTCCGTATAAGGACAAATGCACACTCTAAAATGTAGCTTTCCCGACGGAAAGCAGAACGCCGCAGGCGGACGGGACAAATGCGTGAGCATTTGTATTAGCAAGCACGGCATTTGTCTATACAAAAGCCCGCTTGTTAGTGGCTTATGCCCCTAATACCCCGCCTGTCGGCACTATGAAAAGAGGTGATTTTTTTGAGAAACAGACAAAATGGAATTCTTGTATATTTATCGGATGCGGAGAAACAGCACCTTGTAAAGCAGACCGCTGTTGCAGGACTTAGTGTAGGTGCTTTTATCCGCAAGCTGATTATAGGAAAAGAAATTCGTCCCCGTCCGCCTGATGAATATGTAAAGCTGCTGCGTGAGATAAATGCTGTGGGCAACAACATAAATCAGATAGCGCATATCGCAAATGCCGAAAGACATATTTCAGCAGATAAAATTGAAGAAGTCCTCAAAATGCAAGATGAAATTATGCGGCTTGTAAGGAGTGTGCGCTGATGGCAATTACAAAAATATGGTCGGTCAAATCAAGACTTGACACAAGCCTTAAATACATTGCAAATCCCGACAAGACGACTTTGCAGCCTGACATTGAAGCAGTAGAGGGCGTAATCAAATATATCAAGAACAATGACAAGACGGAACAGTGCAAGTATGTGAAAGCGTACAACTGCACGGTAGACAAAGCCTTCTCGGAAATGATGGAAACACAAGAGTTTTTCGGAAAAGCCGGGCGCAAAAATTCCGTTCTTGCTTATCACTTGGTACAGTCCTTCAAGGACTTTGAAACAACACCGGAGATTGCTTATAAATGCGGACTTGAACTTGCGGAGCGTTTGTTTGCGGATAAATATGAGGTTGTTGTCGCAACGCACCTTGACCACAAGCATTTGCATAATCACATCATCATAAATGCCGTTTCATATCTTGACGGTTACAAATACCGAAATAATTTCAAGGACTACTTTATAGACATTCGAGGAATATCCGACCAGATCTGCATTGAAAATTGTCTGTCGGTAATCGAACATCCCAAACGCCGGGGTATGCACTACGGCGAATGGCTGGCGTTAAAAGAAGGCAGACCGACCATCCGTGGCAGTATCCGCAGGGACATTGACGAGATTATCAAATGCTCCTACACGATGGAGCAGTTTTGGCAGAACTTAAAAAAGCGTGGGTTTGTCGTTCACCGCAAGGGACCGAATATCAAATACACCTCCATCATCGCTCCGAATGCAAAACGCCCGATGCGCCTTGATAATCTCGGTGAGGGTTACAGCGAAGCAGAGATTTTGGAAAGAATTATTGCAACCCGTAACGGTATTATTACGGCTGCACCGTCCGGGATGCCGAAAAAGCAATATAAATTACGAGGCAGTCTTAAAAATGTCAAGGGTAAAAAATTAAAAGGATTTATGGCACTCTATTTCCACTACCTATATCTGTTCAAAAAAATACAGCGTAAGCAGACACCGCAGAGGGTGTCATTTTTTATGCGTGAGGAGATGATAAAGTTTGACCGCTATCAGAAGCAATTCAAATTTTTGTTTTCACACGATATTGAAACGGGCGAACAGTTACAGAAATATCAGCAAAGCAAAGAGGCTGAAATTGATATTTTAATTACACAGCGTAAAAAGCTGTACGATGAAAGGACTGATGAAAATTGTGATGAGGTCAAGGAAAAAGCGAAAGCAATCAATACGGAGCTTAACGAACTCCGGAAGGAAATCAGAATGTGCAAAGCCATTTTCAAAGACTCATATAAAATTGCCGAGAAACAACGGCAGGCTATGGCTTTGCAGGAACAAGCAGATAAGGAGCTGATGAAAGATGAACACAAGCGGCGAAGTCGCTGATTTAATGGTAAAGGAAGGCATACAGATTACCGAGTCGGCAGTAAAGCTGACCGCACTCGGTGCAAAAAATCTTGCCGCTATCGTAATGGCGCTGGTAAAGGATGACGGAAAGACCGAGGGTGTTGCAAAGCTCAAGCAAATGCTTAAAACAGGCAAGCAGCTTTGTATTATGCAGATTAAAGAATCCGATTTGAAAAAATTCAATACCGAAGCGCATAACTACGGCATAATGTACCGCCCTGTTGCGGATAAGACGAACGACAACGGCTTATGCGATATTATCGCCTTTCAAGATGATATTCCAAGGCTTAATTACATTAGGGAACCTCTAAAAATTGATTCCCAATCATAATATTTTGCTATTTCGATT
>CAUGRT010000034.1 GCA_959602045.1 uncultured Clostridia bacterium | reverse complement strand
TATTGCGGCTCAGACATCCGCTACGCTGCGCGGAGTAGAACTCGCCTCCATAGAACAAATAACAGTGCAAAATTCATTCAAGAAATTGTATTTATTATGGAAAGGAAAATAAAAAACATGCAGGGTGTTGTGCAAACAATCGTAACTTCCCTTTCGGGAAAAATATCAAAGGAGCTTATCGTCTTTTTGGTGTCGATGATTCCGCTGTTGGAACTGCGCGGCTCAATTTTGGCGGCAGGCTTTATGAATATGGAATTCTTCCCGACCTTCATCGCCGCGGTATTGGGTAATATGCTGCCGATTCCGTTTATTCTGATGTTTATTCAGGCGATCTTCAAATGGATGAAGAAAACAAAGCATTTGCATAAAATTCCGGATTGGATGGAAAAGAAAGCATTGTCAAAATCGGAGCAGATTGAAAAATACGGCTATTGGGGATTGTTCCTTTTTGTGGCGATTCCGCTGCCCGGAACAGGGGCATGGACGGGAAGTCTGATTGCGGTTTTGTTTGGAATGAAACGCTGGAAATCGCTATTTTTCATTTTCTTGGGAGTCCTGACCGCCGGGTTAATCATGTCGCTTTTAGCGTTCGGTATAATAAAGAATATTTTGTGATAGGATTTTTAATCAAAATGTATAAAAATATAAAATTAGTCTTGACAAACATTTTTGAACATGATATGATAGATACAAAGCAAAGGTGCTTCCTTGTATAGGAGCGCCTTTTTTTAATCGGTAAAAATAAATAGTTTCTATAGGATATAATAACGAAAGGAGAGATAACGGTGACAAAGCAGGACATTATTCAATTGGTTGAGGAAGAGGATGTGCGTTTTATCCGTCTTCAATTCACCGATATGCTCGGACACATACGAAATATGGCGATCACGGTTTCGAAGCTTGAGGATGCGTTGGACAACCGATGCATGTTTGACGGCTCTGCGATCAAGGGTTTTGCGGATATTGAGGAGAGTGACTTATACCTGTATCCGGATCTTGAAACCTTTACAATATTCCCGTGGCGGCCGCACCAGGGCAAAGTGGCGAGATTGATTTGTGATGTTTATACACCGGACGGCGAGCCGCTGGCATGCGACTCACGATTAATTTTAAAGAAAGCGGTTGCCGAGGCTGCGGAAATGGGATTTACATTTAACGTAGGCGTGGAGTGTGAGTTCTTCCTTTTTAAAACAGACGAAGCCGGCAATCCGATTCCGGAGCCGCACGATGAAGCGACCTATTTTGATATTGCCCCATTGGATGGCGGCGAAAACTGCCGGCGCGATATTTGCTTAACCCTGGAGGAAATGGGATATGGCGTCGAGGCGTCACACCATGAGATGGCACGCGGTCAGCATGAAATTGTTTTACGGTATACGGACGCACTTACGATGGCAGATCGCCTGGTCACTTTCCAGATGGTCGCAAAAACCTTAGCAAGAAGAAACGGTTTGCATGCGACGTTCATGCCAAAGCCGTTCGAGGGCGAGCCGGGAAACGGGATGCATTTAACAATGTCCTTAAACCGTGACGGAAGAAATGTTTTTTATGATAAGGATGATCCGAAAAAGTTTTCGGATACGGCATATCAATTTGTTGCAGGACTGTTGAAATACACATCGGATATGAGCTGTCTGACGAATCCGACCGTCAATTCCTATAAGCGTTTCATTCCGGGTTATGAGGCTCCGTGCTATATTTCCTGGTCTGAGAAAAACAGAAGTCTGTTAATTCGGGTACCGAGCTGCACCGCCGCCGGGGACGCGAGAGTGGAATACCGCTCCCCCGATCCGACCGCGAATCCGTATCTTGCCTTAGCGGCATGCTTAAAGGCAGGTTTGAAAGGGATTCGGGAAAACATTCCGCTGCCGCCGTCGATTGATGTGAATATTTACAAGCTGACGGACGAGGAGCGCGAGGCTCTCGGTGTGAAGAATCTTCCGAACAGTCTGAATGAAGCGATTGCAATTGCGAAGAAATCGGATTTTGTCACAGAGCTTTTGGGAAAAGAAATGAAGAAAAAATATCTGGTGGCAAAAACGGAGGAATACGGAGAATACAGAAAAACAATCAGCGAGTGGGAGCTGAATACTTATATGATGAGATATTAAAAAGTACAACGCTGCGAGAGCAGGCATCGAGGGGGGATAGGCAGTGGAACGGGTTGTTTTGGCATTCTCCAGGGAGGAAACCGCGCAGAAAATCAAGCATATGTTGGAAGGAACCGGATATGAAGTCTGTTCTGTCTGCCGTTCCGGCTCAGAGCTTCTGAGATATACTGCCGAGCTTGATGCGGCGCTGGTGATTATGGGATATAAACTGGGCGGTATCTTAGCGGATGATATTATCGCGGACTTGCCGCCGGGAATAAAGCTGATGTCCATTGTCAAAGCGGAAAACCAAGATATGATTGAAAGCGATGAGATTTTTGTTTTACCGCTTCCGGTAAACCGACAGAGTCTGCTTTCATCCATCGAAATTTTTCTGGGCGTTATTGACAAGCGCAAGAAAACACACCGGGATCCGGAGGAAGAAAAAATTATAGACAGGGCAAAGCTGTATCTGATGGAGAAGCATCGGATGACCGAGGAACAGGCACACCGATTCATTCAAAAGCGAAGCATGGATACCGGCGCAAAATTTATTGATACGGCAAGATTGATTTTACATGTATAAAGGAGTATGGGATAAAATGCAAACCATCAATTTTACAAAGATGCACGGAGCAGGGAACGATTACATCTATGTAAACTGCTTCAAGGAAAAGGTGGAGGACATTCACGAAACCGCCAGACGGCTGAGTGACCGTCACTTCGGAATCGGCTCGGACGGGTTGGTGCTGATTTGCCCCTCCGATAAGGCAGATTTCAGAATGGACATGTACAACAGCGACGGAACACAGGCGGAGATGTGTGGAAATGCAACGCGCTGCGTCGGGAAATATGTCTATGACAAGGGTCTGACCGATAAGACAACAGTCACCCTGGAAACGCTCGCCGGAATTAAGATTTTGAAACTGAACGTAGAAAACGGCAGCGTAAAAAGCGTATGCGTGAACATGGGTTCCCCGGAGCTGGTGCCGGAAAATATCCCGATTGACAGTAAACTGGATCGTTTTATTCAGCAGCCGGTTACGGTGGACGGTAAGGAGTATCTTGTAACAGGCGTGTCAATGGGCAATCCGCATGCGGTAACATTCATCAACGATACGGATAGTCTGGAGATTGAGAAGATCGGCCCGAAGTTTGAGCATCATCCGTTATTCCCGCGGCGAATTAATACGGAATTTGCACAGATTGTCGATCGCGGAACGATTAAAATGCGTGTTTGGGAACGCGGCGCCGGTGAAACGCTTGCCTGCGGAACGGGAGCTTGCGCAACCTTAGTTGCCGCTGCACTTTCCGATTTCACGGACGATGAAGCCGATTTGGTTTTACTGGGCGGAACGCTGCACATAAAATGGGATCGAAATGAAAATAATGTCTATATGACCGGCCCGGCAGCATTCGTTTTTGACGGAACTGTCACGCTGTAATTATATAAGGAAAATAGGTTTGCGGTATGGGATTTCAAGTATTTTCATTTTATTGCGGCTCAAACATCCGCTACGAAAATGAAAACACTTGAAATCCTCCGGAAGTATAATATTCCGCAATTTTTGACAAGGATATTAAATTTGGAAAGGAACATAGATAAAATGGCAAAGATCAACGATAATTACTTAAAGCTGCCAGGCAGCTATCTGTTTTCGACAGTAGCAAGAAAGTCCTCAGAATATGCAAAAGCACATCCGGATAAGGAAGTCATTAAAATGAGTATCGGCGATGTTACGATTCCGTTGGCTCCGGCAGTCATTGACGCAATGCACAAGGCAGTCGATGAAATGGGAACACCCGAAGGATTTCACGGCTACGGCCCGGAGCAGGGTTATGAATTTTTAAGAAGTAAAATCGTAGAAAAGGATTATAAGGGGTTGGATATTGCAGCCGACGAAATTTTCATTTCCGATGGCGCAAAATCCGACTGCGGAAATATCGGCGATATTTTCTCGGTAGACAATAAGGTTGCGGTATGCGACCCGGTTTATCCGGTTTATGTCGATACCAACGCCATGGCAGGCAGAGCCGGAGATTATGACGGTGAGCGCTGGACGAATCTGGTTTATATGCCGTGTCTGGAGGAAAACGGATTTTTACCGCAGCTGCCGAAAGAGAAAGTGGATATTATCTATCTTTGTTTCCCGAACAACCCGATCGGTGTGGCAATGACGAGAGATCAGCTTAAGCCGTGGGTGGAATATGCAAAGAAAAATGACGCGGTGATTTTATATGACAGCGCTTATGAGGCGTTTATTACCGATCCGGAGGTTCCGCACAGCATCTATGAAATTGAAGGCGCGAAGGAAGTTGCAATTGAATTTAGAAGCTTCTCCAAAACCGCAGGCTTTACCGGAACCCGATGCGCATACACCGTTGTACCGCACGCCTTAAAGATTGACGGAACGGAATTGAACGGTCTTTGGAACCGCCGCCAATGCACGAAATTCAACGGCGTACCGTATGTGATTCAAAGAGCGGCAGAGGCGGTTTACACCGATGAGGGGTATCGTCAGACGCGTGAAGCGATTGCTTACTACCTGGAGAATGCAAGAATTATCCGCGAATCACTTACCGAAGCCGGCTTTACGGTATACGGCGGCGTGAATGCTCCGTATATTTGGGCAAAGACTCCGGACGGCATGAAATCATGGGATTTCTTTGATAAGCTGTTGGAGGAAGCCAATGTCGTAACCACACCGGGCGCAGGCTTTGGCCCGAGCGGAGAGGGTTATGTACGTTTTACGGCGTTCAGCACCCGTGAAAATACCAAGAAAGCAATGGAAAAAATCAAGGCTTTGGTATAAATATTGAAAGAGACAAAGGCGTCTCAAACCATTCCTTATCCGAATACGGGCAGGGAGGCTTTGAGCGCCTTTTTCAACAATAAGCAATTCATTGATTTCATAAATGCCGAACGGCAGACAAAATAGAAAGGATGAACAAGAATGGAGTATAATGGA
Source organism: uncultured Clostridia bacterium (assembly GCA_959602045.1). Lineage (GTDB taxonomy): Bacteria > Bacillota > Clostridia > UBA1381 > UBA1381 > Ornithomonoglobus_A. The sequence goes on along the minus strand of CAUGRT010000034.1, from coordinate 22,720 downwards.
TTACCACAGAAGCAAGGTCTTTATGATCCGCAGTTTGAGCATGACGCCTGCGGAATCGGATTTATTGCCAACATCAAGGGCAAGACCTCGCATGGGATTATTAATCAGGCAATTCAGATTTTAAAGAACCTTGCACATCGAGGCGGCGTAGGTTCGGATCCGGATACCGGTGACGGAGCCGGAATTTTGATTCAGATGCCGCATGCCTTTATGAAAAAGGTCTGCAAGAACGAGGGCATTAAGCTGCCAAAGCAGGGAGATTACGGCGTAGGTATGCTGTTTTTATCCCCGGATGAGGAAACGAGAGCGGAAAGCCTGGACAAGCTGAAGAAAATCATCGCAGATGAGGGTCAGCAATTGCTCGGAATCCGCCGCGTTCCGGTTTATGAGGTTTGTATCGGCAAGGGCGCATTGGACGCGATGCCGTATATTGTACAGGTATTTATCGGTAAATCCTCACCGGAATTGAGCGCGGATGATTTCGAAAGACGTTTGTATGTAATCGGCAAAATTGCAGAGCGCGAAATCCGCAAGAGCGGCATTGATAATTATTTCTATTTTGCATCGCTTTCCGCACGGACGCTCGTTTACAAAGGCATGCTGACGCCGGATCAGGTCAATAACTTCTATCTGGATTTAAAGGATGTCGATATGGAAACCGCGATTGCATTGGTGCACTCCCGTTTTTCGACCAACACCTTCCCCAGCTGGGAAAGAGCGCATCCGAACCGTTATATCATCCATAACGGAGAAATTAATACGATCCGCGGTAACGTGAACTGGGTTAAGGCGAGAGAGCATATGTTCAGCACGCCGGAATTTGAAAATGACATGGATAAGATTCTGCCGGTTATCAACGAGGACGGATCGGACTCCGCAATGTTGGATAACTACTTGCAATTCCTGCACCTGTCAGGCTTCAGTCTGCCGAGAGCCGTCATGATGACGATTCCCGAACCGTGGGAAAACAATACGGAAATGAAGCCGGAAATGAGAAAGTTTTATGAGTATCATTCCTGTATCACAGAGCCGTGGGACGGCCCGGCGGCAGTTGCGTTTACAGACGGTAAGCTTGTCGGAGCAACGTTAGACAGAAACGGTTTAAGACCGGCAAGATATTATGTCACTTCCGATGATATGATTATCCTTTCCTCCGAAGTCGGCGTTACCGATGTGGATGAATCCAAAATCATCCGCAAGGAAAGACTACATCCCGGAAAAATGCTGCTGATTGATACCGAAAAGGGAAAGATTATCAGCGATGAGGAAATCAAGGAATATGAAGCAACCCACAAGCCGTATGCGCAATGGGTAGACAAGACTCTGGTTGATATTGAAAATCTTCCGAAATCCCGCGATAAGGGCGATACCTGGCATGACTTGATTGAAAGCATTAAATCCGCGGCAGTCGGAAACCGGCACTATGACTTGATTTTAAGAAGCACCATCGAGTTGGAGAATATGTTTGTAAACCGCGAAAACGGAGAGGATACGCTGCCGCTGCTGACACGTCAGAAAGCATTCGGCTATTCCTGGGAGGACGTGAACAACACGATCAAGGAAATCGTGCTGAAAGCAGACGATCCGATCGGCGCGATGGGTACGGATATTCCTCTGGCGGTACTTTCTGAAAAACCGCAGCTGTTGTATAATTACTTCAAACAGCTTTTTGCACAGGTTACAAATCCGCCGATTGACGCGATTCGTGAACAGATTGTCACTTCCACCTACACACTGTTCGGCTGTGAACAAAATCTGCTGACCTCCTCCGAGCTGAACTGCCGCAAGGTACGAACCAACAGCCCGATTCTGACGAACGAAGAACTGGATCAGCTCAGAAGAATCAACCTGGATGGCTTTAAGAGTATCACCATTCCGATGCTCTTTAACACCCAGCAGAAAAATGATATGGAAGCGGCAATTGATACCATCTGTACCGCTGCCGATATTGCAATTGAGAACGGTTATAATATCCTGATTCTTTCGGATAAGGGCGTTTCCAAGGATAAAGCGCCGATTCCGGCATTGCTTGCGGCGTCCGGTCTGCACCATCACCTCATTCGCGAGGGTACGAGAATGAAGGTTTCGATTGTATTGGAAACCGGCGAACCGCGTGAAGTGCATCATTTCGCATGTCTGATCGGTTACGGCGTAAACGGCGTAAACCCGTATCTGGCATTTGAAAGCGTTAAGGAATTGGTTGACGAAAAGATTATAGATTTAGATTTGGATACGGCGATTGCAAATTACAAAAAGGCATGCACCAAAGGCATTGTAAAGGTTATGTCCAAAATGGGAATTTCCACGATCCAATCCTATCAGGGTGCGCAGATTTTTGAAGCGCTCGGAATCAAGGAAAGCGTTGTGGATCAGTACTTTACGGGTACGGCAACAAGAATCGGCGGTATCGGTGTAGAGCATATCGAAAAAGAAGTCATGATGCGTCATGATGAGGCATTCAGCAAAGTAAACGGGAAAAAGGCATTAAAGACCGGCGGCGAATATAAGTGGAGAGCCAACGGCGAGTATCATATGTTCAACCCGATTTCCATTTACAAGCTGCAAAGAGCCTGCCGCACCGGCGATTACAAGCTGTACAAGGAATACGCAAAGGAAATGAATGCGCATAACGACAAGCTTTGTACGATTCGGAGCATGCTGGATATTAAAACCATTGACAAGCCGATTGCCATTGACAGCGTAGAGAGCGTGGAGAGCATTGTAAAGCGGTTTAAGACCGGTGCAATGTCTTACGGCTCTATCAGCTTAGAGGCGCATGAATGTCTTGCCATTGCCATGAACCGTTTGGGCGGAAAATCCAACAGCGGTGAGGGCGGCGAGAATCCGGATCGGTATATTCCGGATGAAAACGGCGATTCCCGTTCCAGTGCGATTAAGCAGGTCGCTTCGGGGCGATTCGGCGTACACATTCATTACCTGAACCAGGCAAAGGAAATTCAGATTAAAATGGCACAGGGCGCAAAGCCGGGCGAGGGCGGTCATCTTCCGGGTGGAAAGGTTTATCCGTGGATTGCCAAGGCAAGACACTCAACGCCGGGCGTAGGCTTGATTTCACCTCCGCCGCACCATGATATTTACTCCATCGAGGATTTGGCACAGCTGATCCATGACTTAAAGAATGCAAACCGTGACGCGCGCGTTACCGTAAAGCTTGTTTCGGAAGCCGGCGTAGGTACGATTGCAGTCGGTGTTGCAAAGGGTCGTGCCGATGTCATTCTGATTTCCGGCTATGACGGCGGTACGGGAGCTGCACCCAAGACCTCAGTCAGACATGCAGGCTTACCGTGGGAGCTGGGTGTTGCGGAAACGCACCAGGCATTATTAATGAACAATTTGAGAAATCGTGTTGTAATTGAAACAGACGGTAAGCTTCTGACCGGACGCGATGTTGCGGTAGCGGCATTGCTCGGCGCGGAGGAATACGGTTTTGCAACGGGCCCGTTAATCGCAATCGGATGTGTTATGATGCGTGTCTGCAATCTGGATACCTGTCCGGTCGGCGTTGCTACGCAAAATCCGAAGCTTAGAAAGCGTTTTGCCGGTAAGCCGGAATACGTTGAAAACTTTATGCGCTTTATCGCACAGGATTTAAGAGAATGGATGGCAAAAATCGGCGTAAGAACCGTTGATGAAATGATCGGTCATGTTGAGATGCTCAGCCAGAAGAAAGTAGAACACAACTGGAAAGCAAAAGAGGTTGATTTCTCGTCCTTGCTGTATCAGCCGAAGATCTGCTCGAACGATTATGAAAGATACCATAACCAGATGCAGGATCATGAATTGGAGAAAACACTGGATATGAATACGCTGCTGCATTTGTGTGCACCGGCAATTGAAGAAGGCAAGAAGATTAACGCAAAGCTTGAAATTACGAATATCAATCGTGTAACCGGTACCATTCTTTCCTCCGAAATCGCAAGAAAGTACGGTGAGGAAGGTCTGCCGGAGGATACGATCAGCCTGACCTTTACGGGAAGTGCCGGACAAAGCTTCGGCGCATTCTTAGCTCCGGGCGTTACACTGCGTCTGGAGGGTGACAGCAACGACTATATCGGAAAAGGGCTTTCCGGCGGTAAGGTGATTGTTGTACCCAAACCGGAATCCAAGCTGAACCCGTCCGAGAACGTTATTATCGGAAACGTCGCTTTCTATGGCGCGATCAAGGGCGAAGCTTATATCCGCGGCGTTGCGGGCGAGCGTTTCTGCGTCAGAAACTCCGGCATGAGCGCCGTTGTCGAGGGAATCGGCGATCACGGCTGCGAATACATGACCGGCGGTAAGGTTGCCGTAATCGGCGCAACCGGCAGAAACTTTGCGGCAGGTATGTCCGGCGGTATTGCCTACGTCTATAACCCGGACGGAGATTTTGAAAAGAAGTGCAATAAGGGCATGGTTTCCCTGGAAGCTCCGGATGAAAAGGACGCGGCTGCATTAAAGGAAATGCTTGAAAAGCATGTAAAATATACCGGCTCTGACGTTGCAAAGAAATTGCTGGCAGATTTCGATCAGTCGTTAAAGCAATTTGTAAAGGTGATCCCGAACGACTACAAGAAAGTCATTACCGTTTTGGATGAGGAACTGGAAAAGGGAACCGACCGTGACGAAGCAATGCTGATTGCATTTGAGAATGTAACGGGCAAAAAGGTAGAGATCGCATAAATTTCGGACGGATGAATTTGTGTCCCCGTGACATAGAAAGGAATGGATATAACAATGGGAAAACCAACCGGATTTTTAGAATATGAAAGAGATCTTCCAAAGGACAGACCCCCTGCGGAAAGAGTAAAAGATTATGATGAATTTCACACCCACTACGAGCTGAAAAAGCTTCAGCTCCAGGGTGCGAGATGTATGGACTGCGGAATTGCATTTTGTCACACCGGTCAGATGATCGGCAGAACGTCCATCGGCTGTCCGCTGCACAATTTGATTCCGGAATGGAATGATCTGGTGTATAAGGGCGATATTGAGGAGGCATACAGACGTCTTTCTCTGACGAACAATTTCCCGGAATTTACCGGGCGCGTCTGCCCGGCGCTGTGCGAGGGTTCCTGTACCTTAGGAATGCACGACCCGGCAGTTACAATTAAGAATATCGAATGTCATATTATCGACACAATGTTTGCCGAGGGTAAGGTAAAGCCGCGGCTTCCGGAAAAATCGACCGAAAAGCGTGTTGCGGTTGTCGGATCAGGTCCGGCAGGCTTGGCATGTGCCGATCAGCTGAATCAGATGGGTCACCGCGTGACGGTATTTGAAAGAGCCGACAGAGCCGGCGGCTTGCTGATGTACGGTATTCCGAACATGAAGCTGGATAAAAGCGTCGTTCAGCGCCGTGTAGATTTGATGGAAAAAGAGGGCGTTGTTTTCAAGCTGAATACGGAAATCGGAAAGAATTATCCATCCGTTAAATTAGTCAATGAATTTGACGCGGTTGTTCTTTGTACCGGTGCGACCCACCCCAGACCGTTAAAGGTTGAGGGCGCGGACTTGAAAGGTGTGCATTATGCCGTAGACTTCTTATCAAAAAATACAAAGAGTCTGCTCGATTCCAAGCTGGAGGACAGACTGTATATCAGCGCCGAGGGCAAGAACGTTATCATTGTCGGTGGCGGTGACACGGGAACGGACTGTGTGGGAACCTCGATTCGTCACGGCTGCAAGAGTGTAAAGCAGCTGGAGATTATGCCGGAGCTGTCGGAGGAGCGTTTACCCTCCAATCCGTGGCCGGAGTGGCCCAGAGTCAAGAAAACAGATTACGGTCAGGAAGAAGCAATCGAGCTGTTCGGCAGCGATCCGAGAGAGTATCTGACAACGATCACAAAAATTGAGGGTGATGACATGGGTCAGGTCAAAGCAGTCCATACCGTAAAGGTGGATTGGTCTACCGGCGCACCGGTTCCTGTCGAAGGAACAGAACAGGTATTGCCATGTGAATTGGTACTGATTGCAATGGGCTTTTTAGGGCCGGAGCAGGAGCTGATTAATCAGCTGACTTTGGAAACCAACGCCAGAAGCAATATCCAGGCATCGGAAGAGAATTACGCAACGACCTTAAAAGGCGTATTTGCCGCAGGTGACTGTCGCCGCGGTCAAAGCTTGGTCGTATGGGCAATTCATGAGGGACGCGAGGTTGCCGAGGCAGTGGATCGGTTTTTAATGAAATAAATAATAAGTCAAGACCGTCGGCTTAGCCGACGGTCTTGTTGTCGTATCCTCTTTTTGTGACCGGTTAAATTCATTGATAGCAAAAGTTTTCACACCCTTGCATATTGCAATAATTTAGTAGTTGTTTTCCCTGGATTGTTCTAATTTTGTCAGTATGCCAGGAATTTCACTATAATCATCAACCCATATTACACTTATTCCAAATGAATTAAAAATTTTATTTCGTATACTATCATCAAAATCCTGATACCATTTAACAAGTTTCATATTTTTCAGTTTTACATTATTATATTTTTTTCCTTTTTAATATTGCGAAATGACGCGGGCTTTCAGGATGTCGCATAGCCTCATCTAATAATCGTCTTAAATTTGGATCAGTAAGGGAACATCCGACAAACAAGCAAATATCATCTTGAAAAGCCTTAACTTGTGCCATATTTGACCAACAATATGAATCACTATAAATTTCATGATAATCTTCTTCCGAAAATATCAGTTTTGACCATTCATCTTTATTCTTGTCTTGTGACAGATAGATAATGAAGTTTTAAGCGTCGGAGCATAACAATGTATCGTTAAACAACAAAACACTTATAGGAAAATCCTATAAGTGTTTTGAAGGTGGTGCGGCTGAAGACGAGGCGTAGCCAAAACAATCCGGTGAATTGTTTTGGCAGTCGAGAGTCCCTTCCAAAGAATACGAGCCGACAGGCGAAGTATGATTTGTCAGTCGATTTATCAGCCAAAGTAAAAAACTTGCAGAAATAAATCCTGCAAGTTCTAAAAGGTGGCACTGACGCTTAATTTTAATACAATAAAATATGCGGTGCATATGCCTTTGAAGAAAAGTTTCACAGTGAAACTTTTTGCTATGGCTCAGTATGATGAACTGAAAAAGGAAATCGGCAGTATCCGAACCGATGTAGACAAGCTGAAAAACAAGATGATTTATGCATGGGTAGATGATAATATGCCCAACTGGGCAAAGCCTACCGTAACCAAGCTTATGCGGAAGGGTTATCTGAAAGGCGATGACGAGGGAAAACTTAACCTTGACGATAATATGCTCCGTATTCTTGTAATCAATGACCGTGCCGGAATTTACGGTGAATAACGATTATTATGGTCTGTGGGGTTCTTTCCCTGCAGGTCTTTTTTTATTGCATAAAGGGGTCCGAAACGCACCTTCTTTCTCCGTATATCGAAGGAGGTTTTGCTATGACGCCAGAACAAAAATCAATAATACAAAATATGAGACGCAAACTCTGCAGTTATGCCGAAATAGCCGAAATATTGGGTTTCCCTTCAGCAAATACTGTAAAGTCATACTGTTACAGAAATCATCTGAATACTGAGGAATTGCTAAAAGATGCGGGAGTTTGTAAAAACTGCGGTAAGCCTTTTGTAAAGATGGCCAAAACAAAACCGCGTATTTTCTGCTCCGATGCCTGTAAGCTTGCTTGGTGGAAAAATCATGTTAATGAGCATAAAAGGACGTGTAAAACGAAATTTGTCTGTCAAACCTGTGGCACAAGTTTTACGGATTATCCGAGTTCCGAAAGAAAATATTGCTCCGAGAGGTGCTACCAAAGGAGAAACCGCCATGAATAATAAAGATTTTTACACGATGCTGATGCTGTACAAGACATCGATGAACCAGGCGAAAACAATGTTTAAAAAGGGGTTTATATCCGCTGATGACTACTCTGAAATTAATACAATATTAGCCGATAAATACGGTTTAAGTTCGTGTAGTATATTTGCCGAAAATGAGTTGATAAATACCGAACATGGCGGTAATATAGCATCTAAGGAGGTGCTTACAGACAATGAAAGTAACAAAAATCAAAGCTTTTCCGAGCCTTGAAAGAAAAAAGAATGTTGCGGCATATGCGCGTGTTTCAAGCGGTAAAGATGCGATGCTGCATTCGCTCTCATCACAGGTCAGCTATTACAGTAAATACATACAATCGCATAGCGATTGGGAATATGTCGGCGTTTATGCGGACGAGGCGCTCACGGGTACAAAGGATACTCGCAAAGAGTTTCAAAGAATGCTTGCGGACTGCAGAAACGGAAAAATAGATATGGTGATAACAAAGTCTATTTCGAGGTTTGCGAGAAATACCGTCACTTTACTTGAAACTGTTCGAGAACTTAAAAAACTTGGTATAGGTATATATTTCGAGGAACAGAACATTGACACATTAAGTGCGGACGGCGAACTAATGATTACTATTTTGGCATCGTATGCACAGGAAGAAAGCTTGTCGGTAAGTGAAAATGTTAAATGGCGAATACAGAACGATTTCAAACAAGGTAATCTTCCGATGTCTGTTCAAAACATTTACGGTTATAAAAGAACTGCGGACGGCGGTCTTGAAATTATACCCGTTGAGGCTGAGGTCGTAAAACAAATTTACGGACTGTTTCTTGACGGTATGGGAATTCACAAAATAGCAAGAGAACTTAACGAACATGGCATTAAAAGCAACTCATCCGAAAGTTGGACAGAAAAAAAGGTGCGATATATTCTCTCAAACGAGAAATATATCGGAGATTTGCTTTTGCAGAAATCGTTCAGCACAGACCATTTAACAAAGAAACGCAAGAAAAATCGAGGAGAGAAACCCCAATATTATGTTGAGAACAATCACGAACCGATTGTTTCAAAAGAAGTATATGAAGCGGTACAGCTTGAATTTGAACACCGCCGAGAAAAACATTATAAAACCGTGGGAGCGTCAAAATATGCATTCACGGGAAAAATCGTATGCGGAAACTGCGGAAAAAATTTCAGAAGAAAAGTTACGGCCGCACGGGTTGTTTGGATATGCTCCACTTTTGACAAGCACGGCAAAAAAGAATGTGCCGCAAAGCAGATTCCCGATGAAACCTTATGTGCCGCAGCAGCCGAGGTGCTTGGAATTACTGAATTTGACGCAGATATTTTCGAGGACAAAATAGAAAATATAATTGTGCCTAAAGCTAACAGATTGCTGTTTGTTTTTAAGGACGGACACACCGTCAAACAAACATGGAAAGACCGTTCACGCAAAGAAAGCTGGACACCCGAGATGAAGGAGCAAGCAAGGCTTAAAGCCTTTGAAAGGAGAAATGCCGAATGAAGAAATCAATAATCGTAATTCCCGCAACAAAGAATAAATTTACATCTGTTCCGACAACATCGGTTACCAAAAGAAAGGTTGCGGCATACGCTCGAGTTTCCACCGACAGTGATGAACAGTTCACAAGCTATGAAGCGCAAATCGATTATTATACAAAATTTATAAATCGTCGAGAAGATTGGCAGTTTGTAAAGGTTTATACGGATGAGGGAATTTCGGGCACAAATACAAAAAACAGAAACGGTTTTAACGAAATGATACAAGACGCATTAGACGGCAAGATAGACCTTATTGTTACAAAATCTGTAAGTCGTTTTGCACGAAACACCGTAGACAGCCTTGTGACGGTTCGTAAGCTGAAAGAAAGCGGCACGGAAGTGTTTTTTGAAAAGGAAAACATTTATACCTTCGATTCAAAAGGCGAACTTCTGATAACCATTATGTCAAGCCTTGCACAGGAAGAAAGCAGAAGCCTTTCGGAAAATGTCACATGGGGACAGCGAAAAAGGTTTTCGGACGGCAAGGTACAAATGAACTATACACGCTTTCTCGGTTATGAAAAGGGTGCAGACGGAAGACCCGTAATCAACGAAAAAGAGGCTCAGACCGTAAGGCTGATTTACAGGCTGTTTATGGAAGGGAAAACCCCGTGCGGAATTTGCAGAGAACTTGAGAAACTTGGTATATTAACAGTTTCGGGAAAACAGAAATGGAGTGCATCCACAGTTCGAAGTATCCTTACGAATGAACGGTACAAAGGAGACGCACTTCTGCAAAAGAAATTTACTGTGGATTTCCTGACAAAGAAAATGAAAGTCAACGAAGGCGAAGTTCCGCAGTATTATGTGGAAGACAGTCATCCGGCAATCATTACAAAAAGAGAATTTGATATTGTACAAGCCGAAATAGCAAGGCGAAAGAAACTCGGCAGTTCATACAGCGGAAACGACATATTTTCTTCCAAAATCCTATGTGCAGACTGCGGTGGGTTCTATGGTTCGAAATTGTGGCATTCCAAAGATAAATATAAGTGTACAATTTATCAATGCAATAATAAGTTCAAGAATGCAGAGAAATGTAAAACTCCGAATTTAACCGCCGATGATATTCGAACCGCTTTTATAAAGGCTTATAACATAGTTATGGCTGACAGAACAACCGTGCTTGAAGACTGTAAAATAATGATAGATACAGTCTGCAACTGCACAAAATTAAATGAAGAAATTGATGCCTTAACCGCTGAACTTAAAGTGGTATCGGAACTTGTCAGCGAATGCGTAAATGAGAATGCGCGAAAAAAGCAGTCGCAAGACGCTTATACTAAAAAATACAACAGCCTTGTCCGCCGATACGAACGGGCGGAAAAACACTTAAACAAAGCAACTGCCGAAAGAGAAGATAAGGTAAATAAAGAACATGAACTCAGACTGTTCTTTGAAACCTTGAAAAATAAACCGCAGTTAATTGATACCTGGGACGAAAACTTGTGGATAACACTGGTTGAAAAAATAGAAGTGTCGCATGATAAAATGTGTACGGTTTTCTTTAAAAACGGTATAAGCGTTAAGGTGGATATATAACAGTCCGTAAAGTACATATACAATACTTAAAAATACTAAAACATAAAAGCCCCGTTTGAAATTTCTCTCAAACGAGGCTTTATTGTCAAGCGTTCCTGCTTGGCTAAATATTTATTTGTTTGCCTCAAGAAATCTTTGAAGTATTGCCGCAATTTCGGCTCTTGTAGCAACGTCTTTGGGATTGATTGTGCTTTCTGTTTTACCTTTCATCAAACCGCTTCCGACTGCATACTGCATAGCGGTAATTGCATACTCGGAAATGCTTTCTGCGTCGGTGTAGGAAAGAATGTTTGTGCTTTCACCTACACTTACGTCATATCCCTTATATTTTGCATATCTGAACATAATTGCCGCAATCTGCTCACGGGTGATGTTATCGTCAGGGGCAAATGCATTTTCCGTAACGCCGTTTACAATACCGTTCTGCTGTGCCCAAATAGTCGCATTTGCATAATATGCGTCTGCGGCAACATCACTAAACGGAATGCTCTTGTTTACGGCAGGCTCGCCATCCGCACGATAAAGTATTGTAACAAGCATACCGCGGGTGAGAGGTTCATTCGGTGCAAATGAGGTATTTGTTGTACCGCCCATTAAACCGTTTTCGTTTGCGTATTTTACGCTTTCAAAGAACCAGTCATTCTCGGAAACATCTGTAAACGGATTTTTCCATTCCGGAGCAGTAGGCTCTGTCGGCTCAGTCGGTTTATCGGGCTCTGCCACTTTTTCCGTCCACTTTGCATAAAGAGTAAAGCTCTTTGCTACCTTTGTATCGAAGTCATAAACCGTTTTAAGTGCTTTATCGGTGTACCAGCCGTCAAAGTCAAAACCTTCTTTTGTCGGCTCGGTCGGTTTTGAAAGTATACCGTTTTTGCTTACCTTAACACTGTCAATTTTGTTTCCGCCGTTTGTTTCAAAGGTTACGGTGTATGTTGTTGCGACAGAACCTCCGCCGCCACCTCCGCCACCTCCGGTGCTGCCCGAGGACGGCTTGATTGAAAGTGCTTCGCTTATGATTTCATGTGTGGCGTCGCTTTCTGTGCCTTCAAGGCTGATCCCAACCGTGTAGGTAACAGAGGTTGAGAACGAACCCTTTAATGTATAGGTTTTGTTGTCGCTTGACGCTGTCACCTCTGTAAGAGCGATATTCTCATCGCCGCTTCTTACAACAAAGTTATTTGCCGTAAGTCCCGGAACAGCCTTATCCAGCTTAACGGTAAGATAACTGCTTCTTGATGTTCCCGCACTTGCCTTTACGCCGATTTTGGTTACCGTCACATTGCCCGGAACAAATGTAATGTCGTAATTGTCGGAGGACAGTCCGCTTGCTGTTGTTTTGCCGATGTATGAGCCGACTGCCGTTTCAGCGTTAATGCTTTCATCATAGATAAGCACTAATTCGCCTGTCAGTACATCTGCCGTTTCCTCATTCTTAAAGCCCTCATATTCAGCTTCAAGTGCCGGGTTTTCCGCACCGTATTCACGGGTTACATCTTTCACTGTAACCGTCAAAGGTGCTTTTGTTACCGTGATTGTGCCTTTTTCATCACTTACGATAAAGTTTCTGTTTTCATCGCCGTTTGATGCAAGAGTTACGGTAATATCATATGTTCCGACATTCGCTGTTTTTTCTGCGCCCTCGCTCGCAAATTCAGCAAGCGCTGTCATTTCCGCTACGTCCGTGACATTGCCGCCCAACACGATTTCAAGCTCATATTCGGGCTCATCGCCGTACTCTTTTGAAATGTTCTTGGCTTTTACAATGACGTTTGCTTTATTGATTGTCAACGTTACATTTCCGTCGGCGGTATACCTGTCGTCGTTCAGTTCGTAAGATACTGTATATGTGCCTACCCGTTTGGGTTCTGTAACGCTCGAATCCGTCAGAAGAACATAGATTGCATTTACCGTAACATTCTTTTCTTCAAGGTCAATGTCACTTGATGTGAAGTTAATATCCTGTCTTTCTCCGTTGTAGGTCTTTACAAGCTCGCCTGCCGGAGTCTTGATGTTGATGCGTTTCTTTGCGGCTTCCAATTCAAACTCTGCGCTTTCGCCGTTATAATTTGTGTCTATTACGGTTGCCGTTATGGTCGCTGTGCCCGCCTTCAGGATTGTAACCTCGCCTGTTGTACTATTCACTTCCGCAACGTCTTCATCGCTCGAAGTCCATGCAACCTCCGGTGTTTGATTTCCGTAATATGCGTAAAGCTTAAATACGTCATCGACCGTTACATTCTTGTTAGAGCCACTGATATAAAGATTTGCAGCAGCGTCAACTTCAATCACAAGCTTCGCTGTCGGTTGAATTGCTTCATAGTTTCTGCTTCCGTCTGTAAGCTCAACGGTCACGGTGTATTCGCCTGCATTTTTCGGTTCGGTTGTTTTTTCCTCGCCGGCTGCCTGATAGTAAACGGTGTAATTGCTTTCACCGAATACGTTGCCAAGCGCCATGGCTGAAATATCAACCTTCTGTGCCGTGCCGTCATAAATTCTTGTGGTTTCTTCCGAAACAAAGAATGTTACCTTTGCCGGAGTAATGTCCGCCGTAACAATGGCAGTATTCACATCATTTCCTAAAACATAGTTTTCAAAGCCTTTGCCGGAAAGTGAAGTGATTTCATAGGAAATCGCTTTGTCTTCTCCTGCATTTTCATCAGCGAAGTGTCCGCTGATTTCGGCTCTTAAGTTATCTGCGCCCACAAGTGCGTCCGCTTTTACTGCCGCGCTTATATTCGCACTGTTTGTTTGGTCATACGTCTTGTTCTCTGCAATAATTGTAAAATCATTCTTATTGAGAACCTTTTCCGTTACTGTGATTGTGCCGCTTTCAAAGGTGATATCATAGGTATCCGATGTCAGTCCGTTTGGCGTTACCTCATATTCTCCTACGCCCTTTCCTGCAGCATACTTTGTTGTGAAAGCGAGTGTGCCGGAAAGCTCCTCAGCCGTTACACCGCCGGAAATTGTAATATCTGTCGCTGTAAAGCTGTCGCCGTAGGTAAGTGCAATATCATCTGCCGATACCGTAATCGGTGCTTTCTTAACGGTAAGCGTGTAGCTTGCGTAAACGTCCGCACAGTTAAACTTTGTCGAAGTTGCTTTGATGACGGTTGTTCCTGCTTTCAGGATTGTTACCTCGCCGCTTGTTTCATCAACCGCTGCAACCTCCGGATTGCTCGAGGTATATTTTACCGCCGCACCGTCGCTCATACCCTTTGCCGGGTTTGTAAATGCACCATCGGTTACATACTTTTCTACCAAAAGTGAATCAAAGTATATCGGCGACTGGGTTTCGGGCAGATAAACCGCTGTCAGCGTAAATTCTGCCGTAAGGGTGTTGTCAAAGCGGCTGTCGTTCATTTTTGCCGTAATGGTTGCCGTGCCGCTGCCAACGATTTCGACCTCGCCGGTTGCTGAATTTACTGTTGCAACAGCAGTATTTCCGCTTGACCATTCAACCGTTGGTTTTTCGTTGTTGTAGTATGCGGTGAGCGTGAACTTATTGCCCACATACGGATTGCTCTGTCCGCCGTGTATGTAGAAGTTTCCGCCGCTTGCCGTGCCTACGGTAAGTGTGCCGTCCTCATAGCTGAAGGTATAGTTTTCGGCATAGCCGCCGCTTGCCCGAATGGCATACGTTCCCGTGCCGCTTGAAACCGTTGCGTTTGTCGTCATTGACGGCGCAATCATAACGGCGCTTTCATCATCACCGTTTACAAAGCCCGAATAAGAAACGGTAAATACGGGATTCTGTTCGCCGTAGGAGCGTGAAGCATCATCGGGCTTTGCGGTAAGAACAGCCTTTGTGATTACAAAGCTGTCGGTAAGCCTTACCGTTTCATAGTTATCGCCGGAAATTGTCAGTATTGCCGTATAGCTTCCTGCATTTTTCGGCTGCTCGGCGGTTTCGGAATAGATACCGCTGCCTGTGTAGGTAACCTTTGCCTCTGCTCCGCTCGGATATACTGTGCTTTCAGGCTGTGTTATAACGGGTGCGCTGCCGTAAACCGCATCTGCGACCTCAAATGTATATCCGCTTGTATTAACCGCCGCGTTCTTGATTGTGAGAACCGCAGTTGTATAACCGTCATAATGACCTGTTGCGTGCACATCCGCATAATAGATACCGGCATTGGTCGGAGCTGCAACTGTATTGCCGTTTTCATCGGTATAGGTAATGCTAAAGTTTTCACTGCCGACGCTTGGCGCAACCGTTACACTCTTTGCGACTCCGTCATAAATCTGATTCAGATTTGTCACCTTAAAGCCGACGGATTTCTTTATCGGCGTAAAGGTTACGGCTGCGGTCTGTTCGCCGCCGAAGTTCTCATCGCCTGCTTTGGTTGCGGTGATCGTAACGGGCGAACCCGTTCCCTTAATTGTTACAACGCCAGTGCTTACGTCAATCTCCGCAATGCCGGGATTGCTTGACGCCCATGTTACTGCGCCGTCACCGTTTCCGCCGGCTGCCGAAAGGGCAAATACTGCGCCGTAGTCAATCGTGCCTATAAGTCCCGTTATCGTAATTGCGCTTTGTGAAGCCTTGACAATCTTCAAGGTCTTAGGTGTATAATCGGTTTCATAATTTGTTGTATCACCGAGAGTGATGACAACATCATATTCACCCGCATTTACGGTTTCTGCCGCAGAGCCGTCCTTTTGATATGCAACGGTGTAATTTGTGTATGCCTCACCATCAACCGCCGCTGTTACGGGAACGGTCTTTTCCGTGCCGTCATAGGTGTATTCGAGAGTTCCTAAGGTAAATTCGACCTTTGCCTTGCTTATCGAAGCCTGTGCGGTTACATCTCCCGTTACATTAAGCTCATAGTTTCCGCTCTTTGTGCCGGAGAGTGTGAGTCCCGAAAGGGTAACGGTCTTGTTCTCGCCTGCGTTTGCATTGCTAAACTCCGCACTGCCGATAACCGTTACAAAAGCCTTATCATCATTAAGCACGCCGTCAAGATTCGCTATGGTGTAATCCGCTTTTGCGTTTCCGTCATAAACCTTATCTTTCGCAGTGAAAGCGATTGCGCTAATCTGTCTTTTTGTCACGTTGACACTTGTCTGCACGCTCTGCGAAGCAAGCTGATATTTTCCTGTGTCTGCTCCCGAAAGTGTAATTCCGTTTACAAATACGGTCTTGTTGTTTTCAACATCTGCCGATGCCATTACTGCGCTTGCGAAGCTTGCTGTTACATCATCGCCGGGCACAACACCGTCAAGGTTGAGTGTAATGTCAACTATCTTTGTGCCGTCATAAACTTTATCGGCCACTTTCGGAGATGCTGTTACGTTCAGAGTTTTCGGTTTTACGGTAAAGGTTCTTGCAGCTGTTTTTTCGGTGTGGTTTGCAAGGGTGCTCTTTGCCTGAATTTTTACCGAGCCAACGCCCGTAATCGTAACCAAGCCGTCCTCTGTAACCGTAACCGCATCGCCGGAGATCAGGCTGTATTTCACCGTACTGCCTGCATCTACTCCGTCTGCCTGCAAGTTAAACGGCGCATCGCCGTAGGTTACGGTGTCTGCTACGCCCTCAATGCTGAAGAAGTCCTGCTGTGCTTCTCTGATAATGAACTGTGCGGATATATCCCCCGAAAGGACATAGTTGCTGTCGGTAATTTCAACGCCTACCGTATAAGTTCCGACATTCTTCGGCTTATCCGTACTGCCGTTGTATGTAACATTAAACTTATCAAAGTATATTCCGTTTGCATATGCGACAGCATTTACGCTCTTGTCCTCGCCGTCATAGACATAGGTTGTTGTCGCCGGGACGGAAACCGTGACGGGAGCCTTTGTGATTTTTGCCGCCGCAGTACCCGTGAGAGTGCCTGTGAGGGCATAGTTTCCGCTGTGAGTTCCCGAGAGTCCCGTTACGGTGTAGGAAACGGTCTTGTCGGCATCGGCTGCGTTTGCGTTATCGAATGTACCCTGTGCAAGGACTGAAACGATATCTCCCGAAACGAGGGAGGTATTCTTCACGGTCGCCGTGATTTCCGCCTTGTCCGAGCCGTCATAAACCTTATCCTTTGCCGTGATATCGAGGTCTGCGAGCGTGAGGGTCTTGGGAATTACCGTGAGAGTACCGGGGACAAAGGTGATATCGTATACATCCGAGGTAAGTCCCGAAATCTCAACGGAATACTGACCGCAGCCGCTTCCATTGGTATAGGCGGTGGTGTACACAGCCGTTCCGTCGAAGGTCACGCCTGTCTTCGATACGGAGTATCCGAAGGCAACATCGTCCTTTTCCGTGCCGTACTCGACTGTCTGGCTGTTTGCCGTAACGGTAACAACCTCTTTTGTGACATTTAAGGTGTAGCTTGCGTAGACATCGGCGGTGTTTTCCTTGGTGCTTGTAGCAACGATTACCGCCGAGCCTGCGCCACGTATCGTCACAGCACCTGTGCTTGCATTTACCTCCGCAACGCTTGTGTTCTTGCTCTCATAAGTCACCGTGCTTGCGTTGGGGTTGTTCAGGGGGTTTGTAACCGTTTCCGTCATATGCGCATTAACAACCGCATTGTCAAAGTAGATTGGCTTTTGCGCCGCCTCATTTCCCGACTTTATGTCCATAAAGCCTACGTTTCCGTAAGCCGAGAAGTCGGGTATTGAGGTGTCTGCAACCGTATATTCCGGATCATAGCATTTGTAGCTTTCGCTCGCCTCTGCGGACAGGGATATTACATACAGATACCTTCCCGGGGCTATTGCCTTTTGAACGGGGGTGGTTGACGCAAGTATTCCCTCGTTCTCGTCAACTGCATAATACTTTACAACGATTCCGCCCTCGGGCATATTCTGAACATCCGTCACCTCGGACATACCGCCGACTTTCGGCTGTACCTTGATTCCTCTTTCCACGCCGGGGCTGTATTGATGCTCCTTATCGGAGACTTCGAATAGAACCCAGCCCTTTGCAATTTCATAATTTCCGGATAGCAATGCCGCCGTGTTGTAATTTTCGTCTCCGCTGTATGTGAGCTTCAGCCTATAGGTTTTGCCTGCCGAGAAATCGGTCTTGGGCTCAAAGGTGACATCATACGTTCCGTATGCTTCAAGGAAGTGTACCTTTTCCGCCGGCAAAACCTTGGAGGAGTTGTCAGAGGTATCAATAAGCTCTGCCGTGAGTGTACCGGTAGGTTTTTTTGCGTTATCGTAAATCGAGATATTCGGATAAACTCCTCCTGCAACGGTAATCGCAGAGTCATAGTAGTACACTGCGCCGCTGTTGGTGAGAGTGATTTCGGGATTTGCCTTCTTGATTTCAAAGGTCGCAACCTCCACATCCGTTGCCGCAAAGTAGTTTGTACCCTCGGCAGTGTTTACCTTCACCTTATAGCTTCCGGCATTTGCAGGTTCTTCGTTTATGAGAACGTAATTGCCCTCGGAGTCCTTCTTGTAATAGCTTACGGCAGTCACATTGAATGCGCCTTCGTCCGCCGAGGTGACTGTCGCCGTGACAGTTTTGCCTGTGTAGGGATATTCCGAAAGGGGCGCCTCACCGTTTATCTTTACCGTCATATCAGACGCATCCGGCGTCTTTTCAATTATCCCATATCCTACAATCTCAACCGTGCCCGCTTTAATGTTGGGACCGCTGTCGTCAACACAGGCATATGCATAATAGAATCCTGCATCGACGGGTGCTGTGACGATTTCGCCACCTCTTCTGTACTCTACGGTTATTGCACCCATGTCGCTTGCCACGGCGGTCTTCGAGGTGACGTTTACCGTCTTTTCGGTTTTGTCGTATGTAAGGTCTGAGCTGTTCCACCGCCAACTAAAGTCGGAAAGTGCAGGCGCACGCCTTGCCACCGTTACCGATCCCACGATTACTCCCATCGGCACTATGTAGTTTTCATCGTCCGATGCAACATATATGTCATAGGTGCCGGCCTCAAGAGCCGTGCCGAGGGATATTTCCTTGTCGGTAAAGGGAACAACATTCGAAACCGTCATCGACGACAAAATGTTTTCGCCTTTTTTGACGGCCATCGAAAGGTCGTATATCGAGGTAGAGCCGCCCGTGGGAACGCCCGTGACGCTGAGCTTTATCTTTACCTCGTCCTGATACTCATAGCCGCTTTCCGCAGGCGTTGCGGTTACGGTGAGCTGTAACTTCTCAACAGTCGCCGACTTTGTGTCGGAGGAGGAGGCATAGTTTGTCGAGCCTATGTACTCTGCCTTTACCGTGCGGTCGCCGCCCTTCGGCATTGTGTATTTGTAGACATACTTTCCGTCCGAGTTCTTTTCCACGAAGGAGATATCCGCACTCGTATCGTATATGTCAATCACGGAAATCTCGGTTTCGTCCGCCGCCTTGGGCGCATCTACCGTGATTACCATATCCTCGCCGTAGGTGTAGGAGGTCTTGTCGAGGGTTACCGCGGTGGTAGACGGTGCTTGACCTACGACGAAAGAGCCCTTGGCAACCTTTGCCTGATAATTGTCATTACCACTGTATGTAAGCGTGCAATCGCACGGTGTTCCCGCATTCGGAAGATTTGTCACTGTAAATTTCAGACTTGCACCGTTCACATCTTTCGTCTGTGTCTTACTGTTATCAATTACTCCGTTTTCTTCAAATGTAAGAGTTACAGTACCGCCGGAAATGATTCCATCTGTGCCGTCGCCCTTGAGCTTTGCCCTGAGGTTGACGGTTATCACCGTGTCGCTGCCGTATTTCGCCTTATCGTAATAAATGCCCATTGACGGAATGGCTTTATCTATCTTATAGATTAATCCGGTATCGATACCGCTTGCTTCATTGAAGCTTTCGTCGGATGCCACGGAAAGGAAAACCGAGTAAGTACCGACTGCTGTCGGCGCATCCGTCAGGGTGTTTCCTTCGCTGTCCCGATACGAAAGCGTAATAGCGCCTGTCGGAGCGACAGAGATACCCGTCTTTGCCTGTGCTGTCGGATAGTTGTAGCCGCCCTCTGCAAGGTAGACCTCTCCCGTGGGGACGGTAAGGGAAATGAAGTCGGAGTAGTTCGCCGCCGTCAGCGTGATTTTTTCAACCGTGTAGCTGGGGACGGTTACATAACCCGAGGAATCTGCGGTGTACATATTGTACGTTCCGGTCTTTACTCTTTCGTTGGTAGATGCCACTATATAACGGTAGCAGAACTTATCCCCCGGGGAGATCGTACCGGTATAGGAGGATGAGAAGTCTGTAGCTTTACCGTCGCTGCCCACCTTTGCGATTTCCGTCGTCAGCACAACGTCAGACGGTATGTCGGGCACCAAACCGGCTCCAATCTTCTTCCACACATGGGGATAATCGGTGGGGAGTGCGCTTACAGACGGTAAAATGTATTGTTCACCGTTAAAGTCAGGGTAATACTTACCCTGTACATTCTGTGCGGTAAATACCGCGTTCCCGCTTAATGTGTAGGAAGAGCCTGAGGGGCAAACGGTATTGATCAAATCCTTCCACGTTTCGCAATAATAGTCTTTGTCTACCGTATAGGGAATTGTAATGCTGCCTGCATTGTAAAGCTCAATATTTGCAATAGTGCCGTTCTCGCGTTTCCACTCAACGGTATACAAAGCTCCCGAACCCGTGCCTTGGATTTCGCCCGCCTTTGCCGATTGATTTGAACTATATAAGCTGTTATCAAGAGCGGTCTTCTCCACTAAGCCGGAGCTTGTGCCCGTGCTTGAATCAGGGGGAGAATCATTAACAGCGCCGCTCAGCTCAAATTTGCCCGTCGAGGTTTTATAATAGCCGTGTTCTATAGTTCCCGAGTTATATGCGCACAAATATCGGGGTGACTTGGTTACATACGACTTATTATTGCCGCCGGATATTGTGCCGAGCACCCAAAGGTTATAGACATATCCTTGGTTTTTGGCTATGCCCAGCGAGTTGGCATGAAAGTATCCCATGTCATTGTCGTTAATCGGGACAATTTTCAACTCCACATCGGAAACAACATTGGCGACAGTACCCGTAGGCAGATTTTCACATGTAACACTTCCGAATAAAGCAATGCTTTGTGCCGTCACGGTACCGCTCATATTTGAATTCAGAATTTCACCGTAGTTCCGGTATACCATGACTCCAAGTTCGCGGACCGTCAAAACCAAATCTTGGGTTACTTCAATGTAGCCCTCCACATCAGCGTCCAAATTGACGTTCTCAAGAGAGATGTTGTTGAGCGTTCCATAATTGAAGTTAACAAACAGTCCTCTGTTCAGAGGGTAAGAACCCGACTTACTCGCAACATTGGTATAATCAACCTTGAGCTTAGGTGCGCTAAGGGTAAGGTTATAAACAATGGCGTTTGCCTCAATCGTGTTAAACAGTCTGCCCGTGCTTGTAACGCTGCTGTTGGAATTGATTTTTTCCGTAATATTGACGCCCGTTATCGTTTTTCCGTCGCCGTCGAGAATGCCGTAAAAGGTGCCAATCGTGCTGAAGCTCGAATCGACGGTTATGTCGTTTCCGAGCCTGAAGTATTTGTTCTTATTTTCCGAGCCGCCTATTGTCGAAAGCTCGGCGGCAGTCGTGATTATGTACGGATCTGTCGCCGTACCGCTTCCGCTCATCGCCGACACGGTGATGATTCCCTGTGGCAGTAGAGATATTAGCATCACGATTGCTGTTATCATACTTAAAAATTTCTTTTGCATAATTACCTCCTAATTGTTTTTTTATAAAACCTCATTTCTTATTTTACTTTCCTTCATTTCATATTTATGACCATTAACTGCTTTCACAAAACCGAAGTTTGAGAGAAAATCGTTCAGATTGCCGCTTTGCAGTGAGTGGTGCTGTACGAGTGTACTGCCCCGAATGAAAAGCGGTGAGATGGGCGATTTTATCCAAACTTATCTATCCCGTGTCGCAGATTTTAGGTTGTATTTCTACGGTTCTAACGCTGCGTTTGAGAGGCTCCGCTTCCGAAGCATGAAACAGAAAGCAGCCGCAATGCCCCTTGAAGGTGGGAAAGCATAACGCTTTCCAATATGTATCTGTCTTAGGACGGTGGAAAGTGAACTCCACCGTTTCGCCGCAAAGCGCCGCACGCTCACTGCTTTTCAGCCAATCGCAGTCTATATCGGGAAACAGACGACCGACAGCTTTGCCTGTAAGCCTTTTAAGCGGCAGCTTTTTTAGCTTTGTAAAAGCCGAATTATCGTATCTGAAAATGAAATCCACTGCACGGTTTTCTTCATTTAGTTTCAGTTCAATATCTGCAAATGCAACAGGCAGATGTTCAAAGCTGTAAAAACGCAAACGGTATTCGTCCTCTGTTGAGGGAATGCCATTGATCATATTCTTTTGCTTTGAATTGAATTCGTTAATAATCAGATTTTTCTTTCGTGCCGTATATTTTAGCCGTTCACCGCTGCTGAGCCTGACAGTGTCGGTAATATCTTGTATCTCCGCTGCCGATACAAGGCATCCGCGGCTCACCTTGATAAAATTCTCGCCCAGCTTTTCCTCAAGTTTACCGAGCGTCATTCTTGTTTCATAGACCTCACCTCCACAAATGTGTATTTTGGCTTTATTCCCTTCCATGGTAGAATAAAGGATTGTGCCGATGTTAAGAATGATTTTTCGTTTGTTTGAAATAAATGTTATGTATTTTTCTTTCTGCAAATTATACACCTCGCTTATATACACATTTTGCTGTTTTATAATATAATATCAAATTTTTAATTATCGTCAATAGGTTTGGGACGAATCGACAATTTTTAGGGACGAATTGACATAAAAAAACGCATACACAGCGCCTTAAGCTTTTGCAGTTTGCAGATAATGTGCAAAACATACAAAACAGACGCCGGTATGCGGCATTTTAC
>CAUGRT010000033.1 GCA_959602045.1 uncultured Clostridia bacterium | reverse complement strand
GCTTTTTGCCGCTTACGTTGCAGCGGCAAAATTTTTATGTTGGTCGTCGCAGCCTGCGGCTCAACCCAACCTCATGGCAACCGCCAGTACCCCCTGCGGCTCAACCCAACCTCACGGCGACCGCCAGTGAGGGGGGCAAGGGGGACAGCGTCCCCCAATAAAAATCACTTTTGCGGAGCAAAAGTTACCGATAGCGAGTTCCGCGCAAGGTGCGGATGTTTGAGCTGTAGGCTTTTGATTAAACTTTTCTCCGAAAAGTTTATGCGCGGGTGTCAAGAGGGGGTTCGCACTAACCCCCTCTTGCGCCAACAGAAAGACTGATGTAGAAATCAGCCGCAAGAGGGGGGCGGCGCACGCCCCTACCCAACTAAGGGAAAGCAGGGGGGGAACAGGGGACAGCCCGTCCCCCTCACATCCCTAATTCGATGTTCGGGAAATTTTGCTGATTCCCCGGATTTGACGTAGTTTTTTGTTGATGGCAGCTAAGTCCGCGGTGTTGCGGATTTCGATTCCCACTTGAATCACCGCCATGCCTTTTTTGTTGACGAATGCATTGACTGACTTCATGTGTACCTTCATGTCCGCCAGCGCGTTGGTGACTTCCAATAAGATACCGTCCCGATCCGGGCCCTCAATCTGTAAATTCGCAATATATGAGGTGCTTCTCTCCGCATCCCACCATACTTCAATAAACCGCGCCTTGTCTTCCTCGGACATGGTGTCGGGATTCATATTCGGGCAATCGCGGCGGTGTACGCTGACCCCTCTGCCTTTTGTGATAAATCCTACAATATCATCTCCGGCAACCGGATTGCAGCAGTGTGCTAACCGCACCAGACAATTGTCAATATCCTTAACCACAATTCCGCGGCTCGAACCGTTGTGCTTCGCGCTGACCGCCTCCACACTGCCGGACTCATCATTGAAAATCGCTTCCTGCTTCTTCTTTTCCTCCGCTTCACGCTGCTGCTGTAACCAACGATCGCGCAGCCGTACGACTACCTTCTGCGCCGTCAAGCCGCCATAGCCTACACCGGCATATAAATCATCCAGCGTCTGAAATCCATAACGCCGCGTAATCACCTCGACCCATTCCGGCTTGAATAACTGCGCATGCGTGTTGCCCAAACGCCGCAGCTCCCGCTCAATCAGTTCTTTTCCGTGCTCAATATTCTCATCGCGCCGCTCGCGCTTGAACCATTGATTAATCTTGTTTTTCGCCTGCGAGGTCTTGCAAACCTTCAGCCAATCCCGGCTCGGTCCATGCGTGTTCCCGGTCAGAATCTCCACGATTTCACCCGTTTGTAACACATAGTTGTTCGGAACAATCTTTCCGTTAATCTTCGCACCGCTCATCTTATAACCGACCTGCGAATGAATCCGGAACGCAAAGTCAATCACCGTTGCCCCTGCCGGCAAGGATATAACCTTCCCCTGCGGCGTGAATACAAAAACCTCATCCTCAAATAAATCCACTTTTAACGTGTTGAAGAAATCATCGGTATCCAATAACTCATTTTGCGTGTCCAGCAAGTTTCGAACCCACTCCAGCTTGCTGTCCATCTCACTTTCGCCCGTGATTCCCTCTTTGTATTTCCAGTGCGCCGCGATACCGTTTTCCGCAATCTGATGCATCTGCCAGGTTCGGATCTGAATCTCAAACGGCGTACCGTTCGGGCCGATAACCGTCGTATGCAGCGACTGATACATGTTCGGTTTCGGCATCGCAATATAATCCTTAAACCGCATCGGCACCGGCGTGTACAAATCATGCACCATACCCAGAATCGCATAGCAATCCGTTACTGTATCCACGATAATCCGAACCGCAAACAAATCATACAGTTCGTCCATCGTCTTGTTCTTTGTATAAAGCTTTCTGAAAATGCTGTAAAAATGCTTCGCACGTCCCGTAACCTGACCCTTGATTCCCATTTCATCCAGTTTCTTTTCAAAAATCGCAATAATATCCTTAACGTATTTTTCGCGCTCGCTCTTTTTCTGGTTGATGCTTCGCGCAATCTCCTCATATGCCACCGGATCCAGATACTTTAACGCCAGATCCTCCAATTCAATTTTGATCTTTGACATACCCAGACGATGCGCTAAAGGCGCATAAACATCCAACGTTTCTTTTGAAATCAGCAGCTGCTTTTCCCGACTCATAAAATTCAGCGTTCGCATATTATGCAGCCGATCCAAAAGCTTAATCATAATTACGCGGATGTCCTTCGCCATCGCAAAGAACATCTTCCGCAGATTCTCTACCTGCTGCTCTTCCCGCGATACATATTTGATCTTCCGCAGCTTCGTCACACCGTCCACCAATCCGGCTACATTCTTGCCGAACAGCGTTTCAATGTCCTCCAGCGAAAACGGCGTGTCCTCCACAACGTCATGCAGCAATGCCGCCGTAATCGTTGTCGCGTCTAAATTAAACTGCGACGCAATGTACGCCACCTGCACCGGATGCTCAATATACGGCATACCGCTTTTGCGCTTCTGATTCTTGTGCGCCTCCCGTGCCAGACGATACGCTACATAAATCATGTCCGTATTCGCGTTGGGCGAATATCCCTTGACCGACGCAATAATCTTCTCCACAATCGCGTCTGTATCTCCGTCTGCCGTCTGCGGCAGCTGCTCCGGCGCTAAAATCGCATATTTTGTATTATCTGTCACTGCGCTTCCCTCCCCGCAATCGGCGTCCGTTTAATATCCTTCAGCAAAAGCTGAACGTTTCGGTTGCCTTGATAGTGGTTAATATCCATCTGAAATGCAAGCTCTACCCGATCACCCGGCTTGAAATACTCCGTATATCCGCCGAGATTAAACCCGATACAACCCATTTGCTTTCCGTTCTTCTGTACCGTCATCCGCAAATGCTTATTGTCGGCGCCCACCGCGCTGATATAAGCAATCTCCGCGCCGGAAAGCGAAAAGACCGGCTTTTCATTCCCAACGCCGAACGGCTCCAATCGTGCAAGCACCTCCACATTCTCCAGCGTAACGGAACGCTCAGAAATCGCACAATCAATCCGCAGTTTCGGGATCATATCTTTCTCCGTCAGCACACTGTCGGCATATTGATTGATTTTCTTTGTAAATTCCTCCAAATCCGAAAGATTGATCGTCAGTCCTGCCGCCGCCTTATGACCGCCGAACTGCGTCAGATATTCTTCACATGCCGAAAGCGCCTCAAACAAATCAAAGCCCTCAATGCTCCGCCCCGACCCCTTTCCGATTCCGTTGGAATGGGAAATTAAAATACACGGCTTATAAAATTTCTCGCAAATCCGCGATGCGACAATCCCAATCACTCCATGATGCCAATCCTCGCGCGCCAGAACGATGACCTTCTTCTTTTCAAAATTCGGATCCGCCGCAATCATTTCCATCGCTTCGTCCAAAATCTTCTGCTCCGTCATCTGCCGCTCATGGTTCTGTTCCTCTAATTCCTCCGCAATTTTCGCCGCCTCAGCCGCGTTTTTACAAAGCAGCAGCCTTACGCCGATCTCCGCCTCGCTAAGCCGCCCGGCAGCATTCAGCCGCGGTGCCAATCCAAATGCAATCGAAGCCGCATTTACCGTTTCGCTCCGTACACCGCCGCACTCCATCAGCGCCCGTAAACCGACTCTCTGCGTCTTTCGCAGCGCCTTGATTCCCCGATCCACGATAATGCGATTCTCGCCCGAAAGCGGAACCACATCCGCCACCGTGCCGATCGCCGCCAAATCAATGTACCGGTTAAAGACCTCCATCGTTTTCATGCCGCGCTTCATCGCCAAAGCCAACGCCAGCTTAAACGCCACGCCAACCCCTGCCAGCTCCCGGAACGGATAGCAATCGTCCCGCTTTGGGTTCACAATCGCTTTGGCAGCCGTCGGGATTCGCTCCTTGCAGGTGTGGTGATCTGTAATAATCACATCCATCCCCTGCAATGCGGCAAACTCCACCTCGCCGATCGCCGTAATGCCGCAGTCCACAGTAATCATCAGCTTTACGCCGCGCTTGATTAATTTATTGACCGCCATAATGTTGATTCCATAGCCTTCGCCCTTGCGGTCGGGAATATAGTACTCCGCATCCGCGCCCAAAGCGGTCAGAAAATCATATAAAAGCGCCGTTGAGGTGATTCCGTCCACATCGTAATCTCCGTATATGACGATTTTTTCATGCTGCTCCAACGCCGCCTGAATCCGCTCCGCTGCCTGCTCCATATCCGTCATCAGCATCGGATTCACAACATTCTTCATGGATTTTTGCAGAAACGCAAGCATGTCCTCACGCTCGATTCCGCGGTTCATCAGAATCGTCACAAACACCGGCGGAATGTGCAGCTCACGCACCGCCGCTTCGATGTCCTCACGCTTTATTTTTTCATTTCTGTACTGCCAAATCTTATCAATCATCTTTTCTTCCAGTCTTTCAACAAGGCGCACTGCGCCATTATTCAGTGTTTCATCTTATTATTATATCATTTTTTCAAGCGAAATTCAAGGTTTTTTTCACTTTTATTCCAATGAATTAAATTCTAATAATTTTTTCAAAAACGATTGATTAACGGCAATCCAAAAATATCAAAACCGGCAAAGATAATAAATCATTAATTAAAACCACGAACAGTGTTTTGCAATCTTTTATAAAGTCTTTAAAATATTCAATTTTTCATTGACACCCTACCGTTCGGTAGGTATAATAAACATAACTTAAAATCGGGAGAGAGTATACGCCACCATTCATGTCTGTTTTGTAATAACGCCCTCCGTCCTGCTTCAAAAAAACATAAACACCAAAATACCGCAGACAATAAGTATATTTCCGACAATGCGTTTTCGTGTAATGGATTCTTTCAGAATGATATGCGAAAGCAGCATGACAAACACGGTTGACATTGAGTTTATCACTACACCAAAACGATAATCGACCCTTGTATATATAAACACATTCAATACAAGTACGCCGATATAACATGTATATGAAAATAAAACATACGGATTAAAATATTCAAAAAAAATATTTCCATACTTTCTGTTTGCGCTCTTTTTGAGGATAATCTGAGAAAAAGCAGTCACAAACGCGCTTGTTATCATTAAAATATCAAATATAAAATTACTCACTTTGCATCACCCAAATCCCTGTGATAATCAATATCGTTCCCAAAATGTTTCCGATTGTGATTTTTTCGGAAAATATCAGCACCGACCACAAAAGACTCCATATGTTGTAAACGGATCTATGCGCATATGCGATGTTTACATCAAAGCGCTTTAAGTTTTGTTGCCAGAATACAGCGTATATGCCGCAGTTTATAAGGATAAGCCCGTCAAAAATAAAAGTGTAAATATTGAATACTCCATTTTTGCCGATACTGTTGGCGGTCAGCTTTGAAAATATTCCCGTAAATGAAAACAGCATTATATTGATGTGAAGAATAAGTAATTGTTTTGTTTTTTTCATCGCTATGCTCCCTTAAAAAATGAATATATGTTTTCCAAAACATAATCAACATCGTCTTTTGTCAGGTCTTTATACATCGGAAGTCTTACAAGCGTTTCCGAAGTTTTTGTGGTATATTTGTCCTCGCCGCAAAAGCAAGAGCATTTTTTGCCAAACGGGGAGGAATGGAGCGGGACATAATGAAATACGCATAATATATCTCTTTTTTTCATATATTCAATAAAATCGCACCGCTGTTTTAAATCTCTTGTTTTTATGTAAAACATATGCGCATTGTGCGTACACTCATCGGGGACAACGGGCAGGCTTATGCATCCTCTTTTCTCAAGTTCCTTTAGCCCAGAATAATACTGATGATACCTTGCTAAACGCACATTGTTTACTTGTTCCGCCTTGTTTAGCTGTGCATACAAAAATGCCGCGCCAAGCTCACTCGGCAAATAGGAAGAACCACAATTCACCCAAGTGTATTTATCAGTCATGCCCAGCAAAAATTCTGCGCGGTTTGTCCCTTTTTCTCTGATAATCTCAGCTTTAATCACATCGTCCCCGGAGTCTACAAGCAAAGCTCCGCCTTCACCCATCGTATAATTTTTTGTTTCGTGAAAGCTATAGGCTCCGAAATTTCCGATTGTGCCGAGAGCCTTTCCTTTATAATAAGCATTGACGCCTTGCGCCGCGTCCTCAACCACTTTTAATGAGTACGCTTTTGCAATAGCCGATATAGAATCCATTTCACACCCGACTCCGGCGTAGTGAACGGGAACGATCGCGCGGGTTTTATCCGTAATTGCCGCTTCAATCAGTCTTTCATCCATATTCTGCGTATCCGGACGAATATCAACAAATACAATTTTCGCTCCCCGTAATGCAAAAGCGTTTGCGGTTGACACAAAGGTAAATGACGGCATTATCACCTCGTCCCCCGGTTTTATGTCACAGAGAAGGGCTGCCATTTCCAAAGCGTGCGTGCAGGACGGCGTTAAAAGTGCTTTTTTTGTATGATATTTTGCTTCAATCAGCTTGCTACATTCTTTGGTATAGAAATTATCTCCGCATAATTTGCGTCTATTGATTGCGTCGTCAATGAAAGCTTTTTCTGTACCGACAACCGGCGGTATGTTAAATGGTATTCTCATAATCAGCACCTCATTTTTGTAATTCCCTGAAGGCTTCCGTCAAGCTGTATTGACAAGAAAAGCCAAGCTCATTTTTGGCTTTGACCGTATCAAAATAACAAACGGAGGAATCTTCTTTTTTATCACGGTACACCTCGATTTTTGATGGGGAATGAAATCCGTTAATGACTGCATTTGCAAGCTCCGCATTTGTCGTTCCGATTCCCGAGCCTATATTATAGACACCGCATAAAGCGTATTTTTGAAGCGCAAGCCATATTGCGCGGCAGGCGTCTTTTACATAAATATAATCACGTCTGCCGACCGAAGCCCCGTATACCGGAAGCGGTTTCCCGGCTGCTGCATTTTCCATATATTTGCTTACCAAATATCCGTTATTGTCATTCCCTATGACCTGAGAAAGCCTTAAAATTTTGATGTTTGTCCCGAAAGTGCGATTGTAATAATCACAAAGCAATTCACCCACATATTTTGAAATGCCGTAATAATTGATCGGGGCAATCTCGCCGTTTTCGCTGACGGGGGATTTTTGCACATTGGAATACACGCACCTCGATGAAAGATATACAATGTTTTTTATCCCTAAATTCATACAGGCAATCAACGTGTTTTCAAGCGTTTTCAAATTATCCTCATATAGCATAAGCGTCTGCTTTTCAGTTTGCTTGACTTTCTTTGCCGCAAAAACAACAACGCTGTCACAGCCGGATAACGCTTTTTCTAACTGTTCGACGGAATATTCATAAACCGCACCGTTTTTTCTTGAAACATTGATAAGCTCCGCTTGATTAGCATATAGGCTCTGAAAGCATTGTCCTATAAAACCGCTGCCGCCGACCAAACCGATTCTTTGGGGCGATTTAAAAATCCGATAACCGCATTTTTCCATATGCCCGTTGATTTGTTTGACATAATCTCCCGAAGCATAATACATTTTTTTATAATCGGCAGGATAGTTTTCATATTTTCCGGCATCAAAGACAACATTCGGCGGCTCGCAGAAAAATTCCGTATGAATCGGCACACGGCTCACCTCGTATTGCGGAGCTTTTATATTTTCGCCCAACAAATGCTGCACCGTCATTTCCAAAAGATCTGCGCCGCAGTATTCCTTGATCAACCGCCACATGTGACAACCGTCCAAGCGCGGCGTAACCTCTATCAGATACGGATGTTCTTCCGATACCTTAATCTGAAAATAAACAGGACCGTTTTCTATTTCAAGTTTCTTTACCGTTTCACGCACAAGCTCATTAATTTCTTCATAGGTCTGCGTTCCCTCAAACACCGAGGGGAGATGGTGCGCCTTAATAATACCGCCGGGCAGATGGGAGAACGATTCGCGGTCGGACAGCATAGAAAAAATGATTTCGCCGTCCTTGACATAGGCATTGACCGAAACCTCGCTGCCGGAGATATGTTTTTCCAGAATTACTTTTCCGCTTCTTGAATAACGCATTGCAATGTCAAAATATAGCGACAATTCCTCAAAGTTTTCTGCCCTAAAAATCCCTCTTTGCCCCTGCGAATCCACCGGCTTTATCATAAGCGGATAAAAATCCGCATTTTTTGCTTCGTCAAGCGTTTCACAAACCGCAAAGGGGACATTAAATCGGTTATCCGAACCAAGCGTTTCGCGCATAAGATGCTTGTTGCAGCAAATTTCGGCGGTTTTGCCGGATACAAAATGAAACATATTTAAGTTTTCCGCAACCTTGCAAAATGTGGGAACTGCAATATCGCTGCCGACAGAATAGATATAATCTATTTTGTTTTCTTTTACATAGTTTTCAATTTTTTCAGTGTCCACTATGTTGATCTGCACAAAAACATCCGCAAGCGGAATACCTTTATCGGTATTTGTATAGCTGCAAGCATGAGTTTCAAGTCCGATACTTTTTGCATATTCTATTAAATCAATCTGTGCGTTGCCTGCACCCAATATCAATAATTTCTTTTTCATCTACAAAACCTCCTCGCAGCGTATCTTGCCTTATTATGTACTGCGGTTCTTTTGTTACCGCCATAAACATTCGGATAACGTATTCGCCTACAATTCCGACAGCCGATAAGATTAAGCCGGAAAATGCGCCTATTTCGGCATAAATCCTATGCTCAAAACCGCTGCCGAGAATACAGGCAAGGATTAAACCGATCAGTCCGATCACAAAAATCGCCACACCCGACTTGAATATCAGCCGAATCGGTTTTAATGAGTAATTCAGCAGTGACGCCCATAGGCGGATCAGCTTTTTCAAGTTATATCCGCTTTTTCCAAAACACCTGTCAAAATGTTCTATATCCACATTTGCAATCCTTGACGATGTGCGGAGAAACAAGCCCTGCAAATTGGTAAAACTGCTTTGGCTTTTTATGATTTCGTCACGCACAAAGCGGCGGATGAGATACATGGGGCACGCTTTTAAGTCTTTGGGTTTATCCAAAAGATAGCATACGGAAATATGGCTTAAACGGCTCATCAAATTTCTGAAACAACCGTGATGACGTTTCGGGAATCTTCCGTAAACAATATCATAACCCTCATTCAGTTTATCCATAAGCTTTTTAATCTGCGAGGGATGTGTTTGAAAATCATCATCCATACCGAGAATATAATCACCGCTTGCATATTTCATTCCGGCTAAGATTGCATTATGCTGACCGCAGTTCTTGGAGAGATCCACTCCGATTACAAAGTCAAAGCGTTCGGCAAGCCGTTTGATTTCGGAATAAGTCCCGTCATTTGAACCGTCGTTTATTAAAATAAACTCATAATCACAGTATTGATCAAGCTCCTGTACCGTTTTCTCTACAACGTCCGCGATTGATTTTTCCGCATAGTAGCAGGGGATTACAACGGAAATTTTATAGTTATTCATCATCTGTCACCATATATACATACAGTATATCCTTTGCTGTTTGTATTTTGTCAACCTCTGTCAGCGTTTTGTTATAGACGTCTTTCAGCGTTTTTGCTATTCCCATTTTCGGGGGAGTGGTTGTAATAAAATAAACTTCAACATCAGTACTTGTCAACCCTTCTATTGCCGTTTCAAAACCGAATTTGCGATTTCTTTCGTAATACAGCGGTGAATGAGAATTCCATGAACCCATGGATTCATTATTCAGCACCTTATTCTTTTCATAGGTTTTAAAAACATACCCCGTTGATGAAATAAAATCATTGGTATCGTAGAAGAAAAAGGCATCGGGATATTTTTCCGTATACTGCATCAATGCCTCAAGCTTTGAATTTGTGGTTTGGCGGAGCGCAAGCGATTTGCTGTCAATGTCATCCTGCATATTTAAAATACCAACGGTCGTAAACAAAACCGCCGCACAAAGCAAGCCGCATAAGCAAAGCGTTTTTACTCTATCTTTCTTTAAATGGTCGATATATTCCGTAAGCGAAACCGTTCTTTTATCAGCAAGGTCGATAACGGCAAAACAGCCGCTGACCAACATCGTAAGCATCATCAAATCAATCAAACGCGCCATGATTCTGCCGTTAAATTCAAGGAATGTAATTTCAAGTATCATTCCCGCTGCAATAATCGGATATATGATTTCTGTTTTTCGTTTTTTAACGGATAGCGCTATACACACAAAGAACAAAACAGTTACAAAAATTGCATAATATTTTATCGTCTGGTCGCTTGAATAATACCATTTTGAAAGCCCGTTTTTCAGCGCCATAGATGCTCTTTTAAAAAAGCTTTTTTGTGCTGCACGGATGTCTTTCATATATGAGGAAATTGTGGTTAGGGTTTCTGTGTTTACAGTTTCATCCACATCCAAGAATCTGCCGGAGATTGCACGATAGGTTACTTCGCTGATTTTGTTTTCCTTATAAAAAGGCATATTTTCATAATATCCCGGAATGGAGCCGTAGTCATAAATTTCGGCACGTACTTCTTTGAACCTTTTAAATTCTGCATAGTTCGGTCGGCTCCATGCCGTCCGATCAACCAGTAAAACCGCAAGGCACATGGCAAACGTGAAAATGCCCCATAGGATATACTTTCTTTTGCCTTGCTTATCCTTGAATATGCGAACGGCAATAACCCATATCAACGCCGGCAATATTAAATAAAAAGCTTTTGAGCGAATCGAAAACGACAGCGCGGCAAACAATGCGGCAAGGATAACATGCTTTGCGTTGTGTGTATCCGGCATTTCGTGAAGCAGCGCAAAAGCGCCGACGCCCAAAAACGCAGAAGTTAAGGTAAACTGCGGAAGGCAGATATATTTTTGTATAAAAAGTATAAAAAGCAGTAAATACAAAAAAACACCTAAAAAAACTCTGTTTTTTTCATACGCCTTTTTTATGATGTAATAGCAAAAAACACAACTCGGAGCAAACATACAAAGCATAGTGAATAATCCGTACCACGGAATATTTGTTGTAATGCGATATAGTCCCGAAAGCAAAAATCCGATAGGATAACGCATAAAAACAATATCGGGACTCGGTGTTCCCGAATATGCCCCGGATACGATTGTCATCATACGAAAATCGTCATTTGTATACCAATTCGGCGGATTATGTGCAATTGCCGCCAAAAAGAATAGTATATTGAAAAAAATAGACATACAAAAAATAAGCTTTTTGTATGAGAATAAGCTCTTGCTAAATATGGTTTTATACCCCCGGCATACTTTCATTTTCAACATCCTCTATCACCTCGGCGTTCTCAAATAGCATATCGGTCTTAAAATGCATTTTTCTTTTATATAGAATATACGCTGCAAAGAATCCGATTACAAACAATACAGAGCCGAACAGCAGAATACAGATGATCATTTGAAAAGCCGAAAACTTTGGAGTGAAAAAGTTATCATAAGCGAGTCTTAATGTATAAATACTGTATGTATCCTCACTGGGCGAAGTAACCAGAATATTTACAAATACCGGCTGATTGTCATTCATTGATTCGGCGCCAATCACCTGCACCATATCACTTCTGTCGGCAGGATATGCCTGAATATCGAGATTTTTTACGGATTTCGGAACGGTTACATCATAATAAGCCTTATGATGCGTAAAACCGACATCCACTTCACCGCCGTTTATCTTAATATTTGAAAGTATAGCGGTATCGCTTATTGAAGATGTAATATGCGCCTTTCTGTATAGATTCAGATAATATGTTTTTCTTTTTCCGTTTGACTCTGTCACTTTAAACTCAAATTCTGTCCTTTTGCCTTCTTTGAGAGTTCCGTCACTGTTTAATTCATCACGGCATTTAATCTCAACTGTGGCATCCGGATTTATCGTTCTGTAATTCACATCCGCCTCATCAAAGCTTTTAATGTTATTTTCCAGAATCGCATAGTACGTAATTCTGTAACGGCTGAATTGCGGTGAAAAAATCCCGTTTTCCACATCAAGGTAAGAAAGTCCCGTCCACGGAATTGAATTTATTGCGTCGTTTCCGACATAAATATTCAAGTGATATTCAACGGTTTCATATGCACCCAGCGTGTCGTAAACCGATACGGTAACAATGTTTTCGGAATCGGAGGAAGCCGTTATTTCATCATCTCCGCCGATTTCATACTCAAACCGCGAATCGGTAAGCTCAACCGAAATCGAAAGATTATAGGTAAACGAAGACATAATTACATCATAATAGTATACATCCGGTTCAAAATCATTGAGAAAATATCCGTTTTCAACGGATATTTTCTCAACCATATACGATTTTGTATCATCTTTTTCAGCTACAGCCGTTTGTATAAACAGCATTGAAAATAACACCAAGAGCACCAACATTTGTGCCGTGATTTTTATTCTGTTTTGTTTCATCGGCACATACCCCCGATTACTCATTTTCTGTGAAATTTATGTTAATGTCATAATAACGCGTTTCACCGAGCATGGTTATTTTTGTTTTTACGGTAATTGAGTTTTTGTCTTTTTTAGCAATTGTATAGGTTCTGTCCGCCGCATTGTATACAACCTTGTTTCCCATATAACTCTTCATCCAAATTTGCCCCTTGACATTGGACTGACAAATCTGGTCGATATAAAGCAGAATGCTGTCACAGCCTTCGGTTGTGTCGATTGTTATAACCTTGTTTTCATGATCAATGCTTACATTTTTAACATTATCGGCATTTACGGTATCAAAGCCCCAGCCGATAGCGGGGAAGTCAACCGTTATCAGATATTGTTCGGTTACGCCATTAATCGTAATATTGGCTTTAACGGAAACACTGTTTTTCTGATTAGCGTATATTGTATACACACCGCTTGCGTCATAGTTGACTTTGTTTCCAAGATAGCTTGCCATTCTCAGCTTTCCGCCATAAACCGTGTCATGCTGATTTACATACAATTTGATATTGTCCGCACTGTCATTTGCTGTTATATGAACGGTTTTATCATCGTGATTTACGGTTACATCACTGAAGTTTTCACCTTTTAAGCTTGTAAAATTAAAGCCTGCCTTTGATGAGTCAAAGTGCACATTTACCGAATATTGCTCGGTTACACCGTTTATAGTTATGTTTGCCTTAACCGGTACGGTGAAATTATGAACGTAATAAACGCGATAGCTTCCGTTTTTATCATATACAACTTTATTCCCGAGATAGCTTGCCATTTTGAACGTACCGCCCGGAATAACGTCTTTCTGATGAACAAAAATTGTAATATAATCCGCAGCATTATCCGCCGCTTCAATGTCTATTGTTTTTGTTTCGTGGTTTACGGTTATATTTTTTGTTTTAAGCGTTCTCAAACTGGTAAAATCAAATCCCGAAGGTTCAGGGGTGGGGTCAACAACCTGATTTTTCGTAAATTTTGCAGTATATGTTTTATCTGCCGTTACAGTTTCAACCACAAATTCCGCCGTGTCACAAACCTTTGTATCGCCGTCGTACCAACCCTCAAAGGTGTAACCGTCATTTGCCACTGCGGTAAGCGTTATGCTGCCGCCCTCTGCAACTTCACCACCGCCGGATACCGTTCCGCCGCCGGCTGTGCCGACCTCTGCCGAAATCGTATAATATACGATATTCTTTGTAAATTTCGCCGTGTAGGTTTTGTCGCCCGTTACAGTTTCAATCACGAATTTCTCCGTGTCACAAACCTTTGTATCGCCGTCGTACCAGCCCTCAAAGGTGTAACCGTCGTTTGCAGTCGCAGTAAGCGTTACGCTCGAACCCTCAACCTTTTCTCCGCCACCAGAAGCCGTACCTCCGGTCTCAGCGACTGCGGTTATTGTGTAATATTCCTTGCCCGGGAATGTTACCGTTCTATTATCTGCCGCCCAATTGTAGGAGAGCAGATTCTTGGTTGCACCGATAACTGTTGTTGGCATATTTGAGGTAGAATATGCAAATCCGTATGCGCTTCCCGCCGGCGGGAGAGCGGCGTTTGCCCATCCCTCACCGAAAATAAAAGTTGTAACGGGAGAGTTTGCCGCAAATCGGCTTAGATCGTATCTTCTCGAAATATTGACCGTAAATCCGCTTAAGTCAAGCTCTTTAAAGACATCGCTGTCCTCACCTGTACTACAGAACATATAGGACATATCGGTTACTTTTTCAGTATTGAACTTGTCACCCAAATCCAATGTAAAGACTTTACTTGATCTGCCGCATTGAGAGAACATATTACACATATCGGTAACATTGGAGGTATCGAATTTATCTCCCAAATCCAACGTAAAAGACGTGTTCGTATATCCGCATCTTGCAAACATACAGTTCATATCCGTAACATTGGAGGTGTCGAATTTATCTCCCAATTTCAGTTCAAAGACTGTCGAGCTTTCGCCGCAGCGATCAAACATTCTCCTCATGTCGGTAACCTTTGAAGTATCGAAATTGTCACCTAAATCAAGCGTAAAGGTTTTGCTTTCCACACCGCACATAATAAACATATCCTTCATGCTTGTTGTGTTCGATGTATCAAGAAGCTCGATACCTGTGATCGAATTAATATTTTCTCCGTAATAAAATGCACCGCAAAGCGATCCGGCAATGATTTTTCCGTAGCCGCCTATATATAGCATGGAAGAGTCGCTGTCATACCATGCAAGAACACTCTCGTCCTTATCCGCGGAATAATCAACGGTTGTTTTTCCCGTGAGGTCGTAATCCGACAGATTAACAAAGGAAACGCCGAGTATTTTGTCAACTGCGCTTACAAATCCGCTGTCCACCGCACGGGATAACAAATTGTCCTCGTCGGAGGTTGAAAACAGCTTTGACTGTGCATTTACGGTAAGATTATATGTACATGAAACAGTTGATGTTCCCTGCGTTGCCGTAAATACATAAGCTCCGGCATCCTGTTTTGCCGCCGCTTCAACCGTATAGCTTGCGGCTGACGCACCTATATTTTTGCCGTTAAAGCTCCATGAATATGTTATTGCGCTTTCACCGTCGCCGCCCGTAACCTGCGGCTCAAATACAACCTTTTGCCCTTCATTTGCGGTAATATCACCGCCCGCACTTACACGAAGCGCCTCCGCCGTGTCAACGATATTTTCAATATCGGTTTTTGTCGACAGCTTACTGCTTGCAATATAGATTTCCCAGCCGTCAGTACTTTTTGACTTATCATAGTCTATATAGCTTCCCTCCGATGTGCAGAGAAATTCACTTTCAATTTCATCAAAGGTAAGTCTGCCTGTCGTTTCTTTCCACATACTTCCATAAAAAAGCCCTTTTGTTATTGTAAGCGGATATTCCTCTGTGGGAGCGTAAGCATATGAAATACTGCACCCGCTTTTGTTTTCCGTAAAACGTGAAATTAAAACATCATTAAGCGTCATAGTACCGTTTTTGCATACAAACACACCGTCGGTACCGGTATATCCCGAATATATAAGGCTTGCACCGTTCACGGTAAGAGAACAGTTTTGTCCCACAACAGCCGCCTTTTCAAGATATGTCAAGCCGTTCGTACACTGACCGCCGCCGTAAAATTCCGTTCCGCCCGTTGTACCGGTAATTATAACATTTGCACCGCCCGTAAGATAAAGCGGAGTTCTCACTCTCGTATCCGTATAATCGGTACTTTTAAAACCGCTGTTCTTATTTGTGTTAAACTTTGATGTACCCACACGGTCATTCAGCTTAACGGTAATATCTCCCGAAAATTTGATTGCCGCATCGCTGAGTGTATGACCGTCAAGTTCAACGGTTAAATTCTTGTCAATCGTTACCGATTCTGTAACGGAATCGTCCGCTGTCATCCAAATCACGTCGCCTGCGCCTGCCGCAGTAACGGCCGCCTCAAGCGATTCATAACCTGCCGAGCCTATGTAACATACATACGCTTCATCCGCAAGCGCCGCTGTCGGAAGCCATGCCTGCAACAGCATCATTATACCGATAAAAACAGACAATACATTTTTAAATTTCTTATTCATGAATTACACCTCTTTATTATATATTTTTTTATATTCACCGGTTTGGATTCTTTTTACCCATTCCGGATTGTCACAATACCATTTTATTGTTTGCTTAATTCCCTCCGCAAAATCAATTTTCGGTCTCCAGCCAAGCTCATTTTGCAGTTTTTCGGTATTTATCGCATAGCGCCTGTCATGCCCCGGTC
This sequence comes from uncultured Clostridia bacterium, assembly GCA_959602045.1. Lineage (GTDB taxonomy): Bacteria > Bacillota > Clostridia > UBA1381 > UBA1381 > Ornithomonoglobus_A. Next base: position 11,734 of record CAUGRT010000033.1, on the reverse strand, counting down.
TGTCTTTTACATAAGTTATCAAAGAATCGGGTTTTTTGAGAATATCAAGTATTGTTTTCACAACCTCAATATTTGACCTTTCGTTATTTCCGCCGACATTGTAAATCCCACCGATTTTTTCGTTTCTTACAATCGCATCAACCGCACGGCAGTGATCATCGACATATAGCCAGTCACGCACGTTTTTTCCGTCGCCGTAGACGGGCAGCGGTTCATTTTTCAACGCTTTGTCAATCATGAGCGGTATCAGCTTTTCGGGAAATTGATACGGACCGAGGTTGTTTGAACACCTTGAAATCGTAACGGGCGTGCCGTAGGTTCGGAAATATGCCATACACAGCATATCCGCCGAAGCTTTCGACGATGAGTACGGACTGGAAGGCTTTATCGGCGATTTTTCATCAAATTTCAAATCCAATCTGTCGATCGGCAAATCCCCGTAAACCTCATCGGTTGAAATTTGGTGAAATCGTTTTATGCCGAAATGATTTACCGCATCAAGCAAAACCGACGTACCTAAAATATTTGTTTTAAGAAATACTTCCGGGTTTTCAACAGAACGGTCAACGTGACTTTCTGCCGCAAAATTCACAATGCAATCCGGAGTGTATTGTTGAACGATTTTATAAACCGCCTCTCTGTCACAAATATCCGCCTGTTCAAAATGAAATCTGCTATCTGACTGAAATTCCGATATATTATCGTAGTTTCCGGCATAGGTTAATTTATCTGCGCAAATAATTTGATCATCGGAATAATGTGCAAGTATGTACCGTATATAATTTGAACCGATAAACCCCGAACCGCCGGTAATTAAATGCTTCAAACCTCATCACCTGCCAATCTTAAAATATACTTTCCATATTCACTGTTTTCTAATTCTCTCCCCAATGTACAAAATTGCTCATCATCAATAAAATGTCTTCGCCATGCGATTTCCTCGATACAAGAGATGTAATATCCCTGTTTTTCCTGTATCATTCCGACAAACTCGCCTGCTTCATGAAGTGCATAAGGACTTCCCGTATCAAACCATGCCATTCCTCTGCCGAATAATCTAACCTTTAAGCGATTACGCTTTATATATTCGTTATTAACGGCGGTTATTTCAAGCTCGCCGCGCTTGGATGGTTTGATGTTTTTAGCAATTTCTATCACATCATTGTTGTAAAAGTACAGTCCCGGTACGGCATAATTTGATTTGGGAAGCTTCGGCTTTTCTTCTATTGATATAACATTTCCGGCTTCGTCAAATTCACATACGCCAAAAGAGGAGGGATTGTTTACCGGATAACCGAACACGAATGCTCCGTCAAGCTCCCGCACGGCAGATTGCAAATTTTCGGTAAGGTTTTGACCGTAAAACAGATTGTCACCGAGGACAAGACATACATTATCCGCCCCAATAAAGCTTTCGCCAATTAAAAATGCGTCTGCCAAACCACGCGGAACATCTTGTTCCGCATATGATATATTCAAGCCTAATTTCTCTCCCGTACCGAAAAGCCGCTCAAAAGCAGGCAAATCCTTGGGTGTCGAAATAATTAAAATATCCCTTATATCAGCAAGCATCAATGTTGACAGCGGATAATAAATCATGGGCTTGTCATAGACCGGCAAAAGCTGTTTCACCAAAGCTCTCGTTGCCGGATAAAGGCGTGTTCCGCTGCCGCCGGCTAAGATGATTCCTTTCATAATGAGTTACCTCGTTCTATACTGAATTGCTATATTATTGCGTTACTCGTTTCTTTCCAGCAACATTTGCTCCGTTTTGGTTCGCAGCAAAAGGAGCATATCAAGCTCTTTCAGAGTAATGTTAAGACCTTCTTCGCTGAATAAGGACAACATTCTTGACAGATATTCCATTTTAGTGATATTGTTTCTGCATAATGCAAGGTTTTTAAGCTCCTCTTTCAATTTCTCATTGGTGTCCAGTTCATAATTAAATTTTGCAACCTTATCAAATGTTACTTTTTTCTTTCTGAAAAACACTGTTTTCACCTCCGAGAAACTGATTATATTATAACGCGAACAAAAATGCTCACAACAGCATTTTTTCTCACAGTATAAGTATAACAAAAAACCATCCTTTCGGATGGTTTTAGTCGTAATTGGTCGATTTTGAAGCATAATTGGTCTTTTTTTCTGAATTTAAGAATTTAATATAACACAAACGGTTAATATCCCGTTCTCAAAACTGTATTTGATGTCGCCGTCATATTTTCGTATTGCCGAAAGCATACTGGCAATTCCGATACCGCGGTTTTGAATCATATTATTTTCTATGGAAATATCTTTTCTGCAAGGATTACTGCATACAATAACAGTTTTATCCGCAACCGTTCGGATATTTACCTTGATTTCGCCGTCGGATTTACATTCAATACAACCGTTTATGGCATTCTCCAACAGATTGGATAGGACGGCAACAAGGTCCATATCAGATATTGCGGTATTTTCTTGGGTATCTGCTTCAATGGAAACCGAAATCCCATTCTTTTGCGCTTTTGTGCAAAAGCTGTTTAAAATGGCGTTTACGGTAATATTCGGACAAAAATCGTTCAATTTTGTGGTGTCTAAGCTGTCGTTATATTGTTCCAGATAATGCAAGGCTTCTTGAATTTCGCCTTTTTTCAGCATAGACGCAATGTTTTGATTATGATGTCTGAAATCATGACGAACGGTTTTTACCGATAACTCATTATCCTTTGCGGTTTTAAGCTGCCCCTGCAAATAAGCAACGTTTTGGCTGATTAACTCCGTCTTGCTTTCATCGATCATTGATTGGATTGTGCCGAAAATAACCCATAAAATTGAGATGTAGATTAAGACGGAAAGTGCAAAAAACGGAATATATTTATGAATATGTTTGTACTCTGAGTGAAATATTACCAAAAAAGAGGCAAATATCATCAAAAACAAAATCGAGACAATGGATATAGAATACCATGTTTTGCGGCGCTTTCCGGACACGGCTCTCACCGAAGGGCGCAAAAAGCGGATATAGATCCAAGCTGCCGGAATAAACAAAACGGTTCTTATAAGATTTCTTGCATAATATATAACGATTTCCGATGATCCTTTCAAAAATACACTGCATAGTATAAGTGAAATACACACGAACATACTGAACACATTGGCATAGCTGATGAACAAAAAAATCTTTTTGCACGTCGGATCGGCAGAGGTCAATATGAAAACAAAGAGCGCCATAACAATCGTACTCGTAAATGCTGTGGCATAATAGCCGGAGCTGTCTCCGAGTATCAGATAAGACAGCATGATAAAACACACAAACACAGCACAGAATATCGAATAGATCAATGTGGTTTTGCGCATAGAGTATTTTGGTTCTGTCATTGCCCAAAAGGAAAGTAAGTGCGAAGCGCCAAGCAACGTCCAAGCCGCAAGCATATGTATCATTTTTTCATTGCCTCCTCCCGATAAAAATCAAAATATTGCTCCTTAACATCATTTCTAAGGCGCCGCGGAATGGGGATGTTTTGTCCGTTTATCATAATAAGCTCAGTTTGAAGAATACTTTGCACGCACCTCAGATTCACAATATAGGAAACTCCGACCGATATAAAGCCTTTTACATTATGAAGCAGACTTTTTATATCTGCAAGAGCCGTACGTGTTTTGATGGTTTTTCCCGATTTTAAATATATTTCAACGTTATGATTTTTCGATTCCATATACAGCACTTGATATAAGTCAATACGGTGTATTTCCCGTCCGCACGTCACTGGCACAAATAAACGCCTTTTTCTTTTCTCAATTACCCGGTCAAGGGTGTCGGTCAGTCTTTCTTTGGTGAACGGTTTTGTCAAATAATCATTGACGTGCAGCGCAAACGCTTCAACAGCAAAATCCGAGCTTGTCGTCAAAAAAATGATGTCTGTATTATCCTCGCTTTTGCTCTGAATCTCTTTTGCAATCTCAGTTCCCAGAACTCCGGGCATACAAATATCAAGCAATGCAATATCCGGAACGCCGTTTTTGCTGATGTCATCTAACAGATCCAGAGGATTTAAGAAACAATTAATTTGAACCAAAAACTCCGGATGTGTCTTTGCATATTCAGACACAACCTGCTTAATGTTTTCAAGTTCATTTTTTTGATCGTCACAGATCACAATGTCCATTCTTAAAACCTCCTTTCATCCCCAATACCCTTCTTTTACAATAAAAATATTCAATATATACTGTTTAAAATAGAAAACAATAAAATTCTTATTCAATTATATCAGATATTTTGCTGTTTGTCATCATTCTAAAGTATGACTTTTTAATTTTCATCACAATGCACAATAATCCCTACGGTTGGTCAGGCGCTATCGGGATTGTATCTTGCATCGTAAAAAACTCCTTTCAGCCAAAAAAATCCGCCCGTGAAATTCACGAGCGGAATACCTTTTATTCTATATAAGCAATAAGTTAATCTGCAAACATTGGTGTAGAGAGGTATCTTTCTCCCGTATCGGGCAAACTTTTCCTTTATTTTCAGGACGTTTTGCCAGCTCTGTTGCGGCATAAACCGCAGCTCCGGAGGATATTCCGACAAGCAAGCCTTCTTTTCTTGCAAGAGTTCTGCCTGTTTCAAAAGCATCCTCATTTTCAATAGTAATGATTTCATCGTAAATGTCTGTATCAAGAGTATCCGGCACAAAGCCTGCTCCGATCCCTTGTATTTTATGCGATCCTGGAGTACCCTTTGATAAAACAGGGGAGCCTGCCGGTTCTACCGCAACAATTTTGACATTCGGATTTTGTGATTTTAAGTATTCGCCAACGCCCGACAATGTACCGCCTGTGCCTACGCCGGCAACAAATATATCAACCTTGCCATCCGTATCTTCCCAAATTTCGGGGCCCGTCGTGCTGCGGTGTGCAGCGGGGTTTGCCGCATTGGTGAACTGACTCGGAATAAAGCTGTTCGGGGTTTCGAGCGCTAATTCCTGGGCTTTGGCAATCGCACCTTTCATTCCTTTTGCACCCTCGGTAAGAACAAGCTCCGCTCCGTATGCCTTTAATAGATTTCTGCGTTCAATACTCATCGTGTCGGGCATTGTTAAAATACTCAAGCTTTCCGTATATTGACGCTGCAAGCTTATTTTCCTTTATGTAGTTATTAAGCTTTAACAATGGTGTTTTTCCTCTTAAAGCCGTTATTTTTTCGTATGCTTTCATAATAATCAGCCTCTTTCATTTTATAATTGATTCTATTGCTATAAATTACTCCAACATCGTTTGTAAATAAGCATCTGCATTTTGCGTCATCTCCCAATATCCACAATTCCTATTTGTTTTATGGGAATTATTATATCACGTTTTTTGAATTTGTCAATATCTTTTTAAAAAAATACTTATAGATAAAATTTATAGCAGTCAATAAAAAAATAGTATTTGACAAATTACGGTTTATATGCTACAATGCATAGTAAAAATATATGTTTAGTAGGAGATTGGTATTCATATTTTCACAAGAACCGGCAAGGGTACAGTCCCCACCGGAGAGGGTGAAGATTTTTTGATATACGCCAGACAGCTATATCAGCAGTATGAACTTTTGAGGGATAAATTCAGTAAAAGCTCTAATATTAAAAGGAAGTTTGGCGTATCTTCGCAGCATTATTCTTTTGCGGTTAAGGCATTTGTCGAAACAGCAAAACAATTTGATATGCAAAAGTATGAATTTGCAATGCGCGAAGAAAAGACAATGGATGTCATAAACGATGTGAGCAATTTGAAAAGTGAAATCGGTGTTCTGTACATAAATGAATTTAACAAAAAGGTGATTGATAAAATTCTCTGCGACAATGAAATTGCGTTCCATCCGCCGATAGACTGCACCGCTTATGTTTATATATGGAAAAACCATCCGCTGGCAAAAAACAAATCCATCCGTTTTCAGCAGCTTGCACCGTATCCGTGCCTTTCGTTTGAGCAGGGAGAAAAAGGCTCGTTTTATTTCTCGGAGGAGATATTAAGCTCAAATGAATATCCTAAAATCATCAAGGCAACCGACCGCTCAACGATGCTGAATCTTATGGTGGGATTGAACGGCTATACGCTTTGCTCCGGCATAATCTGCGAAGAATTAAACGGCAGCGATTATATAGCCGTACCGTTCGATTCCGATAACGAAAATCAAAATCAGATCATGAAGATCGGATACATTACAAAGAAAAATATGCCACTCAGTCCCATAGGCGAAATTTATGTTAAGGAACTCAGTGAATATCTGAAAAAAGCGAATAAATCACAAAAATAACGGCGTTTTAATGCGCTGTTATTTTTGTAAGAAAGCTCTCAAGCCGGTTCAATGCTTCATTTAAGGTTTCATCTTTCTTAGCAAAATGCATTCTGATCAAATGATTGACATTTTCTTTGAAAAAGCTTGAGCCGGGGACTGCACCCACGCCGACTTTTTCAGCCAAATCCTCGCAGAATTTCACATCATCGTCATAATTAAACTCGGAAATGTCAAGCAATACATAGTATGCACCCTGTGGGATTGTATGCTTGATTTTCAAATCGTCCAATCCCTTTAAGAACAGATTTTTCTTTTTTGTATATTTGTCCGCAAGCCCTTTATAATAATCATCACCGAAATTCAGACCGACAACGGCTGCCTCCTGAAGAGGTGCGGCAGCGCCGACCGTCAGAAAATCGTGTACCTTTTTTACGGTGTCGCAAATTTCGGGCGATGCAATTACATAACCCAGCCGCCAACCGGTAATTGAATATGTTTTTGACAACGAGCTGCACGAAATGGTACGCTGAGCCATATTCGGCAGGCTCGAAAAATAAATATGCTGATTCGGTTCATATACAATATGTTCGTACACCTCATCGGTAATGACATATGCGTCATATTTTTCAGCCAAATCCGCAATCACCTTTAATTCATCATAGGTAAAAACCTTTCCGCACGGATTGGAGGGATTGCAAAGAATCAAAGCTTTCGGGTTCTGCTTGAATGCCGCTTCAAGCTCATCCGCATCGAAATTAAATTCGGGCGGATAAAGCGGAATATAAATCGGCTCTGCACCCGACAAAATGGTGTCTGCACCGTAATTTTCATAGAACGGCGAGAAAACGATTACCTTATCTCCGGGATTTGTGACGGTCATCATTGCCGCCATCATTGCCTCCGTACTTCCGCAGGTAACGACAATTTCGCTGTTCGGATCAATGCTTCTGCCCATAAAATGCTCCTGTTTTTTTGCAAGAGCTTCACGAAAATTCTGCGCACCCCAAGTAATGGAGTATTGGTGAAAATCCTCTTTTGCAACCGCTGCCAACCGCTCCAATATTTCTTTCGGAGGTTCAAAATCGGGAAAACCCTGTGATAAATTGACCGCTCCGTATTTATTTGAAATCCGCGTCATACGGCGTATTACCGAGTCGGTAAATGTCGCCGTGCGCTTACTTAATTCTTTCATCTTTATTTCCTTTCATCGCTGTATTTCTTCAAAAACTCAATATAATTATAATACTCTATTTTTCTGCGGTCAATATCCTTTGATACAAATTCCGAAAGCTTTTTCAGCTCATCCATCGGATTCCACATTGGGAAATCACTGCCGAAGAAAAAATGATCAACGCCGAATTTTTCAAGCATCTTATTAAACTCGTAATGAGGAATAAAGCTCAATGCACTTGAAACATCAAAATACAAGCGGTCATCGGGTACAAGCGTATTATAAGCCTCCTGCCAATGCATATAACCTCCCATATGAGCCGCAATGACTGTAAGCTCCGGTATCTCGCACAATACATTTTTCAGTTTATCAACAGATGAATATTTCAGCTTTTTATCGCCCATATGAAAAATAACCGGTAAATTATTTTCTGCCGCTTCTTTATAAACAGGGAGCATTTTCTCATCATCTATATCCGTCTTTTGAAAATCCGAGTGGAATTTTATTCCCTTTAAGCCCAGCGCCTTAATTCGTTGTGTCTCATCTTTATAATCATCATTTTCTTTATGCAGTGTTCCAAAACCGATTAAGCTTTTATCCTTTGCGCAAAGCGTCGATATAAAGCTGTTAATACTTTTGGTTTGCAACGCATTCATTGCAGGCGAGAAGATCGCCTGCAATGTAATTTTCCTGTTTTCAAAAGTGCCGCTGCGTACTTTATAAAGCTCTGCCAATGTTCCCGATGTGAACATCGGAAGATTATAAAATTCTCCTACGCTGTTTTTTGCTTTTTCTGCAATCGCATCCGGGAAAATATGCGAATGAGCATCTATCACCGGCAATACGTCATATTGAATATTCAAGTTTTCGCTCATCAATGGTTCTCCTTGATTTATGCTCACTGCTTTATTTCCTTTCATCGCTGTATTTTTTCAAAAACTCAATATAATTATAACACTCTATTGTTCTGCGGTCAATATCCTTTGATACAAATTCCGAAAGCTTTTTTCTGCAATCGAAAAATATGCGAATGGGCATCTATCACCGGCAATACGTCATATTGAGTAGTTAAGCTTGCGCTCATCAATGATTCTCCTTGATTTATGCTCACTGCGAGTATCAAGTCCGCCATCGGGGTGAACAACAACTGTATAGGGTTTCACACCGATTCTTGCCTTTAATGCTGCGCTTATCTTTGCTGCAACCTCCTCATCGGTGTCGGGATTATCCGCTTTCTTTTCAATTTCAACACTGTATTTGCAGGTGAAATCCTTTTCAAATACTCTTATCAGGTATTCACCGGTAATGTCTTTCTGTTCACGGATAACCGCCTCAATATCGCTGGGGAATACATTAACTGCCGACACGATAAACATATCGTCCTTTCTGCCGTTTATGTGTATTCTTCCGTGTGTTCTGCCGCATTTGCAAGGCGTGTTGTCAATCCAGCCGATGTCGCCCGTTCTGAAACGAATAAGCGGTCTTGCGTGCTTTCTGAGCGTTGTAAATACAAGCTCGCCGACTTCTCCCGGTTTCAAAACCTCGCCTGTGTGAATATCAACCGTTTCAACGAGAATATGATTTTCGGCAATATGCAATCCGTCTTTTGCTTCGCACATTGCGGCGCACGCTCCGAATATATCGGAAAGTCCGTAGAAGTCATAGACTTCCGCACCCCATAAATCTTCGATTGCTTTTCTGGTTGCGTCGATTGAGCCGCCAAGCTCACCGGCTACAATGATCTTCTTAATATTCAAATCCTTTTTCGGGTCAATACCTGCTTTCAGCGCCTTTTCACCAAGCTGCCAAGCGTAGGAGGGACTTGTCCAGATTATGGTCGGCTGATATGTTTTTAATATAAACAAAAGTCTTTCGCTCGGAAGTGTGCCGCCCCATATGCAAAGCTCCCCTAAATTCTGCGCACCGATAACATCAGGACCGCCAACATACACCCTGCCGGAAGTACGGCAACTGCTTTTCCGCCCAAAACCTTTAATGCAATTCGCACCGCCAGACTGCCGCCGCAGCCGCCGCACGCCTTATGCCCGTAAAAGTATTCATCTTCGTTTAAGTTTTTTGCATTTAATGCCATTATCATTCACCTCCAAGCCCTAAGAATGTAACACCTGTTTTACCGTTTTCAATATCGTTGAAAATATTTTCAATTTCCGATTCCGATATATTTTTTCCGCCGAGTCCGCCGATATAGTTTGATGTCGGAATAGGGATATTTTGTTTTTTGAGTGCCGAATTTACATTGGGGTAAACCGTTCCCTCGTTTCCGAAAGATATGTCTTTTTCCAAAACAGCGGCGGCTTTTGCGTTTTTCAGTGCTTCTGCAATTTCTTCGTTCGGAAACGGGCGCAGGTAGCGAATCCGCAAAAGTCCGACTTTTTTTCCGTTGTTTCTCAGCTTATCAACCGTTTCTCTTACAAGTCCTGCGATACTGCCGAGCGTTACTATGATATAATCTGCGTCATCGGTTCTGTATTCTTCGGTAAGACCCGAATATTTTCTTCCGAAAATTTCTGCAAATTTTTCTTCCGCTTCGCCGATAACCTCTTGTGCATTCAAAAGTCCGATATGCTCTTTGTACTTAAACGCCGTATTCTGTGCCGGACCTGCCGAGAAAGCAAGATTTTTCGGATTGTTAAGATCCAGCTTGTTTTCTGTCTTAAACGGCGGAAGAAATTCATCTGCCTGCGTTTTTGTCGGAACATCTACAACCTCATAGGTATGCGTTAGCACAAAACCGTCAAGGTTTGCCATAAACGGAGTCGAAACCCGCTGATCCTCAGCTATATACTGTCTTATTGCTTCCGAAATATCGTCAAAGCTTATTTTACCAGATATTGCCGCAAATGCTCCGAGCATGATTGTATTTGTAATCGGGCGTTTGAGAATTTCTTCGGCGATTGTGTTAGCGTCAATCGTAAAAATTCTGTTGTTTTCAAAATGCTTTTTTGTATTAAGCAGTATGATACTTTCGGGCTTTAATTCGTTAAAAGCGGCATCGGAAAACAGAGTATCATCAAGGAATATCGAAAAATCTGCTTTTTCCGTTTCGCTCCGATTCCCAATCGGCTTATCATCAAGCTTTGTAAATGCCCGTATCGGGGCGCCTCGTCTTTCGGGACCGAATGACGGAAAAGCAAGAGCATAATTACCGCGCCTATCACCAAAAGTCCGACGATGGTGTGTGTGTAATCTCCGAAATCGGAATACTGTTTGATATAATATCCCATTCCGTTTTGCGCTCCGATCATCTCGGCTGATGTAAGCAATATAAACGAAACTGACAAGCCTTGATTACAACCGATGAAAATCTGTGAGAGAGCCACCGGAAGTATTACGGAAAACAGCATCGTAGGTTTGCTTACATTCAATACCTTTGCGGAATCAATCGTTTTTTTGTCAACATTCAGCACGCCGCTCATCGCGCTTGCAAGCACGGGCCAAAATGTTGCAAGAAATATGACGAACACCGAAACGGAACGGAAAGTCGGCAACAGCGCTATTCCGTAGGGAATATATACAATAGGCGGTATTGAGCCTAAAAACTTTGAAATGTATGTAGCCGCATTTCCGAGTCTGACGCTCCAACCCAAAAACAATCCCAACGGTATCGCAATAACAACCGCAAGCAAATATCCCTGGACTATAATTCCGAGAGAACTTTTTATATTGACAAGGATTTTGCCGATGTCCTGTATAAGCTGCCAAAAGATTTTTCCGAGCGGCGGAAACAATGCTTCATTTAAGATATTGAATTTCGCCGTTACAAGAGTCCAACCTATAATCAAAGCATAGATAAAACCGATTATGTCAAGAGAAAGATTTAACCCGTTTTCATTTTTGGATAATATCGAGGCGGTCAAAGCCAATACTTCGAGGATGATCGCAAAGCCTATGAGATAAGCGGTATGCGTTTCGCCCGAAACCTTATCCGGCAGAAGCTGAACCAGCAACAAAAGAATGAACAAAACATTCGTCACTCTTAAAAAACGTTGTTGTACTGTCATTATAAAACCACCTCATCTCCGCCGATTTTATCAACAATATCACTGTAAAACAATGATATAAGCTCATTACGAAAATCGCTGTATTCTTTCAATCCAATCATTTCGGCTCTGTTTCTCGGTCTTTTGAACGGTACCCGAATTTCCTTGTTCACACGTCCCGGTCTTGTAGACATCATAATAATTTTATCCGACAGAAAAATAGCCTCGTCAATATCGTGAGTTACAAAAATGGAGTGGTATAATATAAATAGAGTCGACAAACACCCAAAAATCTGATATAAT
>CAUGRT010000032.1 GCA_959602045.1 uncultured Clostridia bacterium | reverse complement strand
TGGCTTTTGTTGTTGACAGTACATTTCATAGTATAAATATTCCTTTCATTATAAAAAAAGTAACGTTTTTGGGAGATTCTCTTTCATGACTGTATTGTTTCGATACCGTCGGCTCTGACGTTCAATTATCAAAAGTATATTCAAACGGTACTGCCGGTAAACCGTATTGGTTATATATTCTTATCTTCGGATTATTACAGTAGCAAAATCGTACTTTTGTTATTTTCAAATCTCCTATTTTCACCTCAAGATGATCTTCTGATACGACCGTCTGATACCAATGCCATAGTTTAAGACTATCTTTTAGGGCAATATCACATCCCTCACAGCAACTTGCAAATAATCTCCCATATGTATGATTAAAATATATCTTTAAAATACCATTTTCTATAGATATAGTTCTCATAGTAGGGCATTTCCATTTAATGCTCATTGCATATGCCTTATTAAGAGCGCATCCTGCAAGCCTTTGTCCCACTATGATTTTTTCTGCCGGATGAATATTATCAACCCCTCCGCGATCAATGGCGCTAACATAACAGGTATGTGTATTTTCGCAAGCTTGAATCTGCGCATTACGCATATATGCCCATGCTTTGGCTTTATTTCCTCCAATCCATTCACCACCATATCCGGCAAGTAACACAGAAATAAACAATAGGTTATCATTCTCTAATTTCTCGCGCCATGATTTCACTAAGGTTTTAAATGCCTGTACATATATTTCAGCAGACTCTTTTCCGGCAGCATCAGCTTCTCCCTGATACCATATTACTCCCCTCGCGGAATATGGGCAAAGTTCTCTCATATAATTCTCGAAACATGTTCCATAAGAAGCAGAAATCGCCGCTCCCATAATTTTATTGTTTCCTGATATTCTTTTTCCCAAAATAAATTCATCATAGCCATTGACGTATGGAATAAATTCTTCATTATCCAGAAACTCTTCCGGGATCCAATGAAAAATACTTGTTGCTCCGGCATTACAATCTATAATTCCAATCGGTACATTCAGTTTTGAATATAAACGCTTTGCAAAGTAGTATGCACATGCGCTTATTTTCCCATTATCGGATAAAACACTGCTCCATACCGATTTATTATTTTTACTAATATATTGATTTTTTTCATCATCAAAATGCAGCGCGGAAAAATATCGAACATGATCCTCCAAAGCTGCAAACTGCATATCAAAGCAGCCGTCTGTGCTATTCTCAAGCGGCCATTCCATATTGGACTGACCGCCTGCAATCCATACCTCACCTACCGAAATATTTTTGTATGTGAGCGTTTCTTCCCCGCACCGAATCACCAACTCCATATTTTCCGCCGCATCATGATTATCGAGGTAAAGCTTAAAATGTCCATTCTTGACATTGCCGGTATATCGTTTTTCGCCAAATATTACTTCTACATCTCCGTCACTTTTTCCCCAGACCGGAATTTTTTGATCGCGCTGCAAAACCATATTATCCGAAAAGATCAATGGCATTTCAATTCTGTTTTTCACTTTCTATCCCAGCTTTCACACCAATAATAGTTTATAATCACATAGATCATATAGTACTTCCTACCGCTATATTATTTTTGAAGCACATTAAACACATCTTTCCACTTCAATCACGCTATGATCCGACAAATATTTTTTTTCTATTTTATATATCGCTCCGAGTTTCTGTCCATCCACAGTTACATTTTTGATTTTTGTCCCGCTTCCTTTCATATAGACATCCAGCTTCTTCTGTCCGAAATTAAGCCCCAAAAGCGACATCTCTTCTCCCGAATATGGATATAAATAAATTCCGTCATTTGCAATTTCCACACCTACAACAGCATGTACAACCGCTTCATACCAAGCGCGAATAGAATACGCCTGCCATGCACCATTGATGCATGTCCAAAAATCCGTATCCGGAGTTTCTGTTTCCACATAGCAGTCTACCCCCTCCGGGCACATCAGTTTGTCTGTCCAATATTCTATCCATGATATAAATTTATCAATTAAATCTTTTCTATTTTCTTCATTGATCAGTCGCGCAAAATATTCACTTGTTGCCGGCCACCATGAATGTGCCTGATTTGAATCAAAATCATACGACTTTCCCCATGACGGCAATGGTGCAATCCCCGGTCTTTTAATAAAATTCTTCTCGAAAAATCTTATCACCTCCCGATTTTTGCCAGTCACCAAATCGCGGCAAAACGGACTATCCCATTTTATCGCCATGGAGGTATACGAAGGACGTTTTTCAAGAGTTTCTGACTGTACCGAAGATACAAAATATCCATTTTCTTTATCAAAAAATATATTTGAAAAGTTCTTACGCGTTCGTTCGGTAAATTCCGAAGCTTCCTTATAAGTTTCATGATCTCCCATTTCTTGTGCCATATATTCCATCGCCGAAACTGCACAGTAAAGACTGCTGTTATTAAATGTACTGATATCATTTCCTGTTTCCATGATCGCTTCACGAAAATCAGGGAATAACGACCAGCCATCACAAAGTCCGAGATTTTTTACTTCATGGCTCAAAATGGTCCGCAGTAATTTCTTTGCAAAATCATAATACGGCGTTATATCCCCTCCGTTAATGTGATATTGATATAACAGGCTGATATAAAACCCCTGAGCAGAATACATACTTGTAATTTTATGGGTCATATCCCGATTAAAACAATGGACAATGCCTCCATTGCTATCCGCGGTTTGCATATAAAGCTCCAAAAGCTGTCCCATAAACTCGACATCTCCCAAATATGCATATGCATAATTCGAACTCATGCCATCCCAGCCCCATACCCAGTAGCAATGCGTTTTTGCTCGTATGGCTCCCGGTACAGACTGAACCTTACACGATTCATGATAAAGCGGTGCAAGCTCAAAAAAGCGATTAAGGGACTCATACGGGCTTTGTAGAATCGGAACACGATTTGCCACACGAAGGTATCTTTCTTCCTGCTCTTTGATGAAAGCATTTTCTTCCCGTTTTGTTTCTTCCAAACGCCTATCTGCTTTTTCATCCGCTTCATCAAACGAAATATAAAATGAATATTCATGATTCGGCAAAAAACAAGGACCGGTAAGAATATTTTTTCCACCTAATGTACGTTTCACATATTGCATATCAAAATTACCGCCGATAACAATATGGGTTGAAGCATTTTCTTCAGGTTCATTAAAATATATTTTTAAAGTATTATTCGTAAACTGCCATTTTCCCCATTCACGTTTTATTTGATCTATTAACCGAAAATCTCCCCATTTCTGCGGTTTAAGACAAAAACCATCCAGAAACTCTAAGCTGAAAGCTGCATGATCGGGCACAGCGTCCCCCGTTTTAATAGTTGTTACTATTGTATTGTTGATAATGCGCCTGCTATATTGAAAATCTCCAAATTCAGTTTTCCAAGTTCCGCAGAATCCGTAAGGCATTACCACTGTATTTTTGATATTCTCCGAATAACAGTTTCCTCCACATTGAATATAAAATTTCATGCCGCCCCACATATCATCAAAAAACACGGTGGGGATTCCTTTGGTCGTGCGATTGAAATATTCCACCTTTGAAATCCCATATTTGTCATTTTCCATCGCAATCAAATCATCGCAATACCACCTCGGAAGATTCGGCACTCCATCCTCCGCCTTGATTTTTCCTTTTTGAATTGTATAATCAATCATTCTTATCCTCTCCTCACAGTATAATCTTCTATTATAATTTAGTTAATTTTGACTCTCCTTTTTATTTCATCAATCTTAATCATTCTGTTCAACCGGTTTCATGCTTGAGAGCGTTTCCCATATAAAAAGCTTTGAATTGGGATTGCATGCAGCAAACACATAAGATGTTTCTGTCGGACTTATATTTCCCTCTGCTATCGTTTTACACGCTATCAGTCTGCCGTTTGAATCATAGTCGGCGGATATTACAGCATATTGCTTATAAAAGAGCGTATCATTTTTTAGAATAACCCTCTGCGCCAAAAGTTTTTCACCCACCTCATAAATAACATGTCCCGTGACTGCATATTTTCCAGAAAGCGCACTGATGCTCGCCGTGAATGGGTTATTTTCCCTGCCTGTATAATCCGATACACCGGTTATCGCAAGCGTAAAATCATCATATGATTTGTCATTGATAACAAACTCATATCTGCATAAATCCGCGTCATAATACGGATTTGAGATTTCTCCTTCAGATAACAGTATATTGTTGAGCGTATCCGGATTAATCGGCTGATTAAATGTAATAACAGCTTTCCGACCCAGGATGTTTTTGTAAATTTCATCCTCCTTGCAATCATCAATGACTTTAAAGTCAATCACCTCCGGTACGCTGCTGTAACCGATTTCCACACCTGATATGATTGTCGCTTGCGCTGCTTGAAGGTTATTGATCTCAATCTTCAAATATCTCATACCGGACGGAATATCCTTGCAAACCAGCGCATCTGTGCCCCATCCGTTTATTTGCTGCCCTTTGATCCGTTTTATACCACTTACTTCCGTATAGGTATCATTATCCACTGAAACATACACATGAACATCCTCACTTTCATAGGACGGATTACAAATGTAATCATAGATAATAAAATCATGAATATCTCCACCGAGCCTATAAATAAAAGATAATGGTTCTACTTTAGCTGTTTTGGACATAATGCCGTTTTTTGAAAGCTTAAGATCGGAATCCATGAAAAATATATGATCCATATTCTCCATTTTGTCAATCAAATATCCACCGCAGGGTTCAAAAGCAGTTATATTGACAGGCTTTGTAATCGTTCCGTCAGCAAGCACCGCATAAATGTCTGACTGTCCTACGCTTTTTGCATAAATCAAGTTGTCCGATACAGCGATTACATCCGGATTCTCAGAATAAAGCGTATATTCACCATATGATAAATATTCATTAGAATTTATCACAAGCTTAGGTGTATCGTATTTGCCTAACGGAAGAGAGGATGATTTCATCTCAAGCTCTGCCGATACTGCAACCGAAGAACCTACACTGATTTTCTTTTTAAGCGTATGATCGCCGATTTTTGTGCTGATCACAGCGGTGCCGCAGCCTACAGCCTCAACAATATTGCCATTGATGATCTTTATAACATTCTCATTGTCTGATGTGAATATACCTTCCGACTTTGTTTCTACGCCCGTCAAACTATAATCACCGACATATGCATTTTGTTGTTCGCCAACCTCCATCTTTGCAGGGACTGCTATCATATTTCCTGCCGAAATATCTTTATTCCCCTCAATCCCGACATATATTTTCACCTTAGCAAAAGCCTCGCCGCACTTTATTGTAATATCTGCTGTTCCCTGCTGCTTTGCATTCAGCGTGCCATCCTCCAAAACGGAGATTTTCCGTTCATTCGATGATGAAAATTCAGGAGTGACAGTTAGCATACCCCCGCCGGAACCGATAGCATAAAAATTGAGTTTTTGTGTTTCACCCACCTCCATACACAATTTTTTCACCCTTGGAATGATGGTCTGAACATCCTCAACACATACCGTTTCACGGACGTTTTTTTCAATGCCGTTGTATGAAAAGCTTGCCGAAATGGTATGGATTCCGGGTTGAACCGGCATGAATTGCCCTTCATTTACAGAATCGCCCGACAGCATCACATCACTGATCGGAATCGAGTATCCCCTATAGTTATATAGCGTAAAATTCAAAAGATATGTACACCCCGGCGCTGTTTCTTGAGGAATCCCAAAATTGAAATCACAGCCTTCAATAATCGGCGAAATATAACTGCCGTCTTCAGTTATCGGCAAAAATTTATATTTTCCGTACCCCAGTTCTTCCTCAAAGCGCACCGTAAAGCTTTTGGAGGAGGAATTGAACTCCCCTTCCAAAATACTTTTTTCACCTGTTTTCAAATCAAGCATTTCCATACCCTTGATAACAGCCGCTGTATTAAAAGCAAATACTGCACTGTCCGCATCGGATATATCCCCGGCAATATCTAATATTTCACCGTCTTTTTTCATTGTAACACCAATAATCTCCGTTACTTCATTATCCTTTCGCACAGAGATACAGATTGGAGCTGTTTCGATCGTTTTTTCATATACAGTAACTCTTGCATATACATTTGCATTTCCGGCGTGCAATCCTAAAATCCGATTTCCGCTGATTTCAACACAATCCGAATTGTCCGTATAAAACTCACAGGATTCTATGCAAAGCTCTTCTCCGTTTTCCCCAAAAGCTTTTGCTTCAATTTCAGCTTCCGAACCGACGGAAAGTACATCATTTGAAAGATAGATTTTTGCTCCCGTAAAAGCAGCTGTATATCCCGGATCCTCAAATTTAAAAATCTCGACAGGCTCATACTTGTTTTCGGATTTGATGTAAATATTGAGGTTTTTATATTCCTCTCCCGGATGAAATACAAACGCATAGCTTCCGTCATTTCCCGGCTGCGTAGACGATATATAAAAAATATCCTTTTCAGAGAAAGATAGATAATTTGCCGGAGACTTTATTGCAATCAGATTTACCGTGTTATCCGACGGCATTTCTTTAAAATCACCGCTAATCTCCATATCGCCGCTTAACGGAAAATACCTTCCGACCGGGCCGGCTGCTCCGGCGGCAGCTTGAAGCAAAAAAACAGCGAAGATCGTCATAAAAAATACATCCAGGCACTTTCTCATACTCAATATTCCTTTCCCAATTAATCTAACACAGTCGGAATAGCCGAACTGCTCCATACATATACTTTAGCCTCTGCACCCTCCGCCAATGTATTGACGCGTATGCTGTTGTTGCCCGAGGAGAGCAAATAATCCTTTTCCATTGCTACCGATACCGCTCTGCCGTTGGCATCAAATATAACAAACAAAATATCTCCTCTTACCGGCTCTGAATTGTTAATGACGTCTGCCGATACTACATTTGCCGACAACGATATATTTTCAATAACAATGTTTTCTTCCGAACTCTTTCCGGATATATCATATGTAAACACATGATTCATTTCAAGACCGTTTTTATTCTTGACTCCGGATACCGAAAGAACATAATCCTCCGGGGAAAGCTTATCAAAAAGGACTTTACAGCTTTTTCCCGAACATACAAAGGATATACCGTTTATCTTTCCACCGTTTTTTTCAGAAAGAGAAATTTCCTGAATACTATTCTCGTCAATTTCTTGCGAAAAAACAATATTCAGCATATCCGGCATTGCATTTCCTCTTAATGCCCCTGTTGACGTAAGCTCTGTTACTCCCAATACATCCGGAGCTGCATTATAAACAACGTCAACATTTTCCAGACGTATTGTTGAGGCGTTGATATAAACTCTCAAAAACTCCGCATCATAAATAATATCTGCATTGACTCCTGTAAATACAAGCTTTCCGCTACCCGACGTTGTAATATTAATAGGAACTCTTTCATAATTTTCATCCGCATCTTCGGTTGTTGACACCCAAACCGTAATGTCATCGTCGCTGACAGAACCGTAAGACATTCCTCCCAAAGAAAGAGTTGCAATACTGTCCTTTGTCTTAAAGGTAATATATTGATTTTCTCCATTTTTCAAAGAAACTCCATCATTCGATACAGAAAGTCCGTCCGTATGCGATAATGTTCCCGACCAGTCTTTTGATTCTTTGAAATTCTTCGAAAATTCTCCCTCTTTTTCGCTGACCTTAACAATATATTTTTGGGTCGATATTGTTTTGCCATTATAGGATGCTTCAGCATAGACAGAACATTCTCCGGCTTCTTTTGCCGTAAGCTTATTTTGCGTAAAAGCTGCAACCGATTCATTTTCGCTTATATATTTCACATTATAGCCATTCTCTATCGCTCTGCCCGATCGGGTCGCTGCCGATACAAAAAACTCCTCGCTTTCCCCTGTTTCCATATACAAAGTATTACTGCCCAGAGCTGCTGAAATAAGATCATCTTTCACCACCGTAACCTGAAGAGTATTTGTGCGCACGGTTATTCCCCCTACTGTCACATCCGCATAAACCGCTGCCTTTCCGACTGCATTTGCACTGACTCTTCCCTCTGACGATATTGTAACGATGCTTTCATCATCACTGTAATAGGTGCATGACGCCACGGTCATATCAACATTGTCGCCATCAGAGCTCTTTCCGCTCAAAATCGTTTCTGCCTCACTTCCGACCACAAGCTCATCTCTGTTCATTGAAAGCACTGCTTCCGAAAAAGCCGCGAGAGGTTCTCTTTCAACACCTATAGCAATGATCCTGTCAAACGAATATCCATAATATTCTGCATGGACGCTGACAAAGGCATTGCCTTTCGCAACGGCAGTGATCGTCTTACCGGAAGCCTTCACAATCGTTTCATCCGTAGACTTTAACTGAATAACAGAGGGTGAAGCATAGGTGTTATCATCCAGCAGAACAGACACTTCCGCGTCAAAGCTTTCCCCCATCGTCATTTGTTTCTTTGCCGGTAAAATTTCTGCCGACTGCGGAGCGCATACATGAACCGAATAGCTATATTGAACCTTTTCAGAATTGATTTCAAAAGCAACATTAATTGCTGCATCTCCTCCGGATAACGGTATAATATTTTCATTCTCGATCTTTAATATGCTTTGGTTTTCTTCCGAGATGGACAGCACCGGATTTTCCGGAGTATATTCATTTCCCTCGGCGTCAACAATTGTTTTTATCATCTCTGCCGTTTTATATGTTTCGGATAAATATAAATTTTCGGGTAAGCCGAAAACTGCCTCCATTCCTGCAGTTTGAGCGAAATCTGTTGTTTTTCCCGTTACCGTTTGCAGTCCGCTGACCGAAAAGCTGTAAATATCAAATAAAAGAGGCGCAAATTTATATACAATATCCTTTCGGCTTTCACCATATTCACCGGTTACTTCTACCGGTGCAGCGCTCCCATCGCTGATCAAAAGCGGCGCTTTCTCCATAACCTGATTATAATGAAGCACAAGGGTGTCTGCACCACTTATGTTTTGTCCTTCAATTGCTTTTTCGTTTCTGAAAAATTCATATGACAAAAGCTCCGGCTCAACATCCGCATAAACATTGACATTGTCCACACGAATATACTTGGCTTTCTCCTGTACAATTACTATTTTCAGATATTTCGCCGTTACAGCAGCCGAATATGAGATTTTCTGCCAGTTCTTTGCAAGCTCTGACGCTGTTCTCTGCACCTCTGTAACCGCAGTATATTCGTCATTATCATCGCTTATATAAAATTTTATATCTTCGAATTCCTTGTAGTTTAAAGTCATAACTTCAAAGCCTGCCATATTGTCAAGCTCATAGACAAACTCCATTGTACCCACCCCGGAGGTTGCATAAACAGGATTTTCATAATCTCCCAATGCAGAGGTGGTTTGCCCGAATAAAATATTATCACTCGCTGAAAAAACCCATTCGGCATTATCCAGTCCATCGTTTATTTCGGTTTTATCAGCCGCATATGCGGCTGATAAACCTAAGATCATAGATATACTGAGTAAAACTGCAATTAATCTTTTCATGTCGTATTCCTTTCTCACCTTAATATCTCATAATTAATTTACTGATTCCTCTATTTTAAGTCCGTTAATGATACCTTCGGTTGAGGTTCCGTCCGTGCTTTGGGCAAACACATTCACGCCTGCGGTGGGACTTGCGCCAAGATTCATCTCAATCGTCTTTAAGAACTCGTAACCCGCGCCTTTTCCGTAATTCGCATATACCGTTATTGTATTTCCCGCTTTCTCCAGCTTCATGCCTACCGGGAAAGCTACGGATGTGACGGTTTGATATTCATAACCTCCGCCGTCTTCTGCTCGCCATACAATAACCATGTTACCCGTAGCAGTACATCTGATTCCTACATTTCTGGATTCCGGTGTTGCTGCCGCACGCATTTGTATACCGACCGATGTATTGCTTGAACACATATAAAGCGATTCAATATTCATTTCAATACTTGACGCATTGACATCCTTATACAGATAATATCCGTCATCGGCTGCGCCCCAGAAGTCTTTTCCGGTTGCACGAAGCTTGATTTTTCCATCATCCAAGAAATCCGCATATCCATGCGATTCACCGAAGTTCACTTCCTTGAATCCATCTCCCAGTTTTCCGGAATACTTATCGAATACCGCTAACGAGATGCTCTGGCTCTTTCTGAATCCATCTTTTTCAAGGTACACCGTTACCATAACTCTGCCTTCGCCAACAGCCGAAGCAACGCCGTTTTCATCCACCTTGATAATATTTTCATCGCCCGACTCATAAGAAGCGATTACCTCGGAAGCTTGCACCTCACGTCCGTTTGTCAGCTTTGCCTCAAAGCTCAGATTGATCTTATCTCCGATCACAATCGGATCGGGTTTATCGGCTGTAAGCGTTATATTATCAAGCACTCCGTCCAAAACCGTGATTTCTGCCACTGCCGATTTGGAAATACCATGATAAGTTCCCGTAACCGTAACAGTAGCTTTACCCGGTGCATTTCCTGTCACCTTTCCGTTCTCATCCACGCTGATAACGGACTCATTTGAACTTCTATATTCAAAGCTTGATATTGGAAGATAAAAGCCCATGCTTGATTTCGCAGACGCTATAATGTCCGTGGTTTTCCCCTTGTCAATTACCTTTTCCGCAGCCTCTGCATGAAGCGTTTCAAAGCTGTCGCCTACGAGAACATAAAGCTTTGAGGAAACCGTTTTTTCATTCTTCTCTGCCGTAACGCTGATTTCCGCAATACCATTGCTCGCCGCTGTGATGATTCCGTTATCGGATACCCGGGCAACGCTTTCATCGGACGAAGAATACGTTATTTTAGAATTTTGAAGATCCGCAAAGAATCCTTTTTCCGTTCTTGCCGTAACGCTGACCCGCGCCGTTGCGCCTGTGTTCAGCCGTACATTCGCACTCAATCCGTCTGTGTCGGTTTCAAGGTAAAGCTTCTTTAATTCATCGTCCTTGTCGGCATATTTGAAATCTTCTTTAACACCGATATTCTTTTCATCAATATCCTGGATTCCGATTGAATATGCCTTTGTATCATATTTGAAACGGTAGTCTCTGTTGTCATAATCAACAAAGCTCGGATTTTCTCCGGATATGGATGCCGTATCCATATAACCATTATCTGTATTGATCTTCTTCCAATCCTCAAGCGTTTTTGCTTTCGTGTTGTTATAGATCAAATACTTTCCGCTGTCATTATAATAGAAATTATAATTGCAAAGCTTGAACCGGTCATCATACCATTTCCATTGTCCATGAAGCTGGTCGCTGCAGTTCATCGTCAGATTCCGTGTATATGTGATATTATCATGAGAATCGTTCAGTTTTGTTTCGGTACTGTATGCGCCCTTCTGAGGATTGCCGTCTATAAAGAAATTGTTAATGACCTTATGATCCATTGCCTTAGTAATAATCATGGCATTCAATCTTCCCGTACCATGTAAATTAATGTGATCGACGATATTATTTTCCCATGTGGTGTAGCCCGTCTGGTCATCACCGTAAAGTGCATATCCGAATCCGTATAAAATATCGTATTCGTTCACATGATTGTTTTTAATCACATTATCCTTTCCCGTTCCCCAGATATAAATCGGGCCGCCATCGGAAGAATCTGTCATACAATTATATACATCATTATATGCTATCAGATTTCCGCGGAAGTTTTTAAAGTCATACATGTTCTCTTCAGTAATCAGCGTACCGTTGATCGTCTGTCCTTTTTTTCGGGTTGCTCCAAAACCCGTTCCGCCCCATATGGCATTTCTTGAAACAAACTCTATTGTATTATAGATTATTTTATTGTTGTCAGAGCCTTTGATCATTATCCCGGCAGTGTCTCGCTTTATAGCGCCTATATTATAAAAATAATTATTTTCTATAATATTTCCGCCCTCGCGTACTATTCCATCATCATAAGATCCTCGCAAGCTGACTCCATTACATCCGATGTTATGCAGATAGCTGTTTTTTACAAAGCATTTTTTGCTGTCCCAAATCACTACCGCACATCCGCCGCAGCCATTAAACTCACATTCATCAAATCCACAATTTTCTGCATTTTTTAAGTTTATCGCACCTAAATTATACTCTTCTCCAAAGGTGGAAACCATATTGCAGCCGCCAAAAACAATATTTTTAAATTGAATATTCTTTATCACGTCGTTCGTACCGGTCATATTCAACATACTGTTATCCGTAGCGTACAGTATTGTTTGTTTTTCTATATCATCGTTAAACGGCATATAATAAATTGTATTGCTTGATGTATCGTGATAATATTCGCCCGGATAGTCAAGAAGATCTAAGCTGCCCTGAAGATAATATCTTTTGTCTTTTTCTGCCGGATACCAACTTGCTCTGTTTGCTAAAGTAATGCGTTTACTCCGGTAATCAATTTTACAATTTATAATCTGATGCGTATAATCTGCCGCATAATATGCACATTGCAATTGATTCGGATTCTTTACATAAGGAATTTTATCCTCGCTTGAGAAATAAAATTGAGTATCCCTATTTTCCTTATCCTCATCATAAATCTTGAGCTGATATTTGGAGGGATCTTTCGTCCACCCCTCCCAATCCATATTCGGATACCGCGCCTTAACCGCTGTCTGCTCATTTTCATAAAGCATGCAGATTTCTTGTTTGGCGTCCACTTTTGCCATATAGATGCCATCCTTATATTTTGTCCAGCCGGTAACATCATGGGTTGCCGAAATCTCCGCCTGTTCGCCCGGATAGCTCTCATATGTAATAGTAAATCCATTTTTTCCGGAGTCTGACTCAGTCAGATTTACGGCATTATCAAACAAATACCGTCCTCCTCTTAAATATACCTTAATATTGCTCGTCATTCCGTTCTTGGTAAGCTCTCTTATTTGAGAAACTGCCGTCTCAAATCCGCCGAATGGATTTTCAAGGCTTCCGTCTCCCTGTACGCTTGTATCCGGAACAACATAAAATGTATCTTGAATCGCGGCTTTGACCTCTTCCAGAGTCTCCTGCGAAATATCATTCTTTCCCAAAATAACAGCGTCGTTTTCACTGTATAAAACTTTTGCCGAAATGAATTTTGTGATTCCATCGGCCGATATCATTGTCCTGCCATCCTTTATTTCCGACTGAT
Organism: uncultured Clostridia bacterium; assembly: GCA_959602045.1. Classification (GTDB taxonomy): domain Bacteria; phylum Bacillota; class Clostridia; order UBA1381; family UBA1381; genus Ornithomonoglobus_A. The sequence goes on along the minus strand of CAUGRT010000032.1, from coordinate 18,875 downwards.
CCGTCGGATAAACTACTTTTCCATCTATCGAAACCCTGCTGTTCTCTTGATCCCAAACGGCAGCAGATCCGAAAAACGTTGCCGAAACAGCAGCCGGAATATACATGTTCCCGTCTTTTAAATAGGCTTCCGCATCTCCTTGAACCGATTTTCCCGATTCAAATCTTATTTTGCTGCCATTTTTAAAAATCAGACAGCCATCAAGCTTTGCACAAAGTTCTTCCGATAAATCCGGAGATTTTTCTTCTTTTCCAATATTTTCTTCTTTCTTTTGTTCTTCTTCGAGTCTTCTTCTCTCTTCATTTCTCATTGCAAATGCATTTGAGAAACTGCCTGTTATCATGATCAAAGATATTAAAACGCTGAATATTTTTTTCATCATTTCCTCCTGGCTTAACACTCATACCCCCGGCGGCTCAAGCCGCCGGGAATACAAAACTTTCTTTTTAGAACTCTCCGGATTTAAACACTGTTTGAATATTGTTATAATTCATAAACGGTGCAAATTTTGTTGTCCAGCAAAATACTCTTACAGATTCTCCGGAAGCAAATCCATCTCCCTCAAACGTAAATGAAAGATTGGATTCTGCCTCTCCACCTGTAACTGCCGCTTTGTCCAGCTTAACATCCTTAAGCGTTTTTCCGTCGTCTGAATAACGAGCGGCAATAATGTACACTTCATTTTCAAGTGTGTTGATAACCTTCGCCTTTACACTGCATGATGTCGTTCCTACCGGTATTTCTTCAACTTTTTCACCGTCTACTGTCAGGCTGACTGCTGAGATTTGCTCTCTGTCATCCGCTATTACTGTCTGATATGTCATTCCCGATACTTCTATATTGATGGAATCTCCTTTGTTATAAGGAACCGATAAATAAAGCGTCTGCGTATCAGCGTCATAGCTGTCCACGGTTGCCTGAACCGAAGTTCCATTCACCTTGAATGAAGTAACATCAGGATTTTCTACAGCTCCCTTAAATGTTACTGCAATCTTATTATCTCCTGCGGCTTCAACGGCTGCAATTTCGTTTTTATAAATGATGTTTGCACCCTTCAAACGATTATGCCCCGGCCACTTTGTCATTTTATAGTCAAATAATACAAGCACATATTTTGCTCCTTCCGGAACATCGGATGATATTAAATACTCATAGTTGCCTAACTCATTCTTTGTGAAGCTTGTATCTTCAACCCATCCGGATTTCAATACAACGTCATTGCTGTCATCTTCTGTACGTCCATCATCAAATGCATAAGATGTACGATTCGAAGTACAGTTATCCATATTTGCAAGATCATATGTTGTGTCATTGACAGTAAATGTATAGTTTTCACTGCTTAAATATGCTATTCTCGGATCTGTTGACCAACCATTGTTATTGATATAATCGTATTCAAACTTTTCGGCAGAATCACCCAGCTTATAAATAAATGCGGCATACTTGTTCCGTGTATTTCCCGGACCCTCATTCAAGCTCAGATAATGATCGTTATTCAAATAAAGATTGTTTTCTGTATTGATACACCATGCATATAACTCTGTACCGTTTCGAAGGTTTGCATATTGACTATACTGATTCTTCATATTCGCTACCGTTAATTTTCCGCTTTGATTATCATCGTAAAAATTATGCACTGTCTTATTGCTGTCTACTACCTTGATGATGATGGGCGAATACGTGTCTGAAAGTACCGAAACTGACGGAGTAATTACTGCTGTACCTGCGCCTACCGCTTTGAAGTTTCCGTTATTATCAATCGTAACAACTTCCTGATTGCCGGATGTGTAGGTTGTCGGAAGTGCGTCTACCTGTTCCGTTCCGTCTATTACGGCATGAAAATCAATTTTACCGCTTGTTCCTGCAACATATGTATTTTTCGGAATTGCAAACCATGATGAGCTTACATCCGCACTTGCATATACTGTAATTTTCGCTGATTTTTCAAAAACCTTATCACCGACTGTAATTTCAGCATTAACTACAGCAGTTCCGGCAGCCTTTGCCTTAACTGTGCCTGTGCTTGAGTTCACATCCACAATGTCGTTGTCTGATGTATAATAAACAATATCTGCATCTGAAAGGTCATATTCGCTTCCGTCCGAATTATATCCCTTTACCGTTATCTGTTCCTCAGAACCGACAAACGTCTGAGCATTCAACTCCATTGTCACCTTTTCGAAAGTCGGAGCGCCGTATGTATATCTAACATTGCTGAGCGCTGCGCCATAGTTTGCAACATCATATTCAAACGCAAGCTTTTTCGTCCCGGCAGGTACTCCGCAGCCCATAAAATCATAGGTGTTCAATCCCTGGTTTGTATTGGTGCCGCCCTGTCCTTTAAACAATACGCCCGGCAGAACATTCAGTAATGTTTCCGTTCCGTTTTCGTCAATCGCATAAACCTTCATAAGCGGATTACCCTCACTGTAATCCCCCTTTGCACAAATTCTAAATGAAACAGAACCTACAGCGCCTGCATTTTCGGGCATAGTATAAATAAGCCTTGCGCCTTTTGTTGCCATCTGCAAGCCTCTTGCAGGATTTGCGCAGCCCATGGTGGCATAGTTACCTTCCTTTGAAATAACACCGCCGCCTGTCGTATATCTTCTCTGATTTGTCCAGCCTTGACCGGTAACCCAGTCACCCCAATGGAAAGTAGTATCATCAGAAATCTTATCATAGAATACATTATATCCGGCAGTCGATTCAACCGGAGCTACCGCATCATTCTCTATACCGTCGACAATAATTTTATCAATTACAATAGATGCGGAACTGCTTCCCGATGCACTGTGATTATTTTTTATTGTCATAGTATGCTCTCCGGTTCCCATACCGAGATACACGCCCTTGCAATGTCCAATGTTCGCAATCGAACCCTGGATTCCGCTTTCTTCTTTTCCGGATTCATTAATACTGCTGTCCACTACAAATGTACAAACGGCATCCGTTCCGCCCGACACTCCGGCAAATGCAACTGCGTCGCCTTTAAATTTCAAGGTTAAAACATCTCCGAATGTATCTGACTGAAGCTGTCCGTTGTCATTTACATACCAGCCTGTTGTTGCATCCGCTACCATGTAATCTTTTGCGTCATGATATGCCGGAATGATCGGAACATAGCTTGGATTTACAGTGAACTGCTTTAATGTGGGATAATTGATGACATTTTCCGTAAGCCAGTTTTCGATTCCCTCGGCAATTGCCGCATGACCTTTTTCATTCGGGTGGCATCCATCCGATGATACTCCATCCGGAACCTCTGTAGCTATTTGCGTAATATCCATCAGCGGTACATCATAGTAATCCGCAATCATTGCATGGTATTTCTGAGCTTCAGCAGCCATTTCCGGCGATGCCCATTCCGGTCTTTCCAAGAAAACAATTTTTGTTTTCGGGCTTGCCGTTAAGGTTCTCCGTACCATACTCTCCATTGCATATGCCGCCTGGAGATAATTTCCCATTCCGGCGTCATTTCCGTTAAACTCAATAAACACCAAGTCGGGATCATATGCCAGAACGTCCTTTTCATATCGCATACGACCATAAGGTGACAATGTTCCGCCTACTCCGCTGTTGATTCCGGTGACGCTTACATTTTTGCCTGCCCATTCGGTGTCATTCATCCATTTTGTAACCAGGGAGGCAAAGCATTTGCTTCTGTCGCCGTCCACTCCGGCAACTCCCTCGGTAAAGGATCCTCCGATCCATACCACTTTGTATTCCTGATCTGTTTCCGCAGCCGATACGAGCATCGGAGCTACCGAAACAATCATTGCCAATGTCAGCAATGCAGAAATAATTTTCCGTAAATTTTTTCTCATTTTTTTACTTCCTCCTTTTATTTTCTTATATAGAGATTTATAAAAATCAAACGATGTAAATTTGCATTTTACAAATCTCTTCAACAAAAATACCGTTCAAATTATCCGGAAACATAATTCCAACCGTATTTTTATTTTACATAAACATATACTTCCGCCGTACACATCTGTTCTCCCGCCATGCATACCGCCGTTATTCGGGCTTTTCCGGCTTTTTTTGCCGTAATCACTCCATCTGTCACAGACACAGTTTCCGAATCGGACGAGCCGAACAGAAGCCTGACATCCTTTATGATAATGCCGTCTTTTGTTTTGGCAACAGCACAGAGCTTTCTTTGCTCACCACAGTTCATTTCAACATTTGCATATACGGAATCCTCAACCGAAAGATAAAGTTTTTCCAAGGACGCGTCGGATGTAAACCGATATTCCTCTCCGACTCCGCATTTTGAAATATCTATTCCGTCAATTCCAAAATCCGCCGCCGCTCCGTTGCCGGTAAGTCTGAAATCCTCCGTATATGAATCGGCAAATTCGGCTTTTTGGAACACGGAGTGAATATCCCACCCGTAATCGCTTCTCCATTCGGAAATATCGCAGAGCTTTTTCGTAGCGCCGTCTTGATTTTCATCTCTGATGCGAATTTCATAGTAATTTGAGCTGTCATAATAGAGATTATAATCGCATTCTTTAAACTTCACATTCAAAGGGTTCTCCGGCTGTTTCGCTATTCCGTAAAAGTCGAATAAGCTGCTTCCACTGTTATAAAAAACGTTTTTCCTGAAAACAACATTCCCTACCGGTCCGGTTCCGGACTGAGAATCAACACGCGCTACACCTTTCCCCGGCTTACAGTTCACAATAAAATTATTTTCAATTTGATTGTCCTGACCTTTAATGAAAAATATGTCGCGCAGGTTTCCGTTCTCATCCCCAAGCCTTGTGATATAATTACGAGTAACCTGCGTTCTGTTGGTATCATCATCCAGATAAACTGCGCCAAAATTCCATGAAAAATCCGCACCCGAATCATGAATATAATTATCGCTGATAATGTTATCGTATCCTATTGCCCATGTGTATATCACGCCGCCATCATTCGTTTCAAGCATCGAATCCGACAAATCATTTCCGGAAACAACATTATCATTGCTGACCAGATAGGGTTTCATATTATCCCTTGTAAGAATCACCCCATCTTTTTCTGTCCCCAATTGCGCAAATGTCTGTTCCGATGATCCCGCAAGATTAATTGCCGCTCTGGTACAGCCTGAAACTGTATTATTCAGCACCTGATTTTTACTCGAACGAACAATATCTATACCATTGCTTGTTGCATAATAAAATCCTACATTTTTAATGCAATTATTTGATATGACATTATTCCCTTCGTTACCTGCTGCATCGGTATCCCGAATAAAAATGCCCGTTGCACCGACATTTTCCAGTTTGTTTCCGGTTAATCTTGAATGGTTTGTATAATATAACTCTACACCCATTCCACCGATACCTTCAAAGCTGCAATCCGAAATCTCAATATTATTTCCGTAATAGGCGTAGACCGTTGCCGGGGTTCCCGAAAACTCCGCACCGAAATATTTAAAATCAATTCCACTTATTCTGATATTCTCTATGGGATTTTCTTTTGTTCCGATCATTCGAAAAGCCTGCGTAAGATACGGAATATGTACCTTTGAGAGATTTTCGGGGTTTCTCGGCATATAGTAAAGTGTTTTTTCATCGCTGTCATAGTACATCTCTCCCGGTGCATCTAAAAGCTCCCGTGAATTTTGGATAAAATACTTTGAACCACCAACGCATTTCATCGCAGTATTTTTGCTGAACAGTATTTTATGTTCGTCATAATCCAGCGTGGCACCCAAGATATTCATGGAATACAGACACAGTTCCCCGCCGTCAAAAACACAGACCTGCAAATCGGATTTTGAAGTGATTTTAGGGAAATCTCCCTCCTTAAACATCAGGTATTCCCTTGTTCCGCCTGCTTCAGCCGAAAGATATCCATCCATGCGATGCTCACTTTTGTTCGGATACCGTGCCTTTGAGGATGGCTCTCCATCCTCAAACACAACATTTACCTCGGAATCAACCGTTGTACTGTACAAACCATTTCCGAGAGATGTCCACTCAAAATCATGATTTGCTCCGACAAAAATTGCCCGTTCATTTTCGTATGACTTATAAGTCACCGTCCCCGAATATCCGGATTTGGAAAGCGAATCTATTTCAATTCTTTCCCGAAGCTTATACTCTCCGCCGCGAAAAACCGCATTAATATTTTTTTCGGTTCCGCTCTTCATATAAAGCTTTACCGTTTCACTTACTTTTTCTACGCTCTTGTATGGCTTCCTAATAGTTCCGTTGCCCAGAATATCGTCCCCGTAGGGAGCTGCATATATGTTAATTTCATTACTGCTATATGCATAAGCTCCCTCGCAGGTAAAGATCAAAATAGCAATTAAAATTATTATTAATCTTCTCATTACACACTCCATTCAAGCTATTCGATATATACAACTACCGCATAGATTGTCGATGCCCATTCCGAGAATAATATGACTCTCGAACAGCTCTTGCCTGCCTTTTTATAGGTCTGAATATCTGCATTTGATCCTTTCTTCACTACCGTCTTTGTTCCCGTCTTATCGACAATTGTATACATGTTATTGCTGCGGATCCAATAGCTTGCAAGATTATTGGCAGCCTCAGCCGCTTTTTCATCAATCTCCCAAGCTCTTTTGCCGGTGGCAATCGTCAGATATGCTCCATCTGCACTTACATCATAAGCATCACCGGCATATGCACGGTTTGGCTTAGTACCGTCATTGTATATAAGCTCTGATTTACTATAGTCGTATGTCAGCTGAATGGTTTCTATAACGCCGTTATTTTCACCATATCTTAAGCAATCTCCCGGCTCCAGATCATCCACAGTTAGCGAGGTGATTTCTTTTCCATAGAAATCAATAAACATAACATCCTTCGATAGTTCATAGCTTCTTACTTGACTGGTTCCGTTTTTCCCGTTGTTATAATCAATTCCTTCAAGCGTCAAAACTGACTCACCGTCTGCATTAACGGTATTCGCTATGTCGCCTATAATAAATGCACTGCCCTCACTGATTTGTCCTCCCTTTACAGGATCCGCTTTGTATACAATAACTTCCGCGCTCTTTGAGGAAAGATCGGTTGTATATCCATCTATCTGATAAACCGAATCATTACTAAACTGAGCAGTATTTACTGAATATGCGTCAGAGTTTGTATATTCCGAAGCTGTTTTCGGTATTGTATAAACAATACTGTTTTTCTTGAAGAACCGAGCGCCGAAATTGCTTGCCTCTGAACCGTATCTCAGATTTTCATTTGGATAATTCAGAAGCCACAGCCCTCTGTTGTCATCCTCGCCCGGAGCTGCTGCCGTTACAATTTCATCAATCTCATTCTTATCATTCAACCTGATCTTGACAACCTTTCCCAACATATCATCCAGTTCCGTTTCTGCTTCGAGAGATTTATAACGTTTTTCGTTAATCTTTACTTTCTCGACAAGCGGAAAAGTTGTGATTTTCTTATCGGAATAATAAGTTTTAAGATAGCATACCTCATTTTCCTCTTTATCCATGGCATATCCGCTTACTATGACGAGCTTATCGGTAAGCTCATTTTGCTGCGATGCAGTGCTTTCATTCTTTTCGGCATATGACGCAATTCCGTTTTCTATTGCCGTAACTTTCCCGTATAAATCCCAATAAACCGTCACATCATTACCGCATATGAACTTACTGAGATCCCCACGGAAGTTCTCAGATACCGGATACTGCTTTCCGCCAATCTTCAGACAAGTTTCCCCATCATCTGTGCTTCCTATGCTTTCCAACTTGCCTCCGGCACATTCGTCAACCAACGTAATCTCGGCATAATCCTTGTCCGGGGTCTGCATAACCGCTAAAACGTCCCATTCTCTCAATTCGTTCAGACCATATTCATCTCCATATTTATCATGAATTTTATATTCGTTGATATTCTGAAGATTTATTGAATAGTCCTCCGAATCCGGATTTGAATAATCGGTATACTTGTCAAATATAATCTGTCTTGACGCATCCACACTGTTGACAACAATATTTGTATATGACGTTATTTTAACAGTATCATTCTCATCAAAGACTCCGTTTCCGTCAAAGTCGATGAATTCAATCTCACCCGATTCCGGTAAAAGCTCCGCATCGCTATAATCAAAGATCCGTTGATTATTCAATACAATATTTGTATTTTTTGAAATCTTAATCTTTTTATTATAAGAGTGTGAGCCTTCTGCACGATACCGGTATGTCATATCCGAAAAGCTTTCTATATCCGAAGCTTTCACCGTTGTCACAGTCGTTCTGTTGTTTCGCTTTGCGAAAACCAATTCATATTCATCCGATCCGGTTTCCTTATAGAAATACTCTACCCGGCTGCCAATAAGCTTTTCGTATTCGGAGTCCGGATTCTTCATTATGATACCGTCTATTTTTATGTTTCCTTTGCCGACCTCTGAATCCGAGCCGATTCCGGTGAATGAATTTGCCGTAACCTGGCCCTTGGCATTCTTAATTCCAAAATATACCTCCAAATAGGTCGCGGTATCTTTTGAATATTCTTTTTCGGTAGGGGTATATCCCATAACTTCTTTATCAATCAAATTCCCGAAAAGTCTTAAAAGATTCAGCTTGGTGATTTTTCCGTCTGATGATGTCACTCCATCCAGATACTTGTTTTCGGCCGCAACCTTCAAATATCCATCCGGATATCCGCCTTGTTCCGCGGCTTTTACATATCCCATTGCCATGACTGCGGCTTTTACAGCGTCATTATAGTCAAGCTCACGGTCAGAATAAAATTTACCGTCTGTTCCGTCAAGAATATGCCTTTCGGAAAGCTCATAAATATATCCGCTGTTTTCATCCTCTGCCGAAACATCGGAAAATCCGCTTTCTCTGACTCCGGGATTTTTGATATTCATAAGTCCGCAAATTGTTTTCGCCGCTTCAGCTCTCGTTATATTTTCCGACAGCATCGTGTCATCTCCGGAATACATCCCAATAGCCTTAAGCTCAGATATGTACGCTTTATCCTTATCGCTCGCCGCATCTTTCTGCGCGTCCAGGAACTTCATAAGCTTATCCGTTATAACAGCAGCTTCGGCACGATTCATTGTTCCGTCAGGCTTAAATTCTCCATCGGGATACCCGTTGATAATCCCCATGGAATGTACTCGCTCCACTGCTTGCTTTGCATAATCTGAAACCTGATCCGAATCATAGAACGCGTCCTTTTTTATAACTGCATATTCATATGCGGTATTTTGATTTTCCGGCGGCGCACTGTCATCCGAAAAATATATACCGGCTGCCTTTGCCGCACGCTCTACAATTGCGGCTGCGTCCTGACGTGTAATATTTCTGCCGACTCCAAATAGATTTTGTTCGATTCCGGTAATAATTCCCTTTTCAACCGCAGAAGCGATCGGAATATAGAACCAGTCACTTGCTCCGACATCCGTAAACAAATCGCACACGGCTGAATTGTTTCGCATTGCCAGGGCATTAATAATCATAGCAACAAATTCCTCACGTGTTACATGATCTGCCGGCGCAAATATTCCATCTCCCTTTCCGTTGATGATCTTCTTTTCAAAAAGTCGTTCAATATTGCTTCTTGCCCACTCAAAATCATCTATATCCGTAAACCCGTCAGTTTCTGTCGGCTTAGGAGCAATTGTAGGCTCCGGTCCGGGGGTAGACGGAGTGGTATCAATAATCACTCCGCCGCCACCGGTGCTTCCACCCGACGGCGTATTAACCGGATCTTTATAAGTTTTAACCGCATTGTCAAAACGCTGCGCATACTCTGATGTATTTGTGTATCCGCTTTTTATGTTTGAAAGAATATTTATTTTCTTGGTTTCGGGATAAGTCGAAAACCTATCATATTCTGCCATTCCGATAAGATCATGGGCTTCCGTTACCACGGTAAGCTCTTTTCCTCTTGAATTGACTTTGGACAGCATCGTAAATAGTGCACTTTCACAAAATTCAGATTCCATTTCTTTCATCGAGAAAATCTCTTTGCTTTGAAGATATGAAATTACGGAATTTTTGATCGTATCAGAGGCAATGGAGTTGTTCTTCCAAAGTCCTATAACCGGAGTATATTTACTGTCAAAATAATCAAATAACTTTTCTAAGGCATTTGCTTTGTTTTCCTTGGCTTTCAAAAAATCATTTATCAGCACAACCTCAGCAACAATTTCCTTTATTTTTGAAAAGCTTTCAACCTCTTCCGACTTGAGACGATCATAAAGCGCTTTATATACCTCATCTTTATCCGCCGGCAAAATATTGATACCGCATAAAAACTTTAACCGCCCATAATTCTCCTCAAATATATCGCCAATTTCTTCCGCACTTTGTGCTGATTTGATCCGAAGAAGATAATCGCTCATCTCTTGCTCGTTGACAAACATAAACTTTTTCTCAAGAACAGACCCGTTAAAACCCAAACGCAACATATACCTTCCGCTCGGTCCGCTTATATTAAATATATCTGCGAAGCCCCCTGTTCCGTCGATGTTCGTTTCACCGGCATAGATAAATGCATCTTCATCATTTACATTCTTCCCCGGCTTTAATATTTCAAATGCTGCCTTTCCACCGGTTGTTCCCGGAAAACTACCTGAAAATTCCCCGCTTCCTTTATCGTCTACCGACACCTTGTAAATTTCGGCTCCGGCGGATGATCCCGATGCAAAAGCTATTGCCATAAGAAAAGCTGTCAATCTTTCAAACTTCATGCGTCCTTTTCCTTTCCCCTTTACGTTTATACTATTTATTATTTTTTACAAACTCATCAACCTGTTTCTGAAGTTCCGTCTTGACCTTCTCAGAATCACATTGCTTTAATTTATTGATAAACTCATTATAAACCTTGTCCACATCATCTACAGCACCAAATGAAAGCGGCTTTGAAAATTCATCCATGACTGAATTCATTTGAGAAATACTGCTTTCCAGACTTGTGAGATCCGGTTTAAATCCGATCAGCGGCGCAACCACTGTATTTTCTCCTTCATCGAATTCATTGAATACAAAATCCTTGTAGCCCTCGTCGTCAGCCTGGGTTTCATATGCATATTTTGTATTTCCGACAACCCATTTCCATAGCCCATAATCCGCTGATGAGCTTCCCTGACCTTGATACCCGATTGTTTCTATTCTGTCGTCAGATACCTTGTTATAATGCTTACCCTCAATGCCCCATACAAGAAGATTATAAAGATCCTTACCTTTTTCCGAATTCATCAGATTGATGACCTTTGCCGCTGCATCCTTATGCTTTGATTGAGCATATATTGCATTTCCGCCCGCCGCATTGATGGAAGGAACGATCGGATTGGTGTCAATGTATAAAACATAATTCTCCACGCCGGTATCCTTATCTGTATACTCATCCTTGCCTACATAATTATTGGCGATATAAGCTATGTATCCGCCTTTCTTGTTGACATCAGCTGACAAATCCGAAATGCTCAATATATCCTTTCTGATATATCCTTTTTGATACCACGAATTTACTCTGTCATAATAGTCCTTGTAGGATGGCATATCATAGTAATTCATACGAACTTGCTCCGAATTATCATACACATCTACGGTGTAACCCCGTGTTAAAGCATCAGCATTTCTGGATGCAAGTTTCTCTCCGGTAAGCGGTCTGAAGCCCTGTCCAAGCTCTCCGTTTTCTGCCGCTCCCGATAAAAGCTGCTCCAGAATATCAAGAACCTTGCTGTCATACTCTTTTTTCTTTAAAACCTCTCTGAGTTCGGAAATGTCAATATATTTATCAGCAATTTCTTTATTAATATTCAAAGCCCACATTCCCGGACACATCTGGTAATTCATGATTGCATAAACGCTTCCGTTCACCTTTCCGTATTCCAGCATAAATTCCGGCAAATCATTTTTGGTGTCTGCAAGCTCGTTATCCAAATATTCATCCAACGGCGCAAAGGTACCGTTATATGCCTCTTTTGTGAAATCAAGCGTAAATGTCTGAACGATGTCCATATCGTCACCACTCGTCTGTGCCATAAGGAATTTTTGCGCATAGTCATTGGCGTCTACAACATCAAAATCCACCGATACATTTTCAAGTCCCTCATAGGTCTTGAGTTTTTCATTAAACTCCTTCCAGACAATATCCGAATCCTTTTGTTCTCCCGGTCCCGGCATTACCCATTTCAAAGTAACCTCTTCGCCTCCGGATGTTTCGTTTTTCTTGCTGCATCCGCAACATGAACCAATTGCTATTGATGCTGCAAGCGCCATTAAAATAATCTTTTTCATAATTGTGTTCCTTTCTGCTTTGTTTTTATTTCGATTCAAACAGCTGCCAAGCTTTTGACTTTATCAGCTATTTGAATTTCCATCAACCTTTCACTGCTCCTATTGTCATTCCCTTTGTAAAGTATTTTTGGAAAAATGGGAACACAATAATCATCGGCCCGGCTGCAAGAATTGCCGTTGCATAACGCATTCCCTCCGCCGGCAGCTTAGCCGCATTGAAATTCGGGTTTTCACTCGCCATACCCTTTATAAATTCAACCTCACGAAGTATTCGCTGAAGCATGTATTGAAGCGAATAAAGTTTTGTATCTTTTATATAGATCAACGCCGTATTCCAATCATTCCATTTTGCAATAAGCGACATAAACCCAATCGTTGCCATAACAGGCTTCGACAGCGGAAGCATAATTCTTATAAAAATCTGAAATTCACTTGCACCGTCTATCTTCGCTGCTTCTGCCAAGCTATCAGGTATCCCCTGAAAAAAGGTTCTCACGATGATTACATTCCAAGCTGACACCACTCCCGGAAAAATATAAATCCAAATAGTATTTCCAAGGTGCAGCAGCTTTGTGTTCACAAGATATGAAGGAACAAGTCCCCCTCCAAAAAGCATTGTGATAAAGATATACCATATCAATTGTTTCTTATATCTGAAGTTATTTCTCGAAAGCGGGTATGCCGTCATTGTGGTAACAACCACCAGTAGCAATGTATGTATCAATGAAAACGTTATTGTTGTTTCATACGAATCAATCAGCTGCCCCGGCGACAAAAAGACTTGTTTATATGCCTCAAAGCTTATCTTTGGCGGAAAAAGATTGTATCCATACTGTGCAATTGCAGCCTCGTCCGTAAGCGATATTGACACCAATAGTATAAAAGGCAGAATGTATGTAAGACATAATGCTATAAACACCAGATTAAGCACAATACCCGAAATTTTTATCTTCTTTTTTTTCATTTCGACACCTCCTAAAATAGTGAGTTTTCAGGACTTATTTTCTGAACAATTTTATTCACCGCAACTACCATAATCAGCCCGAGAACCGATTGCACCAGTCCGATCGCTCCCGAAACCGACATGTTTCCGTTTTTCAAGCCTCTGAACACATAGGTATTGATTATATCCGTTGTAGGATACAAGGTTCCTACATTCATCGTAGTCTGATAGAACAGTCCGAAATCTCCTGAGAATATTCCGCCGAATGCAAGAATCGTCTGAATCGTCATCACCGGCACAAGATGCGGCAGCGATATGTACCATATTTGTTGCATCTTTGACGCGCCGTCTATTTCTGCCGCTTCAAACAGCGATTCGTCTATACTCATTAACGATGCATAATATATAATGGACTGCATTCCTATGCTTTGCCATACCTTTACTATTGTTAATATGATCGGCCATGCCTCCGGCTTTGAGTACCAATCTGTCATCTCTGTCTTTCCACAAAAAGCAAGAAATTTATTAAGTATTCCCGATACGGGGTTTAAAAATGCATACACAATATATGCTATAAGAACCATTGAAAGGAAATTCGGCAAAATCACAATTGTATTATATGTTTTAATTGCCGCTCTGCTTTTTAATGCATAAAACATAAGTGCAAGAATAACCGCAAATATCAGCACCACAAACATAAAGTCCAATGCATACAAAACCGTATTTCTGATGATTCTGAAAGCATCCGGTGAGGTGAAGAAAAACTTAAAATTCTCCAGTCCGTTCCATTTGCTTTTTAATATCCCCAAATTAGGATTAAAATTTTTAAATGCTATTATAACGCCAAACATCGGCAAATAGTTAAATAAAAAAAGCAATAGTATTCCGGGTGACGCAATCGCCAAAAACTCAAGGTTATCACGCATCGTTCCCTTTTTCTTCTGTTTTAATCTGTGCTTTTGTAAAGTACTTTCCCGTGTCTTCAATGAAACAACCTCCGCTCATAAAAAATTTATTGGTTAAAGCATGTAATACTGCTATGAAATTGTACAGTTTTATGCTTTATCTATAATATATTATAGAGGTTTTTATATATTTTAACAATACGAATCCTTTACTTCTTTTCTTTTTCGGGTGTCAATAATTTACCTTTTCAACAATGTCAAACGATTTGACCAATAAAAACGAAATATAAAAAAACACAGAACGTTTTAAATGCAAAAAATAAAAGAAATCCGCATTTTCGGATTTCTTTTATTTTATCTTTTTTAATGCTATAACTCTGCAACAACTTCTATTCTGTGCTTTTTTATGTTATTTGATAAGGCATATGTACTATGATTTCCGTTCCTGTTCCCACATTGCTTTTTATCGTTATTCCGTATTCCTCGCCAAAAAGCATTTTGATTCTGCTTTCAATATTTACAAGTCCTATATTGGCATTACGCATAATATCATCACTCTGCATCACATCTTCGATTTTCGCAATTTCTTCCGGTGCCATTCCCACTCCGTCATCGCTCACAGCGCACACCAAATCCTCTCCATCTCTGTATATTCTGCACATAATTCTGCCGCTGATCTCAGGCTTTGCCGAAATACCATGATAAAATGCATTTTCTATTAAGGTATTAATACAAAGCTTTATTATTTTTGCATCTCTTGATACATCCTCGGCAACCTCTATACTAATATCAACCTCATTGTCACATTTTATCCTCAATATATCTACAAACATCCGGCTGTACAAAAGCTCATCCTGTAGTTTTACAAGATCGTCACTGTTTTTCAAAATGTAGGATATGCAACGGGATGTTTTTTTCAGTATTTCCTCTTCATCGTAGTTATCCCCGAATTTTTCAGCCATATTCATATGAATAAGATTCAGTGTACTGCTTATAAAATGAGGATTTATTTGTATTCCAAGCGCATATCGCTTCAATTTATCTGAGATTTCCATCTGTCTTATCAACTCATGCCTTAACTCTTCATTGACTGAAAGCTCAT
This sequence comes from uncultured Clostridia bacterium, assembly GCA_959602045.1. Taxonomy (GTDB): domain Bacteria; phylum Bacillota; class Clostridia; order UBA1381; family UBA1381; genus Ornithomonoglobus_A. Next base: position 3,687 of record CAUGRT010000032.1, on the reverse strand, counting down.
ACATAAATTTACTTGCAACATATTTTGCCTCATCATTTTCAAAGGTTACGTTTTTTCTGCCATCATTGGATGAATCCACTAATTTTACGAGCTTATTTAACGGATTGAAGGCTATTCTGTTGATAAGAACAGATCCCATGATTCCCATCGCTGTCAGCAGCAATATAATTCCAATGGTATACAGATAAATCTTGTCCATACACGAATCGTCTATCCGGTTTTCAACGACGCACCGATATTCACAACCCGGAATATCTCTTATTGCGACTGCATAGATATATCCGTCCTTTTTATAAGTATAGTGCTTTTCATCTTTCCTAAAATTTACATAATCGGAAATATCTTCATCAAGGCTCTTTATCTTATATTTATAAACGATCTTTCCGTTTTCATCTATAATATATTTTTTTTGCGCTTCGTTATAACCGTCACCTATAATATCCGCTAACTTTCGCACATCAATATTGATAATAATTCCGCCTAAATTGGTTCGGCGTATGAAAGTTAAGAGAATCGGATAGTTATTGTTCACTGCCCTAACCCCAATCGTATCGCCGGTGCTGAGATCATATTGATCTTTCCATCCGTCATTTGCAGAGAGAGGAGTATTGTAATTCCCATCGTAGAAAAAATTTTTGTTCGCCTCAGAATACAGATACATTGAATGGATATAATTATAAACATATCGGTATGAAGATATGCTGAAATTAAGATTTTTACCAATATCCCCTACGGCGCTTGATGTTTCTCCGTTTGCAATATAATTTTTAACAACACTGTTTGTAAGAAGAAAACTCGAAATTCTATCCGTTTCATCAAGGACGCCATTTATGTAAAGACTCATGTTATCGGAATCATTTTTTACCATATTCAGTATTTCAGAATGAATCATACTCCGCGCACTGTAATTGTATACCCCACTGATCACCCACGCAAAAAGGCAAAAAAACATTGCCGTAATCAATATGTTCTTTTTATAACGAAGCTTTTTTATAAAAGCCGATTTCATCCTTTCAGTGCCCCTTTCTATAATTTATATTTCTTTTTATACTCGGACATGGTCATTCCTTCTAAAGCCCTGAAATTTCTGCGCATAGTTCTGACATCAAAGAACCCCGTTTCAATTGCGATTTGCTCCATAGTTTTGTTTGAAAGAATAATTTCTTTTACCTTTTCAATGCGATATTTTACCAGATATTCATGGAATCCCATCCCTGTTTTCTTTCTGAAATATCGGCTGAAATAGGAGGGATTCATATTTACGATCTTCGCTACTTTTTCCCATGTAATCTCCCGGTTATAATTTTCTTCTATATATTTTTTTGCAATATCAACAGGCATTTGATTGCTTGTTGTAAATTGGAGTTCCATTTCCTCGCATATATCCTTGATCAATCTTTGCTGCTGATCATTAAAAATGCCATAAAAGGTTTCTCTGTTTTTATGATTTCTGTCTACACTCTTTTTTTTGAATTCATTCACAATTCTTCTGATGATTTTTTTGTCCGATATATTATCGTTTGCTATTATTTTTGAAATCAGCATTTCCAATCTGCTGTCTGCCGAATAAATTTTTTGCCCGTCTATATCCTCCAAGGATGAGAATTTTTCAAGCATTGTAACCGATACATCAACCCCCAGCATATTGCTGAATGTTTTTTCTATAAACTCCGTGTCAACAACTTCTCCCTTAAATACAAAGTATGTATAACCTCTATCCTTATTATAAAAACCATAAACATATCCATTTAAAACATCTGTAAGAACATTCATGATTCCCTTTTCATACTTATCGCTATATTCCTTCCCTTTTACTTCTATGCTGATAACATACCCAAATGCTTCTTCAATACTAAAAGGAAAACTCTGATTTTCAAAAGCCGCTTTCATGTCCTCAGTGCTGTCAAACCATCCTATACATATATCCTCAAGGAATTCGATATATTTCTCGCTATAGGATGCCGTCATCAGATATTTATTTTTCTGAAGCTCATCCAATATTTCCTCAAATGCCCTTGCCAGCTGACCTTTACTAATCGGTTTTTCCAAATAGTATTTCACTCCGCAGCTCATTGCCTCTTTTGCATAATCAAATTCCGCATAACCACTCAATATAATTATTTTTATATCGGCATTGATTCGGCTGATTTCTTTTATAAGCGAAATCCCATCCATATTTGGCATGCGTATATCGGTCACAATAACATCCGTTTTATTACTCTTTATATAATTTAAAGCAACAAAAGAATTGGTAAAACTTATCACATCAAATTCTTCTGTAATTCTGTGTATAAGCCTTTCGATTTGTTTTATTTCATGCAATTCATCATCAATCAGGACTAATTTATACATATTCTGTCACCTTTCAGTATATTTCATAAATGAGTATAAAAATATCTTCTAAAATAAATTATTATATAAAAAAAAGCAAAAAGTTTCACAAAAATATATTTTATATTATACACTACTTTCCCCTACTTTTCAATACATTTTGTTTACCTGATACAAAAAAACAGCACCAATCCTTTACACCATTTCTCTTAACAGCAAATATATTCCGCAATTTTAATTCTGCATAAGAGCACATTATTTACAAATGCCGGATTCAACAGGTAAAGAAATGGTATTGCTCTGTCGTGTCTTTTATGATAGAATAAAATTCCAATAAATAAGGTAAAGCTATTACAAATTACACTGACGTACTACGAGAAAGGAATAAGAAAACAATGAAAGAATATAATAATTGGAAAGATAAAACGGTGTGTTTTTTAGGGGATTCTATTACAGATGGTATTGGAGTGCATCCCGGGGAGCGATACTTTGATATATTAGAAAAAGAGTTGGGTTTTCATGCTCACGGTTATGGTGTGAACGGCGCAACATTTTTTAATTTATATGCTCAGACTCAGAAAATGAATCTTGAACTCGGTAAAAACATTGATGCAATCTGCCTGTTAGCCGGAACAAATGACTTTTTCAAAAACATACCTGTCGGTGAATGGTATACATACTCTGAAGCGGAGGTTGTAATACAAAAATCCGAAAATGATGAGAACAATCGTTTTGAAAAACGTAAAGTCCGTCAGTTTAATTTTGATACAAACACTTTTAAAGGAAGCATAAACTATGTTTTATCCTATTTAAAACATACTTATCCTGACAAACGTATAATACTGTTTACCCCCATACACAGAGCATATGCTGAATTCGGGCCGCAAAATATTGCATATAGCGAAGCTTACTCCAACAGCATCGGTATATTTTTTAATGAATATTTAGAAGCAGTGAGAGAGGCTTCACAAATATGGTCTACAGAGTTAATTGACCTGAATTGCATAAGTGGTCTTTTCCCATTATACGATGAAAGCGCAGAATTATATTTTACAAATTCCCACACGGACAGACTGCATCCCAATCAAGCAGGACACAAAAGAATGGCTGAAGCAATTTTAAATTCGGGATTCTAAAAAAGGGGCTGCTAAAAAGAGTGCAGAACACAAAAAACGCACCCGACCGGGGCGTTTTATGGAGAGTGCGAAAAAGCAGGCGTGTGGAAATGTCAATAATAGTGCAGTCCAAATTTACCCCAAATTTCGACTGCACTTTTATTGACATTTCCAATAATATCCGGGTTCGCTGATTTTTAAGACTTTGCACATTAATTTTACTGCGTATCTATTTTTGTAT
>CAUGRT010000031.1 GCA_959602045.1 uncultured Clostridia bacterium | reverse complement strand
GGCATCCTTTTTTGGTTCGAACATTTACAGTGTGTATCATTTGACGCTTACATTTTTCCAAAACAACCCAAAATAAAAAATGCATAAATCAGACATTCTCTGCGAAAAATAACCTTGTAAAATAAAAACAGCCAATTGTAAAATGCGATTTTCGCGCCGGATTGAATTCTGTCAAAGCGAATCGCAGCTGTGATCCCGTGCCGGGAAAGAATGAAAATACATTCCACTCCCCACCGTCACATCTTCAGCGTTTCACAATTGACTAAAAATAAAAAAGGAGTTTCTTATATATGAAAGCAACAGGAATTGTGAGAAGAATAGACGATCTCGGCCGCGTTGTGATTCCTAAGGAAATCCGGCGCACAATGCGTATCCGCGAAGGGGATCCCTTGGAGATATACACCGAAAAGGATGGCGAGGTCATTTTCAAAAAATATTCACCCATCGGCGAATTAGGAGATTTTGCGGCAGATTATGTGGAAACACTGGCAAAGGCATCCGGTCATGGCGCATGTATTACCGACCGCGATAATGTTATTGCCGTTTCCGGCGTTCCGAAAAAAGATCTCATTGAAAAAAGGGTTTCGCCCGATCTGGACAAGGTTATGAGTGACAAAATATTTGTCAATTATCAATCCGGAAAACCGGTAACGGTCGCTGATGGAATTGATAAATATAATGCCGGAGTGGTTGTTCCGATTGTCGCAGAGGGCGATACGATCGGCTCTGTCCTCTTCATCATGAAAGACGACGCACAACCCTCTGAGGTTGAAGAGAAGCTTGCGGAATCTGCCGCCGGATTTCTCGGAAAGCATATGGAAGGCTAAAATATAAAAGGCTGTAAAAAACAAACACGAATGTTTCTTACAGCCTTTTTTCTATGTCTTGTTACTGCCAGCAACCGCGATCGTTGCCAGTGTATCCCCCAGCTGCGTAAAGATCGCCGCCCATAATTCCAGCTCCTCCTGCGAGCTTTCCTCCGCTATAGCAAGCGCTACAGCGGATACTGCCGAAACCAACTCCCACGGATTCATGCACACCACCTCGATAATTTATATTCCGATGATGTGCCGTTTATCCCATTGCCTTTCGTTTTTTTTGGAGCAAGAATGGACTCATTTTTAAAGTTACTTTGTGATAATAACCTCTTTTGTATCTTGATTCCAATCAACCGCTGCGCCTAATTTTTCCGCAATAAACCGAATCGGCGTATAGGTTCTGTCATTTTCAACAAATGCCGGGCTGTCCAGTATAATCGTTTCTCCGTTTACCAAAGCCTCATCAGAACCGATTGTAAGCACAATAACCGTATCATCCTTTGTGATCGTAACCTTATGATTCACACCGTCCCAAGCCACTCTTGCGCCCAGACTTTCCGCTACAAAACGCGCCGGGAGCATTGTTCTGTCATTCTTCACAATCGGTGCAACATCATTAGAGCGCGTTTCGCCAAATACATTCATAATCTTTTTGCCAATCATCATAGCAATCTCATTATCCGCATCGGAATTAAGAAGCTTGGACTCTTCATCATTATAATGAATTACCGCATTTATCAGCGGTTCGTTTTCTTCCAATATTTTAATTTTATCCCAATCATCTTTCGTTCCGTCATAATAAACATCCGTCAGTTCAGAGCAGCCTGCAAATACTTCTTCTCCTATTTGGGTTACATTCTTAGGTATATATATTTCTCTTAACCGACTGCACCCCCAAAAAGCACTTGACCGTATAAAGGTTATATTTTGGGGAAGCACTACACTTTCTAACATCTTACAATCAGCAAAAGCATCCCCATCTAATCTTTTCAGTTCCTTCGGTAAAGTCAAATTATTCAGCTTTTCGCAGCCTGAAAATGCTTTATATCCTATTGTTTTTACACTATAGGGAAATATTACCTTTTCCAAACTACTGCATACCCGAAATGCCATCATTTCTATTGATGTTACTCCCTCCGGGATATATACTTCTCTTAAATTCCCGCACATATTAAAAGTGCTTTGATTGATAGTTGTAAGATTTGCCGGAAGTCTCACTGTACTGATATTGCTCCAAGCAAAAGCATCCGACCCGATATACCGAATTGAATCGGGCATATTAATATCCCGTAGATTATAAGCTTTGCTAAAAGCAGAATCGCTAATACCAATTATCGAATCAGGTAAATTTACAGTTTTGATTACTCCTTTAGCTTCGTCTGATAAAAATTCTCCCGCAATACATTTTATTCCGTCTCTTACCGTGTAATTTTCACTGTCCGCTCCCTTATATGCTATTAAATAATCCCCAATATACAAAGTATCATTATCCCAATTATCCGCATTATTGTAATATGCCGTACCAGAAAATACTCCGCGTTCTATATTAACAATATTATCCGATAGATTTATACTGTTTAAGCCTTTACAATTTTTAAATGCCTCATATCCTATTTGAGTAACACTGTTTGGTATAGTTATACCATTTAAACCTTTGCAATTTTCAAATGCCCTCTCATCTATTTGAGTAACACTGTTCGGTATATTAATATCGTTAAGACTTTCGCAATTTGAAAATGTTTCTCGTTTTATTTGCGTTACACCGTTCGGTATATTGATAGATTTCAAACTCTTGCAACCGGAAAATGCTCCGCCTCCTATAAATTGATTTACTATCATTTCGTTTCCTATATTTGTTACAGTATCGGGTATATTGATTGTTTCTAATTTTTCACCGCCAATACTGTTAATTGATTTAAGACCGTCCGGAAGAGTTATTGAAACCAAATTTTTAGAACGAAGCTCTGCAATGCAAGTCGTACCCTGTCTGACAGTATAATTCTCCATATCTTCATTTTCTGTAGTAATTAAAATATTATCTATGTATAAAACTCCATTATCCCATTTGCTTTTATCCTTATAGTATTTTGTATCATTGAAAGCCCTACTGCTAATTTCGGAGATACTATCCGGCAAATGAATATCGTTCAAGTTATCGCAGTCTTCAAACGTACCGTAAATTGTTTTAACTCCGCCCGCAATTTCAATACTTTCAAGATTTGTACACTGCCAAAATGACATGGCATCAAGGCTTGTCACCCCTTCTTCAACAATAACTTTTTTTATATCCTTATTGCCTTGCCACGGATACTTATCCGGTGGGTCAAATGCATATCCCCCCGCAAACAAATCCAATCCTTCTTCCATTTCTCCTATGCCGCTAATTCTCAGGACGCCCTCACTGTCCAAAGTCCATGTTAAATTATCTCCCCATGTTCCGCCCATTTCCTCCGCCCTTGCCGTAAACGGCACTGCCGCAATCATGGACGCCGCCATACAAAGCGCCGTGAGCATGCTTGCTACCTTTTTTCTCATAAAAAAATTCCTCCTTATGTTATATTGATTTTGTTATTGTGTGGTGACAGCCGCGCATTAAAAAAAGGCGCGCACCGAGGTTACGCACCTTAAAAAATGCATCACTCGGAAACTGTCACCACAACAATTAAAAAATGAACATAAAGAAATATCTTTGCATGTCAAAAGAGTGCAGCATTTTTTAACAAAGTCAAAAAATACACGCAAAAATACTCAATATTCAAATTTTAATTATTGTGGTAGCTTTATTATATCACATAAACTTTTGCTTGTAAAGCCCTTTTTTGGATTATTTTGAAAATACAACAAAAACTGCGGCTTTTTATTACCTATATTGAAAGAATATTCAATTAAGACTTGCCAAATTCCGTATCTTGTGATATAGTATTTATGTATGCTTTTATTAAAGCATTGCTAAAAACATGCAAATAAATCACCAATAATGTGGTAATAATAGTATATGAACCTGATGAAAAAAAATTCATCGTAAATATATCGCATACAAAAGGACTTCGATATTATGAAAAAATTGCTAAAAGCTATGACCTTGACCGGCGGAGCGCTCTGCGTGATTAAAGGATTCGATAACCGGCTGGAGGTAACGGACTACACCGTGGAATCTCCGAAAATCGGGAAAGGGTTTGACGGCTTTCGAATTGTTCAGATTTCCGATTATCACTGTGACAGCTTGCCGGGACTGGTGGATGAAATACGCGCCTTAAAGCCGGATATTATCGTTTCCACCGGCGATCTTGTTCATGATAAGGGCAGCTACAAACCGGGTGTACGGCTGATGGAACAGCTTATTAAAATCGCACCCGTCTATGCTGTAACCGGGAATCATGATGTCTGGCGCGCGGATTACGGAGAAATGGAAAAGGAGCTGAATGAGGTCGGGGTGCAAACACTGCACGATACCGGTGTTTTCTTAAAGCAGGGTGATGATGAGCTGCGCCTGGCAGGCATTGACGATCCGTTTTCGACCGTACAATCCCATATTGAAGAAAACATTGAAAATTCCATCGCGCAGATTCCGCGATATGACGGATACACCATTTTGCTTTTCCATCGTGCCAATCAAATGGATATTTTAAAGCATCGCGGCTTTGATCTGATTCTTTCCGGGCATATGCACGGAGGTCAATTCCGCCTACCCTGGGGAACGGGTGTATGCGCCCCAAAATCAAGTTGGGGTTCCAACTCCAAAGCTCTCTTTCCCAAATACTTTGCCGGAATGTACAAAAGTCACGGCACGCTGATGATCGTCAACCGCGGTTTGGGAAACCCCATGATTATCCCCCGGCTCTTTAACCGTCCGGAAATCACAGTAGTAGAGTTAAAGCACAAGCCGGAGGACGCTTCATGTTAGATTTCTACAGCCGATGGCAGCGGAACGGAGGTTGAATATGAAAGAATCCGACCTTTTCGAACCGATCAAGCGGCTTTTTGAGGGAAACGGCTATTCCATAAACGCCGAGGTCCGCGACTGCGATGTTACCGCGGTGAAAGGCGACGAGTTAATTATTACGGAATTAAAAACCAATTTATCGGTAACGCTGCTTGCCCAGGGGCTAAAACGCCAGCGCTGCGGTGCGGAGGTTTATGTCGCCGTTCCGAAGCCGAAAAATTATTCTCCCAGAAAGCTGAAAGATGTATTTTATGTACTGAAAAAATTGGAACTGGGCTTGATCTTTGTTACATTCAGAGGAGATTACTCCTTTGCGGAATTTATTTTAACACCGCAGGCTTATAAAAAACCTGCATGCAATACCAAAAAACGCAATGAAATTTTAAAGGAAATCGGTGGACGGACTGTGGATATGAATATCGGCGGCGTTACGCAGAAAAAAATCGCCACCGCCTATACGGAAAAATGTATTCACATCGCTTGTATTCTGGATCGGTACGGCCCTCTTTCCCCGAAAGAAATCCGCAGCTACGGCGGTGATGAAAAATGCGGAACCATTTTGCGCTTTAACGCTTACGGATGGTTTGAAAGAATCCAAAAAGGTCTTTATGGCATTACCCAAAAAGGCAGGATCGGAATTATGGAGTATCCGGAGCTTGAAAGATATTATACCGAACAATTGGAAAGGAGTTCACAATGACAAAAAAACAAACAAGAAGCGATGCCAGAAGAGCCGCTTTTACACAGATATTTCAGCTGAATCAGCATGGGGACAATAAAGGAGAAATGATGGAGTTTCTTCTGAACGCCATGCCCGAATGTGAGGACAACCTCGGATACATACAATCCGTTGTAAACGGTGTGGATGAAAAACAGGAGGAATTGGACGCACTCATCAGCGCTCATCTGAAAAAAGGCTGGACAATCCATCGAATTTCAAAAGCCGCTCACGCGATTTTAAAGCTTGCGCTCTATGAAATACAATACGTTGACGACGTTCCGGAGCGTGTTGCGATTAACGAAGCCGTAAATCTCGCCAAAGAATACGGCACGGATGATGACTCCAAATTTGTAAACGGAATTTTGGGTGCAATCGTAAAATCATGGAACAAAGAAGAAAAATGATTTGGCTGGGATTTGATACAAGCAACTACACCACCTCCGTTGCGGCAGTGCAAGAGGATGGGATTTATACCAATCTTCGCTCCATTCTTCCCGTAAAGGAAGGTGAGCGCGGTATTCGGCAATCCGAAGGTTTATTTTTGCACACAAAAAATATCGGCACGCTGTTTGAACAGCTGAATATTGATTTCGGCAAGGTTGCTGCGGTCGGTGTTAGTACAAAGCCGCGAAATGTTGTCGGCTCCTATATGCCGGTATTTCTCGCCGGAGAAGCCTTTGCACGAGGGATTGCACACACACTCGGCGTTCCGCTCTGCTCCTTTTCTCATCAGGACGGGCATATCATGGCAGGAATTTTTTCAGGAAATGCCGAAGAATTATTGCACGAACCGTTTATATCGGTTCATTTAAGCGGCGGAACAACCGAAATTTTAAAAACCGAATTTCAAAAGGATCATTTTTCCAATGAAATTGTCGGCGGTACATTGGATATTAGTGCCGGGCAATATATTGATCGAACCGGGGTTTATCTGGGGATGCATTTCCCCTGCGGAAAAGAATTAGAAGAAGTCGCAAAAGGGACACTAAATCAGAAAGGGACACTAAAGTTTCCGATTGCCGAAAAAGACGGATATGTGAATTTTTCAGGTGTAGAAACAAAGGTAAAAGGCATGGTAAACAGTGTAGAACCGGGAGTATTGGCATTGGCGGTTTTGGAAAACATCGGCGAAACTCTTTCTCGCGCCATTAACTCTGTCATTCAAAAGACCCATATCAGCAAGGTTCTGATTGTCGGCGGAGTGGCGTCCAATTCTCTTTTAAGAGAAGCCTTTTGCAGGAAGTTGCACGGAAATGTATTTTTCGGTTCACCGGAGCTATCCACAGATAACGCTGTGGGAACGGCATGTTTGGCAAAATGTGCCGCTTTTGAGGGATAGCGTTATGAATTATCATGTGTTCTCATTCTATTGCGGATCAAACATCCGCTATGCTGCGCGGAACTCGGCTTGACTGAATTGAATGTATAGAATCGAAAGATGGTGCTATGAATATCATGTGTTCTCATTCTATTGTGGCTCAGACATCCGCTACGCTGCGCGGAACTTGTCTTGACTGAATCGAATGTACTAAATCGAAAGATAGTGCTATGAATTATCATGTGTTCTCATTTTATTGCGGCTCAGACATCCGCTACGCTGCGCGGAACTCGCCTCCATAGAATGAGAACACATGATAATTCAACGGGGAGTTTTGATACTTACTGAATAAAGGAGAGAAAATGGAACCAAGAATTGCTACCGTATCTCAGATTAACGGATACATAAAAAAAATTCTGGATAAAAATATTATATTAAATAACGTTTGGGTAAAGGGGGAGTTGTCGAATTTCAAGCTACACTATTCCGGGCATATTTACACAACCTTAAAGGATGAGGGTGGTGTATTAAAGGCAGTCATGTTCCGCGGTGCGGCGTCCTCGCTGGCATTTACACCACAGGATGGTATGAAAGTTCTTGCGCGCGGCAAGGTCGGTGTTTATGAAAACGGCGGCGTCTATCAGCTATACATTGAAGAAATGATTCCGGACGGTGTCGGCGAATTATACATTGCTTATGAGCAGCTGAAAGCCAAACTGCAAAGCGAGGGACTATTTGATGAAAAGCATAAAAAACCGATTCCGAAATTCCCATCTGCAATCGGCGTTATTACCGCCTCGACCGGCGCAGCGGTAAGAGATATTATCAATGTCATTACCCGTCGCTATCCTATGGCGGAGATCGTCCTTTTCCCTGCTCAGGTTCAGGGAACGGGTGCAGCACAAAGCGTTGTATCGGGGATTCAATACTTTAACGATACGAACAGTGTAGATACCATCATTGCCGGGCGCGGCGGCGGAAGTATCGAGGATCTTTGGGCATTTAATGAGGAAATTGTGGCACGCGCTATTTTTGCCTCTAAAATCCCTATCATCTCCGCGGTCGGTCATGAAACTGACTTCACCATTGCGGACTTTGTTGCGGATTTGCGCGCCCCTACCCCATCAGCCGCGGCTGAAATTGCGGTTCCGTCTGCACTTGAGCTGATGAGTTCACTCAACATGCAGCGTTCCCGGTTAACGCAGGCGCAGGTTGCACGCATCCGAAATTTACAATTAAAAATCAGCTCTTTAAAATTAAAAACACCACAGGAGATTATCAACGACAACGCACAAAAGTTAGACAATCTTTTTCGTCGTGCTGAAAGCAGCTTTCACCTTGCTTTGGTCGGACATCGAAAAAGCTTGGGTGAGCTTGCCGGAAAACTGGACGCGCTAAGCCCCTTAAATACGTTGTCAAGAGGATATTCCATCCCCGTAAAACGTGACGGAACCGTTATCCGAAGTTCTCATGAATTGAACGGTGGCGATGAATTTACCTTAAAGCTGCGTGACGGAGATGTGGAGTGTTCTGTTCGCGCTGAAACTACTTGAATATATTAAGAAAGGAATGAAATCCATGCCCACATTTGAGGAACAAATTACAAAATTAGAAGAAACGGTGCGCCTGTTAGAGCGCGGAGATATTTCTCTGGACGAATCTCTCGCACTGTTTGAACAAGGAATCAAGCTGACAAAATGCTGCCAGGAGCAATTAGACAAGGCAGAAAAGAAAGTAAAAATATTAATTAATGGAGAGAAAGAGGATTTTGATGTCAATGAAGAACAGACTTGACGGCGATATTGCCGAAATCAACAACGCGTTGAGAAAATATATGACGCACAGTGAGAATCCGCAGCAAAAAATCTACGAAGCGATGGAATATAGCCTATATGCCGGTGGAAAGCGCTTACGGCCTGTATTGATGTTGGAAACCGCGCGCATGTGCGGAGGTGATCCTGCGGTTGTTCTGCCCTTTGCCTGTGCGATGGAAATGATTCACACCTACTCTTTGATTCATGACGATTTACCGGCAATGGATAATGATGATCTGCGACGCGGAATCCCTACAAATCACAAGAAATTTGGAGAAGCGATGGCGATTCTTGCCGGTGACGCACTGCTCAATAAAGCGTTTGAGATTGTATCCAGCGTTGAGAATCTTCCCTCATCCCGTGTGTTGTCTGCCGTTTCAATGCTTGCCGCCTCCTCCGGAACCGAGGGCATGATCGGCGGTCAGGTTGTGGATATTGAAAGCGAGGGGAAATCCATTGACCTGTCAGAGCTTCAGTATCTGCACTTATTGAAAACCGGAGCGATTATCCGCTCCTCCTGCACTATCGGCGCATTGCTTGCCGGAGCGTCGGAGTCGGAAATTCAGGCGGTAGATGAGTTTGCCTCAAAGTTAGGCGTTGCTTTTCAGATTCGGGATGATATTTTGGATTGTACCGGAACGGAAGAAGAACTCGGAAAGCCGATCGGATCGGATGAAGCGGAAGGAAAAAATACATATGTCAAGCTGCTGGGACTTGAAAAATCCGAACAGCTTGTAAAAACATATTCAACACAGGCAGAACAGGCATTGGACTGCTTCGGCGACAAAGCGGATTTCTTAAAATGGCTTGCCGATACCCTGATTAACCGCCGCTCCTAAATTACCTTTGCCGGCGGCAGAATGGAGATTTCTATGAACATTTTTCAACAATTATGGTCTAATCAATGGCTGATTACGGCGCTTTTGGGATGGTTTGTTGCGCAGCTGCTGAAAATTCCGATTACATGGATTTTGGAAAAACGCTTGGATTTCACAAGATTCTGGGGTTCGGGCGGAATGCCGTCCTCTCATTCGGCATTTACCACCTCGCTTGCAACGGCAATTGGATTAACAAACGGTTTTGACAGCCTTGAATTTGCACTCGGCTTCGTATTGGCATTTATTGTAATGTACGATGCGGCAGGAGTGCGGCAAAACGCCGGAAAACAAGCGAATATCTTGAATCGGGTGATTGAATATCTGAAGCTTACCGAAAACGGTGAGCCGTATCAGCAGCTGAAAACCCTGCTCGGTCACACGCCATTCGAGGTTGTCGGAGGAGCGGTTCTCGGCATTATTATCGCTCTGATTCGGCATTTATAAAACGTGTACACTGAACCGACATCACAGAAAGGAACGGACTCATTATGAAGAAATTTACGGATGATAACTTTATGCTAAACAATGAAACCGCAATTCGCCTATATAACGATTTTGCCAAAGATATGCCGATTTGCGACTATCACTGTCATCTCAGTCCCAAAGCGATCTATGAGGACAAGGAATTTAAAAATATTACGGAGCTTCTTCTTGGGGGCGACCACTACAAATGGCGGTATATGCGTTCATGCGGCATTAATGAAGAATACATTACCGGCAGCAAGCGCAGCGCAGAAAAGTTTCAGGCTTTTTGCGCCTGTCTGCAATATGCGATCGGAAATCCGCTCTATCATTGGACACATCTGGAGCTTAGCCGCTACTTCAACATCACGGATGTCATCCGCGCCGATAATGCAAAATCCATTTACGAACGTGCAAATGAGTATATCCATGAAGTACATATGACTCCCTCCTATCTCATCAATCATTCCAACGTGAACTACATCTGCACGACTGATGATCCGGTAGATGATTTAAAATATCATAAAAAAATCCGTGAAAAGGGGCATATCCATGCAAAGGTACTTCCGGCATTTCGTCCCGATCCGGCATTAAATATCGAAAAAGACAGCTTTGTACCGTATATTAAGCGCCTTGCAAAGGCTTCGGGCATGGAAATTAAATCCTATAAGGCATTGGTGGAAGCGCTTTACAGCCGTATTGAATTTTTCCACGAACAAGGATGCCGCATCAGCGACCATGCTTTGGATTACGTTCCCTATACGGAAGGCTCTGCTAAAAAATCTTTCAAAAAAGCGCTTGCCGGCGCAACTCTTACAAAGGCTGAAACGGACGCCTATAAGACCACATTGCTCTATGACCTCGGTAAAAAGTACGCGGAAAAGGGTTGGGCAATGCAGCTGCACATCGGCGCACTGCGCAACAACAATTCTGTCATGTTCCGCGAGCTTGGACCGGATACCGGCTTTGATTCGATTGCAGATTATGCGATTGCCGTCAATCTCTCCAAACTGCTTGACAGTCTGAACCGTGACTCTGTTCTTCCTAAAACAATCCTCTATACGCTCAATCCAAAGGACAATTACGTTCTGGGAACGATGCTTGGCAATTTCCAAAGCGGAGAGGTCAAAAGCAAGATTCAGTTTGGTTCGGGATGGTGGTTTAACGATCAGCGCGACGGCATGGAAAATCAATTACGTACACTTGCAAATTTAGGCTCACTGCCGAATTTTGTCGGTATGCTGACAGACTCCAGAAGCTTTTTATCCTACACACGCCACGAGTATTTTCGCAGAATTTTATGCAATCTGATCGGCGGCTGGGTAGAAGCTGGCGAGTTCGCGGATGATTCGGACACGCTCGAAAAAATCATCAAGGGAATCTGTTATGACAACGCTGTAGAATACTTTGCTTTTTCATAAAGTGAAAATGGGGAGCCGCCTAATTCAGTTTGGGCAGCTCCCCATTCGGTTTTTATTTTCCCGGAATCAGCAGACGCATTCCCGGATTGAGCTTTTCATCGCCCAATTCATTAAATTCACAAATCGCTCCGCACGGTACGCCGTAACGTTTTGCAATTTCCCACAGACTATCTCCGGTCTGCACAAAATAAACAACGATTTTACTCTCCTTGCATGCCTCGTTTTCTTCGATGTCAACCGAGTCAATGATGTTAATTTCACGTTTGCGAATCACATCCGCGTGAATCGACAAAATACATCTGACCTCAACCTCACCGGCGGCATTCAAGTTATAACCGGTATGCTTAATCTCCGTTTTCAACTTCGGAATCAGTCCGTCGCCCTCCGCTTCGCAATCCATGCTATAACTAAACGGAATATTCCGTTTCACGCTATAAACCGGATTCTCGGCGTTTTCGGAAACATATAAAATACACGCTTCAATTTTACCCTCACAAATCAGCTTGTCGCGCTCCAATCCCGCCTTTGTAATATACGGCTTGGTCACGACATTATAGACACTGCTGATTCCTGGCGCACCATCGGGAATTTCGATGATCTCGCGCACTGTATTCTGCATGGAGGGTCTTGCCGCGGTTTCCTCCAATGTCAATCTTTCACGCTCCAATTCCGTTTTCTGATACGGAGCAAAGCAATCCTCAATCATATCAATTTCAATCGCTTCGGTTGCTTTCACCTGCGCGGTGATGGTAACGGATACAGCCGCTTCTCTCGGATCCCCATCGGTATCCTCCTCAACCGTCAGCTCGCCCTCATCAATCTGGTACTCAATATCACACTCACAATCCTCCGTGACATCCTCCATATCCCAAACCTCGGTAAACGGAAATTCACTTTCACAGAACTCAATATTTCCATTGGCATCCGTATACAAAATACAGATTCCCACACTTCCCTTTGCCATCACGCGCCCGGTCATTGTTTTATATTCTGTATCACGAATACAGTAATCCGCCTTCAAAACTTCCCCAAATGAGCTTTGACCAGCAGGCACTGCCACTCTGTCGCGAATCAAAAATGAAAATTCTGAAATTCCTGCGCTATTCTGCATGGTAACGGTACGCCGCTTGATTTCCATTCCCTCATCGGTATCCACCGCAATTTCTATGGGGGTAACCTTAATGATTTCATATTCAAACCCAACAACGCTCCGAATCCGCAGCTTACGGCTGTTGATCAAAGAAAATTCTACACGTTCTACCGAGCTATTGATAACCGCAGCATCCTCCAAATCAATCTGCTTATTGGTAATCTCCTCCTCAAAATCAAAGGTCGTGCGAATATCTTGAATACACTCCGTTTCCGCGTCCGGTATGTACAGAATCTTCAAATCAACTCGTCCTTTTATACGAACGCCGCCATCGAAGATTTCCTTTTCGGTAATGCAGGAAACTGCATCCACCTGCAAAATTTTTAAAATATCCGGCTTGGTATCCGGAACAATAATATCGCCCTCCACCATTTTCTGCGTTGATGAATTTAAAATCGCCTCATTTACTCTTATATTTTCCTTAATTAATTCCATATCAGGCTTCGTCCTTTCACAAAAAAATCTCATAGTAAATACTATGAGATTCTTCTGTGATATATGATAATTTATTTTGTCATTTCAATGATTTTCTTCCAATTTTCATACGCTGCATCCCACGCTTCGCTATCCTGCGGCTCATAGGTTGCAATATCAAAGGAATTGCGAACCACCTTACGGCCTTCGTTCAAGTCCTTGATAGCACCCATCGCCATAGCCTGAACCAGAACGTTTCCGATACTGGTTGCTTCAACCGGGCCTGCATTGACAACGCGCTTTGTTGCATTGGCGGTAAACTGACAAATCATCTTATCCTTAATGCCGCCTCCGACAATATTGACGGTACGATATGTATTGCCTGTCACAGCCTCCATTCCCTCAATCGTATAGCGATACCGGAATGCTAAAGACTGCGCAATACAACGAATAACCTCGCCCTTTGTCTGTGGAACCTTTTGACCGGTCATTTCACAATACTTGCGGATTCTCTGCGGCATATTGCCCGGAGTCTGAAATTCGTGGTAATCTGGATCAATCAAGCTTTCAAACGGCTTTGCGG
Organism: uncultured Clostridia bacterium; assembly: GCA_959602045.1. Lineage (GTDB taxonomy): Bacteria > Bacillota > Clostridia > UBA1381 > UBA1381 > Ornithomonoglobus_A. The sequence continues at coordinate 20,088 of CAUGRT010000031.1, read as the reverse complement.
CATTTGCCTGGCGCTCCAGTTCATCAAAGCTTAACAGCTCGCCCTCTCTGTCCCACTGCCGTCTGGACTCTTGAATCAGCCACAAGCCCATAATATTTTTCAAGAAACGAATGGTCTTATTGACACCGCCCTCGTTTGTGAAGTTATACTCTAAAGCTTCTTTGCTGATATTCGGCTTATCCAATTCCACGCCCATCAGTGACCAGGTTCCCGAAGAAATATAAATAAAGTCTTTTTGATCTACTACCGGAACAGAAGCCACTGCGGAACCGGTATCATGCGAAGCAACTGCAATCACAGGAATCTGTGCTACACCCAGTTCCTCTGCTAACTCCGGTTTTAAAGTTCCCACCTTTTCACTCGGATAAACGACATCGGTGAAAATATCGGTAGGAATCCCCATCTTCTCCATCATACCCGTTGCCCACTCATGCTTTTCACTGTCAAATAACTGAGCAGTCGAAGCTACGGTATATTCCGTTCTCTTCTCACCCGTTAGGAAGAAGTTAAATAAATCCGGCATAAAAAGCAACGTCTTTGCCTGCTCCAACGCTACCTCGCCAGAAAGCTTTGCACTCAACAGCTGGAATAAGGTATTGAACCAGTTAAAGGCAATACCGGTACTTTGAAAAATTTCTTCCTTCGGTACGCGCTTAAAGGCCTCCTCGTACATTCCCTCTGTACGTGTATCACGATAATGATACGGATTTCCCAAAAGCTTATCATTCTTGTCCAGTAAGCCATAATCCACGCCCCATGTATCAATTCCGATACAGTCAATGTCGCGGTCACCCGAATTAGCACACTTTAAAATTCCTTGCTTAATTTCAAAGAAAAGCCGCAGTACATCCCAATGCAGATCTCCGTTAATATTTACCGGATCATTTGAAAAACGATGCTTCTCTTCCAATGTGATTTTCTCCCCGTCAAATGTCGCAAGCATTGCCCGACCCGATGACGCACCAAAATCAAAAGCTAAAAACTTATAAACCTTTCCCATTTTCTCTCTCCTCTGTTTTTTTTATATGTTATAGTTTAATGGCACCCCCAGCGCGAGTCGAACGCGCGATTTGCCCTTAGGAGGGGCATGTTATATCCACTTAACTATGAGGGCGGATATTGTGGGGCATGTTTCAGCCCCTTGCTATTCTATTTTCTTTGCCATGACAACCGTTCTCTCATCCGAACGATGATAGGAACAGGTCGATAAAGTCAGAATCTGTTCTCCGAAGCTTACCGATACTCCCGTATCGTAAAAAGATAGCTTGGTTGCTCTGTTTATATAAGCTTCAAAATCCTCGTAATTTTCAAATTCTGTTTTTTCATAATATTTAAACTCTTGATTTGAGCCGACCTTGGTCGAGAAAACCGCAAAAATCTGATACTTTCCGCGCCGATAATTCGTATCAAAATCAATAATCTGATGTTCTTTGAAAAAGCTTTTTTCTTCATAATCCAACAAAGACGCAAACATTGAACCATCCTTCATGTTATGCGCATAAATAATCAAATTATCACTTGGCAGTGCTAAATCGCACTGACTATCCAAAAACGGTAATCCGCTATACTGATATTCCTTATCGAAATTACGGTGAAGATAATACTCGTTGCTATCATGCCGATACATGACCGGATAATTAATCTTCGTTCCCGATATTTTAATCCAACCGACCATATCATGATTTTTCTGATATGCGTCATAATACCCCTGGAGCATTCCGTTCGGAGCATACTTCTCCTGAACTTCCTTGGCTTCCTCATTCTGCGGTTCTTGCGCATCGGTTAAAGCACTTTTTTTATCCGTTTTTGCATTTCCGGATTCCACAATATCCTGCAATGCCGAAAGAGATTTTTGTGCCTGATGGCTTTCGTAAAAATACTTCCCCAGATAAACGCCGCAGCCAACAAAAATACAAAGGGAAAGAATTAAGATGATTCGCTTTGACAGGCTCACACTCATCTTCTCCTTTCCCTATATACCCTTGGGTTATTTATTCTTTTTCTTCTTTGATGTAACGCCAATATAAACAACTACACCCAAAGCCATAATTGCCAGAACCGATACGCCGACAATCGGTGCCGTATCGCCTGTTTTCGGGTTTGTCTTTGCCGTTGCGGTCGGCTTTGCGGTTGTTTTCGCAGTTGCTATCGGCTTCTTTGTAGCCTTTGCTGTCGCTGTCGGCTTTACAGTTGCCTTTGCCGTTGCACTGGGCTTTACCGTAGCAGTCGCTGTCGGCGCCTTGAACTGAACATAAGCATTGCTGTCGCCCGTAACCGTCAGTACATCGCCCTCTTTCAGCGTTGTAACAGCCTGTGTATTTTCAGCTGACTTTAAATCAAATTCTGATTTCTTGCTGCCGGTGCTGTCTGTAATCACAGCATGACCGCTTCCTACCAACCGATAAGTACCCGGTTTAATGGACTCACTCTTATTGGTATCCGTTGTTGCATAAACAACAATCTTCTTTGCTGCCGGTGTTCCGGTAGGTGCCGTTGTGGTTGCAGGAGAAGCCGTTGCTGTAACTCTCGGTGCGTCAGTCTGTACCGGCACAACCGATCCCGGAACTGCCGTGCTTACAGCTGTTGTTGTTTCGAACAGCTTACTGTCATCGGTATAAGCAAGATTCCATGTCACCTCTGAAGGTTTGTCCGCCAACTGTGCAGCATTAACGTCTTGATTCACCGAAACATAAACTTTATAAGTCATTGTTTCCGATCTCTTTTTATCGTTATTCAATGTACCCAGATTAACAGACTTTGTTGTTTGTCCTGTTTTTGCCTTGGCAGTTTCATCATTATAAAGAACCTTTCCGGCACTGTCCGTTACCTTTAAGGAATAATAATCAATTGCCGAATATGTACCCGCCTGAGAATATCCCGACTTTCCTGGTAATTCAAGCTTAATCCAATAATTGATCGGCAAAGAGGTTGCACTGACACTGTTAATGGTAATATCCTGTACAACATCCTTTGTCGCTGTTAAATTCTTCAATTCAGTCATCATGTCCTGAATGGACTCTTCTTCCATCGTGTCTTTCACTCCTGAGGGGAAAGTCTTACTTACTGATTTTGATGATTTTGATGTCGATACAAATACTCTTGAAAGCTCTCCTGCGGCAAATGTCGTTGAAGCAATCGAAGCCAGCATCGCTATTGACATAATCATGGCAAATATTTTCTTCATATTATAATATCGCTCCTTCTTCAGATGTTATCTGCTAACTTATATCTTACCACAAATAATAATATTTGTCACTACTAATTTAATACAAATCTAATTTTCTGATATTGTGCACAAAAATGCACCTTTATTTTTGTATTATTTTCACAAATGATATTTTACTCCGCTCATGGTATAATAAAATAGGAAGTTAGTGCAAAACTATATCCCCGATCAATAAAACACGAAAGGACTTTTAAGGAATGCGCATATATGAAAAGCTGTCTGACACGCTGCAAATGAAAATCATGAGCGAGAACCCGAATTTAATCAACTTTACCGGAGGAGCGCTGCGCCGATCGCCGGATCATGACCAGGCGAATTTGTGGCGGCCTGCTTACATTCGCGATGTTGAAAAAATTATGCATTCGCTTTATTACAACCGATATGCCGACAAAACGCAGGTGTTTTCCTTTTATAAAAACGATGACATTTCCCACCGCGGATTTCATGTCCAGTTGGTGTCCCGAATTGCCAGAAATATCGGCAGAGTTCTCGGTCTGGATAGCGATTTGATTGAGGCCATCGCACTGGGGCATGATATGGGGCATACACCGTTCGGGCATGCCGGAGAAAGCTTTTTAAATGAGCTGTATCACGAAAAAACCGGTCGCTATTTTAATCACAACGTCCATAGTGTCCGCGTATTGGATCAGATTTTAAAATTAAATTTAAGCTTGCAGACACTGGACGGGATTCTCTGCCATAACGGAGAATCGGAATTTATGGAATATCGCCCGTCTGCCCTATCGGATTTTGATGAATTTGACCGAAAGGTTGAAGCATGCTGCGTGGATGAAGCCAACATCAAAAAGCTGATCCCCAATACATTGGAGGGCTGCGTTGTGCGGATTTCGGATATTATCGCATACATAGGCAAGGATCGCCAGGATGCTATCAAGACGCATACGATTCCATCTGAAAATATTTTTGAGGAAAGCGAAATCGGAAAATACAACGCGGCAATGATTAATAACCTAATCGTGAATATTCTGGAAAACAGCTATGGTAAGGATTGCATCATGATGGATGAAACCCACTTCCGCGCCTTAAAAAAGGCAAAGCAGGATAATTATCAGCTGATTTATCTGACCGGCGATAATCGTCAGCGCTATGATTCCATCATTCGCCCCATGTTCCGAAAGCTTTATGAACGGCTCTTGGATGAACTCATCACCGAAAAAGAAAGCACACCGATTTTCCGGCATCATATCGAACTGATTGAAAATGCGTTCCGTTTCCGCGGCGGTACAGAATACAGAAAAACCGAACCGAATCAAATCGTTGTGGATTTTATCGCCAGTATGACGGATGATTATTTTATTGATTTATATGAATATTATTTCGGAAAATCAGATATTGAATATATCTCATATTTTGAAAATTAAATTCTAAAAATAGGATGGTGAAATAGATCTTTTGCAGGGTTTGCGGGTGTTTTTTATTCTATGAAGGCGAGTTCCGCGCAACGTAGCGGATGTCTGAGCCGCAATAGAATAAAAAATACCCGCAAACCCATTTTTCAATCAACGACTTTTTCTGCGCAAGCAGTCCAGCACTTCTTGAAAATCCTCCGGAATTTCTGCCGAAAACTGCATCATTTCTCCTGTGGTCGGATGAACAAATCCAATCGTCGCGGCATGAAGCAGCTGTCCCGACAAATTAAATTTTTCCTTGCTGATTCCATAAGTCTTATCCCCGACAATGCTATGTCCGATAGACGCCATATGCACGCGAATCTGATGTGTTCTTCCCGTTTCCAACCGACATTCCGCAAATGTATACTGACCGAACCGCTCTAAAACCGTCAAATGCGTCACAGCTTCTCTGCCGCCGTAAACAACCGCCATTTTTTTTCGGTCAATCGGATGCCGCGCAATCGGCTTATCAATCGTAAGCGTGTCCTCCTTAATGTTGCCGTTCAACAGGGCAAGATATTTCCGCAATGCCTTTCTCTCTTTCAGCTGCTCCGCCAAACGGATATGAGCCTCATTATTTTTTGCCACAACCAGTAAACCGGAGGTATCCTTGTCAATCCGATGAACAATCCCCGGACGCACCACACCGTTAATCGCGGATAAACTGTCGCCGCAATGATACATCAACGCATTGACCAATGTACCGCGCGGATTGCCAGGCGCCGGATGCACGACCATTCCTTTCGGCTTGTTGACAACAATCACATCATGATCCTCATAAACAATATCCAGCGGAATATTTTCCGGAATCAGCTCCGGCATTTCCGGCTCCGGAATCTGAATCCGAACCAGTGCTCCCGGCTGAATTTTTTCCTTTTTCCCAATCGGCTTATCCTGTACAAAAACCATTCCGTCCTCACACAGCTTTGCCGCATAGCTCCGCGAAAGCTCGGTATTCTCCGCAATCAGCTTATCCGCCCGATCACTCTCACCGACTTGAAATACAATTTCCTCCATCAGCTTTTTTCTCCGTCCGCTTTCTTTGAGTCCTTATCAAAAAATATCGCATAAACCACCATCAGCGCCGCTCCTACGGTAATGGCAATATCCGCAATATTAAATACCGCAAAGTTCATAAACGTGGTTTCAATAAAATCCACCACATAACCGTAAAAAATCCGATCCCACGCATTGCCGAACGCTCCGGCAAACATCAGCGTCAACGCAAAGCACCAAAGCTTGCTTGTCGGACGCTTCACAATAAAATATACCAGAACGCCAATGCAAAAGACGATTGAAACCAGTGATAAAATCCCCAGTCTGCCGCTCAGCATACTGAATGCCGCACCCTCGTTTTTGACATACATAAAATCAAACAGCGGTAAATGCGCAAAGGTTTCCCCCAATTGAACGTTGGACATAATCCACCACTTCGAAAGACGGTCGCCGCCAATAATGACCGCCGCCGCCAATACATATAAAAGATACATACCGCCGTTAATTCCTTTCATCAATAAATTGCAGCGCGCTCCGAATCTCATCCTCCGTTACGTCTGTCACTTGAATCACCTTGCCGATTCCTACCGGCAAAACAAATTTCAGCTTTCCCGAAACCTTTTTCTTATCTTTCTTCATGAAATCCAAAATCCGATCATATTCCGGCAGAACCACTTTCGTACGGAATCCGTATTCCGACAAAACCGCAATCACCTCTGCCAATTCCTCATAGGCAAAAATTCCGCGCCGCTCCGCAATGTAAGCCGCCGCAATCATCCCTAAGCCAACACATTCGCCATGCGTCATTTTAAAATCAAAAGCCGACTCCATCGCATGACCGATGGTATGTCCGAAATTCAAAATCGCACGCAAACCGCTTTCCCGTTCATCCAGAACCACCACATCCGCCTTAATGGTACAATTGGTTTTGGAAAGCTGAATAAAGGTTTCCGGATCTAAGTATTTAATCTGATGGATATTGGTTTTCAGTAAATCAAAAAATCTTCGGTCACGGATAATCCCATGTTTAATCACCTCGCCCATTCCGGAGATGAATTGCTCCTCCGGCAGCGTTTTTAACGTGCTGACATTGATATAAACCAATCTCGGCTGATGAAATGCACCTAAAATATTTTTACTATCGGCAAAATCCACACCTGTTTTTCCGCCTACAGAGCTGTCGGACTGTGCCAAAAGTGTTGTCGGCACTTGAATAAAGTCGATGCCGCGCATATAAATTGCCGCCGCAAAGCCTGCCATGTCGCCTACAACACCGCCGCCCAGTGCAACAATCATGCTTTTCCGATCCAATCCGTTTTGAATACATGCGGAACAAATATCCAGGATTTTATCCATCCGCTTATGCTCTTCCCCTGCCGGAATCGTATAAACAAAAACCTGTGCCCCGTTTTTCTCCAACTCCGTTTTGACTGTCTCGGCATAAAGCGGCTCTACATTGGTATCCGTTACAATCATCAGCCGATCCGGCGCTTGAATCTGCCGCATTTCTTCACTCAACGCCAAAAAGCTGTCGGTAAATACAATGTCATAGGAATGTTCTCCCAAATCCACAAAAAGTCTTTCCATAACGCACTCCCTCCATAAACTCCATTCGCTGCAAAAAATCAGATGTATCATTCAAGCAATTGATCTGTTTTCATTCTATTACGGCTCAAACATCCGCTACGCTGCGTGGAACTCGCCTCCACAGCCTAAATACAGATAAATCGTCTGTTCCAACTCCATTACAGCTTCAAATTTGCCACTGCATTCAACGTCATATCGGCAAAATCCTGTTTTAAATAGCCATAATACCCTGCACAGGCAATCATAACGGCATTATCCGTACAAAGCACCGGACTCGGATACAAAACCCGAATCCCCTCCTTTGCCGCTTCTTCACTCATCTTTTTTCTCAGAGCGCTGTTTGATGCAACGCCGCCGGCAAGTGTAATAATCTTATTCCCTGTCCGTCTTGCCGCCTCCAAAGTATGCGAACAAAGCGCATCTGTCACTGCCGCTTGAAAACTTGCCGCAATATCCGCGCGATTATAGGTTTCTCCGTTTTGCTCTAATTTGTGTAAATAATTAATAACCGCCGTTTTGACACCGCTAAAGCTAAAGTCCAGCGTATCCCCCTCCATCTTCACGCGCGGAAAATGAACGGCTTCGGGATTTCCCTCTTTCGCCAGACGGTCAATCAACGGCCCGCCCGGATAGCCCAATCCCAATACACGCGCAATTTTATCAAATGCTTCGCCTGCCGCGTCATCACGCGTTCTGCCCAAAATCTCCAGATCCGTATAGCTCTTGACCTCCACAATATGGCTATGTCCTCCGGATGCCACCAAGCATACAAACGGCGGCTCCAAATCCTTGTGCTCCACAAAATTCGCCATAATATGCCCTTTTATGTGATGTACCGGAACCAGTGGCTTTTTCAGTGCATATGCCAATGCCTTTGCGGTAGATACCCCGATTAACAGCGCGCCGACCAATCCCGGCCCGTATGTAACGGCAATCGCGGTAATATCATCAAATGTCACTCCTGCGTCCTCCAGTGCCTGATCAATCACCCGATCAATCGTCTGGATATGTCGTCTGGAAGCCACCTCCGGAACAACGCCGCCAAATTTTTTATGAATCTCAATTTGAGTATTGATGACATTAGAAAGCACCTCCCGACCATTTTTTACGACCGCCGCCGCGGTTTCGTCACAGGAGCTTTCAATGCCCAAAATTAATACATCATCCATTTGTTTTCAACCTTTTCATCATAATCAATGCGTCCTCGTTATTATCGCTGTAATACCGTTTCCGCTCGCCAATCGGTTCAAATCCGTGCTTTGCATACAAGCGCTTTGCCGGTTCATTGCTTTTTCGCACTTCAAGCGTCAGCATCACAAGTTCCAGCCGCTCCGCCTCTGCGATCATGGTTTGCAATAATCTGCTGCCGATTCCCTGCTTCCGACACTCCGGCAAAACTGCAATATTCGTAATATCACCCTCATCAGCAACCTGCCAAAATCCACAATAACCTGCAACCTTGCTATCCTCTTTTGCCACGAAATAAACCGCTATTTCATTTTCCATTTCATCTGCAAATGCCTGCCGCGACCACGGAATTGAAAAGCACCGCTTGTCCATTTCCGCAACAGCGTCCACATCATTGCTCGTCATTCTTCGTATTTTCATTTTGAATATCCGCTATTTTTTCAGCTACGTCTACCAACGCGTCATAAATCTCACGCGCCGTTTCCTCATATTCCTCTAAATCACCGCCGTAGGGATCAGAAATATCACCACTTCCGCCGGCATATTCCTTTAATGTATAGACATCGCCCCCTGCCATCGGCTTTAACAATTCCTTATGCGCCGCTGTCATGGTCAGGATTAAGTCGCTTTTCTCAATCAGCTCCTCCGTAAGCGGCTTTGTCTGATGAAATGTCAAATCAATCCCCATTTCTGCCAGCGCCTTAATCGCATTTTCCGTTGCCGGCTGACCCACCTCAGCAAACAAGCCTGCCGATTCAATCAGCACGTCCAAATCATTCTCTATCGCAATTTTTTCCATAATTGCCGCTGCCATCGGCGAACGGCAGGTATTGCCGGTACATACAAATAATATATTCATCACAGCCTCCATTCTGCCGCCACCGGCGGCATACTGTACTCTTTCAAAATCTAAACATGCAGAATCTGATACCCGGCAGCCTTATACAACCGATTCTTAACCGCCAGTCCATAGCCGTCCTTTTCACAAAATTCCGCAAAAACCAGTTCTACACCCAATTTATCAAAATCCCGCAATGCCGAAAACAGATTTTTCGCATATTCGCGGTTTTCACTGCCGCCGCAAATCATCACCGGGCGGTCATATACGTTGCCGTACATCGTCAGCACACCGGTAATCTTATCGCGATTCTCCTCCAGCAGCTCACGGATTTTTTTCTGCACTGCCTCCTGCTCGCCCTCAACCACAATCACCTGTGCTTTCGGTGCATAATGACGGTATTTCATTCCGGGGCAACGCGGTTTTTCATCCTTGCCGACCGTTTTTAAAATATTCTTATCCAACTCCGCACCCGGAACAATCTCCCGAATTTGGTCGATCGTAACACCGCCCGGGCGAAGCAATACCGGAACCTCTCCCGAAGCGTCCACAATGGTCGATTCAACGCCCACTTCACAGTTTCCGCCACGAATAACCGCGTCAATCCGTCCGTTCATATCGCTGAACACATCCGCCGCACGCGTTGGACTGGGACTTCCGGATAAATTTGCGCTCGGCGCTGCAATCGGTGTTCCTGCCGCCGCAATAAACCGCACCGCCACCGATTCCGCCGGGAAACGAATCCCGACCGTATCCAATCCTGCCGTAACCGCATCCGGAATATTCTTTTGTTTCTTTAAAATAATCGTAAACGGCCCCGGCATAAAGGCTTCAATTAACCGCCTTGCATTTTCGTTAATTTCTCTTGCCAATGCCGGAATCTGATTTTTATCGGAAATATGAACAATCAGCGGATTATCCGCCGGTCTGCCCTTTGCCTCAAAAATCTTTTGAACCGCCGCGCTGTTCATCGCGTCCGCACCCAAGCCGTAAACGGTTTCCGTCGGAAATGCCACCAAACCGCCGCCGCGGATAATTGCTCCGGCTTCGGCAACCTGCTCCGTATCTATCAATTTTGTTTCCATATCGTTCATCTCTTACATTTCTTTTTCAAATTCGGACAGCATGTTATTTTTCATCTGCCAAAGCTGTTCCGATAAATCTACATAATACGCATGCGGATTTTCAAAACGCTTTACCTCATCCCAAAGTCCGTCAATCTCCATGCGGCAGTATTCACGCAAAACTTCCAGTGCCGGACTGTCATAGACACATTTCCCCTGCTTAAAGATTTGTTTCAGCAACGGGCGCGCATAAAAATCCCGAACCGTTTTTCTCCGCCACACATGCTCCGGATCAAACAACTCATACGGTCTGGAATCATCAATGGTTTCATCATGCAGCGTAACAATATCCGCCATCGCCTGACTCGTTTCCCTCGAATACAACCGATATACCTGCTTAAAGCCGGGAGTCGTAATTTTTGCGACATTCTCGCTGATTTTGATCTTCGGAATGATATTCCCATCCTGATCCTCTACCGCGGCAAGCTTGTACACTCCGCCGAATACCGGCTCGGAACTTGCGGTAATCAGCCGCTCGCCTACTCCGAACGTATCAATTTTTGCACCTTGAATCAGCATATCGCGGATGATATATTCATCCAAAGAATTGGACGCAACAATTTTGCAATCCGGGTATCCTGCCTCATCCAGTATCTTGCGGCATTTCTTGGACAGATAAGTAATATCTCCCGAATCAATCCGCACGCCTGCCGGTCTTGCTCCCATCGGCTTTAACACCTCGTCAAAAACGCGGATTGCATTCGGCAAGCCGGATTTCAGCACATTATAGGTATCAATCAAAAGGGTTGTGGAGTGCGGATACGTTTCCGCATAGGCACGAAATGCCTCATATTCGCTATCGAACATCTGTACCCAGCTATGCGCCATCGTTCCCAATGCCGGGACACCGTATTTCTTGTCGGAAATCGCACAAGCCGTTCCGACTGCGCCGCCGATATAGGCAGCTCTTGCGCCCTCAATCGCTCCGGTATAGCCTTGCGCGCGCCGAGAGCCGAACTCCATAACACCGCGCCCCTGTGCCGCACGGACAATACGGTTGGTTTTGGTTGCAATTAAGCTTTGATGATTCACTGTAAGCAAAATCATCGTTTCCAAAAACTGCGCCTGAATCGCCGGGCCGCGCACTACGACAATCGGCTCATACGGAAAAATCGGTGTTCCCTCCGGCACTGCCCACACATCGCATTGAAATTCAAAATTTCTCAGATAGTCCAGAAACTTTTCATCAAAGAGCTGCTTACCGCGCAGAAAATCAATATCCTCTTTCGTAAATTCCAGTTCCTTAATATACTTGATAACCTGCTCCACTCCTGCCATGATAGCAAAGCCGCCGTTATCCGGAACACGCCGGAAGAACATATCAAAATACGCGATTTTTTCAGCACAGCCCTCCTTGAAAAAGCCGTTTATCATGGTAAACTCATAAAAATCCGTAAGCATCGTAAGGTTCATCGCTGCAACCCTTCCTTTCTGTGCCAAAGGCACAAATCCACTATTCCGCGTGCGGTATCAAAGGATTTCCGCCCAGGTCATATTTAATGACCGCACGCACGCCCCGTTTATTCGTGACGTTTGTTCGCAGAACAAATCCGTCCTTATTCATATATCTTTGCATTTTATCATTATTTGTATACGGGCATAAAATCCAGAAAGAATCCCGAACGTCAATTTTCTGCATCATATCCAAAGTCGGAATATAAACAACGTCATCCAGATAATAATGATATGCTGTTTTTGCCAAATCGTCCACGTTCTTTTTGGTAAAATTACAATAATGCGGATGATCTCCGGCTACCGAAAGTCCGCGGTCGTTATATGCCAAAATAATTTCATTGGTGACACGCTTGATTTTCGCCTTTTCCTCATCGGTAAACTCCGCCAAAAAGTCGCTGTTCAGCCATGTCCGAAGCTCGCTCTGCTCCCACAGATTATTGGTATCGTTAAACTCCATATTGTCAATGCAATCCTTTGTGACGAGAATGTAGGAATTGTCATTGAGCCGTTCGAAAATCTCCCATTCAATCGGCTTTCCTTTGTACGTTCCGAACACCATCGTTTCCTTTTCCGGCTGAACATTCATCACAAACGTAACCATCGCTACCGCCGTTGCCGTTAAAATCATATTTCGGATCTTCATCATGCAAAAGCTGATAATCCCTAAGGCAAATAGAATATCAATGCAATTGGTGAACAGGAACAGGTGTTTTGCCAAATCTGCTTCACCGTTTCCCGGAATCGGCAGCATTAAATTAATCCATAGTCCCAACACCAGAATATTCATAGCCGACAGCTGATACAACCGCCGCGGTTCCTCCTGCTTTCGGTTGATAATCAAAAACGCGTCCACAAAAATCATATATACCGAAATCAGCACAAACAGTACCAAAATAATAATCGGATTATACAGGAATTTCAGATAAACCCGAATATGACTCCATGTACTGTACCGGTCGGTCGTTTCCGCAATCACCACCGAGGAATTTCCGATATTGGGCGGACGAACATACGCCGAATTTTCAACCGCTGTTACCAGCTTTCCGACAAATCGAACCGGGTGTCTTAAATAAAACCCTAAAATATCCCATTTGTTGACTTTCTGATAAAATCCCTCATCAAAAGCTTCACTCTTAATATCAATCGGGTAAACGCTTTCTTCATTATAGACAACCGTATTTGCTAAAGCCTTATAGCCTTCGGGTAAATTCAGCTCCTCCAAATCCTGATCCACCGTATCCGAGCCTTTTAAAATTCCATAAAATACCGCCTGATAAGTGGTATCCTTGTCCATCCAGTCTGGAATCGAGAAATACAACTGGACGATAAACAAAACCGAAACGACCGCCGAAACTGTCACCGCCAGTTTAAACAGCTTGTCCTTGCGTAAAACGCTGATCGCAATCGCCAGCAACGCGGTAATAATCGAATACGGTATGTTGGCAAGCTTTGAGCCGGCAAAAAAATACAATGCCACAAAAAAGCAGATGACCTTTGGAATACTCGGCCGCTTATAAATCAGCAGTCCCAGTGAGATCAAGAGCATCAGCGAAATATATTGCAGCGGTTCACCGTAAAGGGAGTTAAAATATAAAATATACCCTGCGTCGCAGAAAATAAACAGAAACAACAAAAAGACCAAAAGGCGCAGCCATATCGGTCGATCATTAAAAAATGTAAAAATACACCACGCGGCAATCGAAAACATAAAAATATAGATTCCTGCCAGCCACGCAATATTATACTGTGTTTCATCGCGGCTATGCACAATATTACTCAACAAGTTCAGTTCTTTCGAAAGCTTGATGAATATAAAGTGCGGAGAGCGATAAATCTCATTTTCGGTATCCGTTTTCCAGACGGAAACGACCTTAGACACAAAGTCATAGCCGTCTACCTCCATCACATAATTCTGTTTAAACAGATACTGGGAATCTGTATCATCGGCATATTCCATCCGGCTTGCCAAAAGAATCCGCCGAAAATCCCCGTTATCGCTCAAGCCTATATTATCCCCTACGTACAAAACACATGAGCACAGAATACATACAATCAATGCGCCGATCAACGGCAAAATCCGCTGCTTCAACGTCACCTGTGCCACCTTTTTGTTTTTCTCCAAAAAATCTCACCTTTCAGCTTGCAAAAAAGGCGGCTCCCCCGCCTTTTTACTTATTTTAAAATGAGTAATTTCCCTTTCTGCTGTAGCCTCCGCTGCGCTTTGACGCTGCGTTTCGCTTCAGTGTGCGAATCGACTCATCGCTGTCTGTTTTGAATTTTGACAGCTTATCCTCAAACGACAAATTATCCTCCTTGACGCTCCAGTCAATATCTGCCGGTCTGACCGGGCCGCGGTCAGCAGTTCCTCTGTCCCGTTTACCGCGCTCCTTGCGCTCCGCCGGCGGCAATGTCTGTTTAATGGAAAGACTGATCTTTCCATTATCGTCAATTTTGATGACCTTCGCCTTTACCGTCTGTCCTTTCCGGAGATGTTCATTAATATCCTTTACATATTCATTGGAAACCTCCGAAATATGTACCAATCCGGACTGATTCTTATCCCATTCGATAAATGCCCCAAACGGCATAATGTTCATTACTTTTCCTTCTACGATATCGCCTATTGAAACCACGTCTTTTTCCCCTTTTAATTTTCGGATGATACATCAACAAAGATTTTCGCGTTGCTTTTTACCAAGCCCAGCTTTTCACGCGCAATTTTTTCGATATACTCATCCGTATTTACTTTTTTGCTCAGTTCATCTATCTCTACCTGTCTTGTTTTCTCGTACTCAATTTGTTCATTCAGCTGCGCAATCTTCTGTTTGTTGGCATGAATCTGGGGCTGCTGCATAACGCCTTTAAACAGCATCGAAAATACTACAAGAATAAAACCCCAAAGCATCAGCTTTTTTTTATTCTTCGTCACGAAAGACAGAATTATATTTTTAATGTTCATTCAAGTTACCTTCTTCATTCTTTTTAATGCTCCGCACCCGAAACATCTTATGAAACATCCTATATAGAATTTTATACAAAAAATGCGTTGGTGTCAAGAGTATTTTGCAAATAAAATATAAATTTTTCAAAAAAATTTTAAATATGACGGTAAAACCCTTGACAACCCACCTGCTTATTGTGGAAAAGTACAAAACAGAGCCGATCACCGCTCCGACAATTTCATAGCCTCTGAGCTGTCCGTTATTAAAATACAACAATGCCGCAGTCATCCCAAAAGCGGCAAGCAGCCAAAACAATCCGTCCGTCATCACATGCGGAAGTCCCGTGCTTGCCCGGATAACCTGCAAAAGGTCAAAAACAAGCGAAATTCCTGCCGCCGTTGCCGCAATCCCCAGAAGCCCGTAAACCTCCTGTGCCACGCTTATTTAAACAATCCTTCGAGCAGCGAGGTTTTCTTTTTGACATTCGTATACTGCATGGAGTGAATATCCCCATTTACGCTTAATTCCCCCGTATCGGTATTCAAACGGCTGATATTCAGCGATTTTCCTTTAACCGTTAATCCTCCCATATTCGTAATCAGCTCCACTGCCGTTTCCGAAAAATTTACCACCTCAGAAACCCCTGTCAGCGTCATATTGGCTCTGTTTTCCAAAGTAATCACATGGCTTTGCTTTTCCATAGGCTTTCCATTCTGCATCATTTTTCCGCTCCATTCCGCCGCCTGCCGCGGCATAAATTTACTTCTTTTTATATATATGCGAAAAAATCCGGCTTTATGATGAACTTCAAAAGAGGATGCAAAAAGCAAGCTTTTTACATCCTCCGAATATTACTTTTGCAGTTTTAACGTGATAATCTCATAATTCTTGACCGGAATACGGATACTCTTTCCATCATGCGGCAGCTCACAGATGTTTTCTTCCATCAAATCGCAAAGATAGGCTTTCTTAAAGTCAAATCCGAAATGCACCGCAGCATCGGTTTTCTTATTATAGCACTCGTACAATCTGACAATAACCGAATCATCATCCTCTGCCTTTTTAATGGTTTCAATCGTGATGTTTTCTTCATCGCAATGAGCTAATGAGAAGCAATCCGCCAAAGCTCCCGAATGAGCGGCAATCTTATCCGCTTCAAGCGGCATATTCAGCTTATACGCCTCCTGTACCACATTCCCCTCGCGCCAATCTCCCTTATGCGGGAATAGCGAATAGGTAAATTCATTGATTCCGCGGTCCGCCTCCGGGTTCGGATACGTCGCACATTTCAAAAGCGATAAAGTGATTACATTTTCCTCGGCACTGTAGCCGTACTTACAGTCATTCAGTAGGCTGACGCCGTAATCCGCTTCGGAAAGATCGCCCCACTTATGTGCGCATACCTCAAATTTTGCCGCTTCCCACGAATTATTTTGAACCGTCGGGCGCTCTACGTTACCAAACTGAATATCGTAAGTTGCTCTTGTTGTCCGAATATCGACCGGGAAGATCGTCTTTAACAGAACATGATCCTCATGCCAATCAATTCTCGTCTTGAAATCAATTCTCTTAGAGCCCTTTTGCAGTGAAATTTCCTGTTCAATCACCGACTTGCCGTAATGGCGCTTGATGTAAGTACCGTTTGCCGTTTGCCGAACCTCTGAAACATCATCGCAAGCCCACATCTTTTGCTTATAATAGCTTGTGATTTCCCATGCGTCGTATTCTCTCGGATAGTCCTCATAAACCTCCAGCCGGTTAGCAGACTGACCCTCAGCCAGCACCTCGCGATTTGCTTCTTTATCACCGATATTTGTTTCGAATGTGGTTTTTCCAACCTGTCATGGTTTTACAAGCTATTTGAAAATAAATATCATATGACGCCGGCAGCATACAAGAAAAAATTATATCAATGACCCCTCCTGCCTCATGTCGTACAGCGCTTTGGGCTTTAGCTGATTTCGTTAAAGCGCTCAGGATTATTGAACCCGAAAAAACAATGAACCGACCTCCAAGTCAGAATTGGCTGTCGGTTCATTGCTTCTCATCTTTTTTATCGGTTGAAATCCGTTATAGCGCCTATTGTTTCCAATGCGCCGCAAAGCTTGTCATACGGCACATCGCCGACAGCCGCATTTGTCTGTGCGGCCAAAGCCGCAGCGCACCCTGCCGCCTGTCCCGTTGCCATGCAAACCGCTTCAACCCGAACGGCGCTGTTCGCATAGGTATCGGAAGAAATGCATCTTCCGGCACAAAGTATATTTTTCGAATTTTTCGGAATCAGCGCACGATAAGGAATTTTCCCTACCACATTCTCCGGATGATAGGTTTTCCGGATTCCATCCATAACATGCAAATCAATCGGATAAAAGGCGTAACACACCGAATCGTCATATAAAACCCCTTGAATATACTCTTCCGCAGTAATGGTCTTTTCGCCTACAATTCTGTTGGTTTCCCGAACTCCTGTTTCGGCTGCGACATAATCAATTTCAAGATTTTCAAGTCCTTTTATTCTTCTTAAAAAGCTATAGACTTTCAACATATCGGAATATGCCTGTTTTTCAAGCATGGTTTTTCCCTGAGATGTATCCGCATTACTGCATGGAATATGCATATCAATCTTGCCCATATGAATATAACTGATGAGTTTATCTGCCGTCAGATATTCGGGGAATTTTTCTTTTTCAAACGCTGCCCTTACTTCCTCCTCCGAAACACTTTCCCGGCAATATCCCGAAATATGGTTTTGCAGCGTTGCAGGCTGCTGAACCTCGCTTTTTTCCACCGGATATCCTGCTATTTGCACAAGGTTTGCATCCCCGGTTGCATCAATTGCTTTTTTTGCCGTTATCACCGACATTCCCGTTTTTTCGGTTATAATGATTTCCAAATTTTCATCCTGTTCTTTTACATCCGAAATCATGGAATTACAGATCAACTGAACTCCTGCTTCCTCGCACATCCGAAAAAGAACGGATATGCAAATAAATTTATTCAGATTAATTTGCTCATACCAATGCCTATCGGGCTTAAATTTTATTTCCGGCATTACCGCACCGCCCAGATCAATCGTACGCTGCACCACCTCCCAGCAAGGCCCGTCAATAATTTTCTTACCCCACGCAAAACAATCCCGGAAAATTCACTCCTGCCACAGTCACGGTTCCGCCTAAAACACTGTTTTTTTCAATTAATATTGTTTTTGCTCCCGTTCTCGCTGCCGAGATCGCCGCAAATACTCCTGCTGTTCCTCCCCCTGCAACGACAACATCAGCATGATACTGTTTTTTAAATTCCATGTCACCCAACCTCCGTATTAATATTTTATAAAGCCTGTTTTTATAGTTAATTCTATTTTAAATAAAAAAATATATCTTGTAAATACAATCAATTAAACAAAATTTATAAAATATTAAACCAAGCATACCCTGTCATGAGCTGATAACAACTCCCGGTTCTGCAAAACAAAAAAATCCCGAATGTCACTATCAACAGGATAATTTCCGCAAAAATAACCGGAATTATTTTCTTCCTTAAAATCCGACAAAAAATCTGTAAAAGGTTGACTTTTCGCGAAGATACTGATATAATGAATTATGTTGCAAATCAGAATCGGGACAGAAATAATAGAGGTTATAAAGAAATGAAAAAGGATGATATATTGGAAGATGATTTTTTACCGGTAGTATTGGAGGAACCCCACGAAACGGAGCTTGTGGAAGAAGGCTCCCCCGTCGTCGAGGAATCGGTTGAGCCTGAAATACCGGCGGAAGAAAATCAAGAAAAAGAGAAAAAAACAACAAATCCCCAAGTCAAGAAGATATGGAGAATTGCCGCATTATCTGCGGTTGGTTTCCTTGCAGCGGTATATCTGGCAGGTGCAGCATATTACAGCAATCATTTTTTCATCGGCACCACCATCAATGGCTTTGAATGTTCTAATATGAATATCGACCAGGCAAAACAAAAAATCATGGATGGCATTGCCGATTATCGCTATTCCTTATTTGAGCGTGACGGAAAGACAGAAAGCATCAGCGGTGCGGATATTTCGTTAAAGCCCGAAACCATCGGGGATTTGAACGAACCGAAAAGCAAGCAAAATCCGTTTCTATGGTGCTTTGACACGAAGAACCGCAAGCAATCTGTCAATATTATCGTTTCGATGAATGAGGACGCCTTGTATGAAAAGGTACAAGAGTTGGATTGCGTGGCACAAACAAAGCAGCAGATGGAAAGCGCAGCAGAATTGGTACTCTATAATGAAGATGAGCAGCAATTTGTTTTAGCAGATCCGGCGGCGCAAAGTGACTCCGATCAGGCAGTTTTTGCGTCTTTGACCGCACAGCCATCGGATTTTTCCGACGTTCAAAGAGACGGAATGCATTTTAATCAAAAAAACATCGTCAATACCGCACTGCTGTTTGATTGCGTTCGTGCCGGAATATATGGATTGTACCCCGATATGGATTTGGCGGTTGAAAACTGTTATATCGGAATGTCCGAGGAGGCAAATATCAAGCAGGCATTGGATACCATGAACCGATATATTTCTGCCAAGGTTCAGTATCAGAACGGCGATGAAATCATTCCGCTTGACAAAGGTTCCATTCACTTCTGGGTATCGGTCGATGCAAACTATAATGTATATTTGGACGAAGAACAGGTAGAAAGTTTTGTTCGGGATTTATCCATGAAATACAATACCATCGGGAAAGACCGCGCCTTTGTAACCAGTACCGGAGCAAAGATTACCGTATCCGGCGGCGATTACGGCTGGAAGGTTGCCATTTCAAAAGAAACCGAAGCTTTGAGCGAAATCATCCGAAACGGTGAAGAAACAACGCGTGAGCCGATTTATGCGCAAAAGGCGGCTTCTCATGGCGCAATTGACATCGGAAACACCTATGCGGAAATCAGCATCGGCGCACAGCATGTATGGTTCTACAAAAACGGACAGATGATTATTTCAAGCGACATGGTTTCCGGAAACCCATCCGCCGGCAACGGTACGCCGGCAGGCTTGTATCGGTTAAAATACAAAGAGCGCAATGCGACTCTGGTCGGCGAGGATTACCGTACTCCGGTCAGCTATTGGATGCCGTTTAACGGCGGAATCGGAATGCATGACGCGTCATGGCGCAGCAGCTTTGGCGGCAATATCTATTTAGGCGGCGGCTCACACGGCTGTATCAATCTTCCTCCCGATATTGCCGGTAAGATTTATGCAGAGATTGAACCCAACGACCCGGTGGTTGTTTATTAAGGTAACCTCTAAAAATTCATAAAAAAGTGTTGAAAAAATCGTCAGATTATG
>CAUGRT010000030.1 GCA_959602045.1 uncultured Clostridia bacterium | reverse complement strand
AACATTTTGGTTCGACGGTGTAAATGTGTGTATCATTTGACGCTTACGAAATAAAAATACAAAAATAACACCGTAAAGAGCGACAACGGAGAAAACAGATACGATTTTTTTTACCATAAAAAAGCACCCCTTTTCATAGTATGAAAGGGGGTGCCTGAATATGCTTGGTTTACGCCTTGTCGATAGAACCGAACAATTCCATCTTTTCCTTAACAATCGTCTTGATTGCTTCTGCGCCCGGAGCCAAAAGCTTTCTCGGATCGAAGCCCTTGCCCTCAAGATCCTTGCCTGCTTCAATATACTTTCTGGTTGCTTCCTGGAAGTACAGCTGACACTCGGTATTTACGTTGATTTTTGCAACGCCGAGAGAAATTGCTTTCTTAATCATGTCAGCCGGGATTCCTGTTCCGCCGTGCAGAACCAAAGGAAGATCACCGATCAGCGCCTTTGTTCTTGCCAATGCGTCAAAGTCCAGACCTGCCCAGTTTGCAGGATATTTGCCGTGGATGTTTCCGATACCTGCCGCAAGAAAATCTACGCCCAAATCCGCGATTTTTTTACATTCCTCAGGATCGGCAATCTCGCCGGCACCGATAACGCCGTCCTCTTCGCCGCCGATAGAACCTACCTCAGCCTCAATGGAAAGACCCATTGCATGAGATACCTTAACCAGTTCTTTTGTCTTTTCGATATTTTCCTCAATCGGGAAATGCGAACCGTCAAACATGATGGATGAGAAACCGGCTTTAATACATTTATAACAGCCTTCATACGTACCGTGATCCAGGTGCAACGCTACAGGAACGGTAATATTCATTTCCTCAATCATTGCTTTTACCATTGCGGAAACGGTCTTGAAACCCGTCATGTATTTTCCTGCGCCCTCGGATACGCCGAGGATAACCGGAGAATTATTCTCCTGCGCTGTAGCTAAAATGGACTTTGTCCATTCAAGATTATTAATGTTGAACTGACCTACGGCATATTTGCCTGCAACTGCCTTATTCAACATTTCTGTTGCTGAAACTAACATTGAAATTCCTCCTATTAAAATAATATTGGATCCTTGCAAAACGGTAAACGTTCTGCAATAGTATAAAAATAATATAAAATTATTTTACAAAGTTTATTGAAGCACAAACGATTTTGCTTCCGTAAGTTTTTTCAGCGTTTTTTCGTCAAACCTCAAAAACGAATTATGACCGCAATCCGCGCACATGGTCATCATGCCGTCCTCCGTTGTTTCAACGAGAATTTTTTCGCTGCCACACTTACAATGCAGCGTATGCTGCTGCAACAGCTCGCTGAGTCGCCTTGCAATTTTGAAACCGATCGTTTCATAGATGGGATTTTGTTCGGCGTAATTTTCATATTCCGAAAACAAGTCATGATACGTCATGATGTTTTCCTCAACCTTTGCATTGACCTCATCGGGCTTGCCAAAAAAGAAAATATCAATTCCCGATTCGGGGCACTGAAATGTAATCAGGTTCTTCTTCCAAAGGCGATTTTCCGGAACGAAGAAGGAGTGCTGCTCCATGCAAATCGGACATTCTATTTCAATTCTGTATTTTTTGTTCCCCGGAATCATCGAAACGCAGGGTTCATTACAATTCTTCTCGGCACAGCTTAATTCCAGCGGAGTGTTGCCGGAAAAGTCGAAAATCCCTACCGTATGCTGAGAAATCATCGAGCAAAACGGGCAAATATATGCCGCGACTCTGTTAAAGTCCAAAACCATGGGAATCCCCTCCTTTCGTATGATCCTATCTATGTGGGGCGGAGAACTTGTATCTGTTTTTCATTCTATTGCGGCTCAGACATCCGCATGCACGGAGTAGAACTCGCCTTCATAAAATGAAAAACAGATACAAGTTCAGCCGAAATGATCTTTGTTCTGTTCCTGTTCAAATAGCTGCTGTGTTTTCGCAGACCGGACATCAGATACAGTTTCAATCTGAAATAATCTTTATTTTTTTGTTTCTTCTCTTGCGTGGAAAAACAGGTACTGCTGGGCGAAACCGCCGTAAGCGCCGAACTTTTTCGCCGCCAGCTCCGATATTTCGCGGATGGTAGCCTCTCTGCCGAAATAATACTGTTCCATAATCCGTTTAATCCAAACATCCACCGGGAACGAGTCCGCACGGTTTAAGCCGAACAGTAAAATACAGTCCGAAACCTTATTGCCTACACCGCTGATTTTCATCAGCTCCGCCTTTGCTTCCGGCGTAGGCAGGGCTTGTATTGCCTGCAAGGAAATCTCTCCGCCGGCGATTTTCTTTGCCGCGTCCATGATATACCGATCGCGGTATCCTGCACGGATTACGGAAAGCTCGTCCAAGGAAAGTGCCGCCAGCCGCTCCGCAGTCGGAAACGCATAGCATGTTTTTCCTTCATAGACAAAAGCCGCACCGAAGTTTTGGCAAAGCCGCTCAATAATCCCCTTAATCCGCGGAATATTATTGCTCGCCGAAATAATAAAGGAAATGACGGTTTCCCATAATTCTTGACGCAAAATACGGATTCCAAAGCCATATTGCACCGCCGCACGCATCGGAGCGTCCTTTGCAACAGCGCGTTTAATTGCGCCATAATCACGCCCCAGATCGAAAAAGGGATACCAGATTTCATCAAAATCCCTGCGTGGGGTATTATGTAAAATCACACGGTCGTCGTATTGAGAAATTTTCAGACCATGCCCATAGGCAACGCCGAAATAGGTATGTTCCGATACCCGATCAAACCGAAATGCCTGTCCACATTCAAAGATATGGCGCAGATCAAAATCCGGTACATGCGTTAATATTATATCTTGATTCTGAGTTTGTATTTCCATCGTATACATATTATATCACAGCGTTAACTTTTTATCAATGAATTTGTACAAATTTTATTAACTTTATAAAAAGTGTGGACTAAAATTTGAGAATGTGGTATACTAAATGTGAATAATGTATAAGAGTACGAAGTTCGTATTCTCGATTAGAAGGGATTGATTATTTTGACAGATAAAGAGCAATTTGAAGCGTTAAGCTATCGGCGCAAAAATGTTTATGAGGTACTGACGGATGCGGAATCCTCGGAAATGAATACGTTATGCGATGAATACCGCGTTTTTCTGGACGCCGGAAAGACGGAGCGTGAATGTGTTCGGGAGAGTATCCGCCTTGCAGAATCCCGTGGTTTCCGGAATCTGGATACAATTGATCATTTGGAGCCGGGCGATAAGGTTTACAAGATTAACCGCGGAAAGAACATTTTTCTTGCCGTAATCGGAACGGAGGATATGACAGCCGGCATCAACCTTGTCGGTGCGCATATCGACTCACCGAGATTGGATTTAAAGCAAAATCCGCTGTATGAAAGCAACGAAATGGCGTTATTGAAAACGCACTATTACGGTGGAATCAAGAAATACCAGTGGACAACTATTCCGCTTTCGCTGCACGGCGTGGTTTATACAACCGACGGAAAGAAGATTGAACTGAATATCGGCGAAGCGGAAACAGATCCTGTATTCTGCGTAACGGATTTGCTGCCCCACCTGGCACAGGAGCAGATGATGAAAAAAATGACTGAGGGGATTCCGGGAGAAAACCTCAACATTCTGATCGGCGGCAAGCCGATTGCGGCAAAGGACGTTGCGGAGAAAGTCAAGTTTGCGATTTTGAAACATTTGAACACCAAATACGGCATGACGGAATGTGATTTTCAGACGGCGGAGATTGAGGCGGTTCCGGCATTCAAGGCGAAGAATGTGGGATTGGATGAGAGCTTTATCGGCGCTTACGGTCAGGATGACAGAGTTTGTGCTTTTACAACGCTAAAAGCGATTCTAGATGTTGAAAATCCGAAAAAGACCGCGGCGGCAATTCTGGTGGATAAAGAAGAAATCGGCTCGATGGGAAACACCGGAGCGCAGAGCAAGTTCTTTGATATGACGGTTGCGGAGCTGATTGAAAAGCGCACCGGCTCTTGCTCAATTGTGCAGTACAACAAGACAATCGAACATTCGGCGTGCATGTCCTCCGATGTCAATGCCGGTGTAGACCCTACCTATGAAAGTGTTTCCGAAAAGAAGAACGCTTCATTCTGTAATTGCGGCGTTGTGCTGACGAAATACACCGGAGCAAGAGGAAAATCCGGTTCCTCCGACGCCAATGCGGAGTTTGTGGCACAGATTGCAAAAATCATGGCGGATAACGGTGTAGTATGGCAGACCGGAGAGCTGGGAAGGGTAGACCAGGGCGGCGGCGGAACGATTGCGCAGTATGTTGCAAACTTGAACTTAGATGTCATTGACTGTGGTGTTTCCGTATTATCCATGCATGCGCCGTTTGAGATTACCGCTAAGACGGATATTTACATGGCATACAGAGCCTACAAGGCTTTTTATAAGGATAGATAATGGAAATGCTGAAGCTTGCCGTAACGGCGTGCGGCACGGTTCCCGGAAATTTGTCGGTGGTTCTTGCCGGCATTTTTCTGCTGGGTGCGGCTTCGGTGGCGGTATATTGGATTACGGCGCACCGAAAACGTTAAATATTCTGACTGATGTGGGATAGTGTGTAGGGAATGACCGTTACATCCATATTTCCCCGAATAGTTCCGACAGACGCGGGGCGGGATAGCAAGTGGGTTTTATTCTATTGCGGCTCAGACATCCGCTACGCTGCGCGGAGTAGAACTCGCCTCCATAGAATAAAACCCACTTGCTATCCCTTATCGAATCTTGAAGTTTCAGATCATGATAGAGTGCGATTTCTTGAAATGAAAATGCATCTGTTTTCGATCTATGAAGGCGAGTTCCGTGTGAGGTAGCGGATGTTTGAGCCGGAATAGAACGCAAAACAGATGCATTTTCCCACGCAATACTTGGAAAGGAGAAGCCCGAATGAAAAATGTAAGACAACGTAGCATTGACGGTTATCTGCCGGCATTGGACGGGCTTCGTGCGATATGCACCATTTTGATTTTCGCCTTTCATAATTGGCAGCAAACATGGCTTAGCGCAAAATGGAATCTCGGCGGACATCTCATCAACCTGGAACCGCTGCAGCGATATGGATATATTGCGATTGACGCTTTTTTTGTGTTAAGCGGATTCGGTTTATTTTATCCGATCGCACGAAATATGTTTGGAGAATGTGGTGTCATTTCGTGGCGGGATTTTTACCGAAAGCGTGCGCGGCGAATTCTCCCCGGCTATTATTTTATGCTGCTGATTCTGCTGATTTTTCCGGTGCTTTCCTATAATACATACAACATTCACAGTGCGGCGGATATATTCAAGCATTTCGGACTACACGCGCTGTTTTTGCATATCTATCGGCCCGAAACGTTGGGTTCCGTCATTTCAACGGCGTGGACATTGGGAATCGAAGCGGCATTTTATGTTTTTTTTCCGTTTCTTTCGGCTTTGTTCCGTAAGAAACCGATACCGGTCTTTGCCGCCATGTTTGTACTATCCCAATCACTGCGGCTGCTGACCGCAATGAATCCAAAAGTCGACATCTTCGTGATGGTGAATCCGCTGCTTTATATTGATGTTTTCGGCTGCGGAATGTTGGCGGCATATGCGGTTGTTTTTGCGCGAAACCGATTACGATTCATTTCTTGTATCCGCATACCGCTGACGCTGATCTCAATTCTTTGCCTTGTCGGAGTCTATTATTATACGCTATGGATGGGAAGTGCGTATATGGAAGGATTGGACGGAGCGTCCTATCATCGGCTTCTGTATCGCTGGATTCCCTCCGGCTTGTTCGCGCTCTTTCTGTTTTCGGCATCCTACTCCGTAAAGGGATGGCAGCGCTTTTGGGGCAACCGATTTTTTGCATGGTTATCGACAATTTCCTACAGTTTTTATTTGTGGCATCAAAACATCCATATTGCTCTGAAAAAGCTGCATATTCCCCCCACAACGGCAAACCCGGTCATGCAGGACAAGCATGCGATGATCCTGTTCCTGATATTAAGCATTGTTCTCAGCCTGGCGGCAGCAACATTCAGCACCTATTGCATCGAACAGCCGATTGCAAAATATGGTTTTCTTGGCTGTATGCGGCGAACGACAAGCACCGTCAAGCATTTTTTCGGCTTGGACGAGGATTAAAGAATTTCTATATTATATAGGAAGAAAGTCGATTTTTTGAATGGTTTGAATTAAAATTTTACAATCAAAAATAAAGGAGAAGTTTTTATGTTACCAAAAGACCCGACAATTTTATTAAGTGTAATCAATACAAAGTTAAGGGATTTTTATCCGAATCTGGACGCGCTGTGCGAGGATTTGGAGGTCAAAAAATCCGATATTTTGGATTCTCTTTCAAAAATAGGCTATCGCTATTCAGAAGAGAGAAACCAATTTATTTGACATAATTTCGCGTATTACGTAAACTTTATTACGTTTTTTTATAATTTTGTAACATTTTCTTCACATTTTAATGCACGTTGTACAAACCAAACGCCATATATTGAGAATGTTTTTGCAAATTGCCTACATGTTGTGGACGTAATTTTTGCGGATTGGAATTTGTAAGGAAAAAATAGGATATTTTTTGCCAAAAATCGTGTAATATTTCAGCAAAAAACGCCCTATTATTGCAATTAGATTACATATTCATTAAAAAAACATAACAAAATTTTTAAGCAATCTTAAACTTTTTCCTCAAAAGTCTTGACAATGCCTGAAAATAGTGTTAAAATACAAGCAGTTAATAAAAAACGACATTGGGAGTTCACATTCGCTCCCGCCAATAGATGATTGATTTGGAAAGAAGAAACACAGAAGGTAACGGACTAAAACGAAAAGGAGATAATAATCTTGAAGAAAATCGCAAAGAAAATTATCCTATCTGTTCTATCTCTGACCGCATTACTTAGTACATCGGCTTTGGCAGCTGATTTGAGCGGCTGGGCTGTTTCGGAATATCAATCGGCAAACGAAGCCGGGCTGGTATCCTACTCAGTTGTTTCACATAATTTGAAAGAAGATATTACAAGACAGGAATTTTGTGAGCTGGCAATGAATTTATACAAGAAGCTCACAAACGAAAACCTGATAACGCCGAGCGGTTCGCCGTTTACGGATACGAACAACACGGCGGTTGCACAGGCGTATTGTTATGGAATCGTATCGGGAACCTCCGATGGAACCTTTACGCCGAACAGATTGGTAACCCGTGAGGAAATGGCGAAGATGCTGGTTTCCACATTGGCAGCCAGTGAAGTGAATTTTGAGCTTGCGGACGGAGAGGATAAGTCGGCAATTTCAGGATTCACAGACGCAGGAAAGATCAGCTCATGGGCTGAAGCGTCTGTGATTACGGCATTAAACAACTCATTGATTAACGGAATTACCGCAAGCAAATTGGATCCTTTGGGTTCCACAACAAGAGAGCAAGCCATTGCAAGCGTAAATCGTTCTTACAATGCATTCAAATCAGACAGCTATTCTGTAGCGTTACCGACCGTAATTCTTCCGGAAAACGGATCGGAAATTGAGGAAGGGAATTTCACACTTTCGTGGACTTCAATTCCAAGTGCGTCCACCTATCATGTAATCATTAAGGACGCAAATGCCAATTCTGTTGTTTTAGAGGATATTTATTCCTCAACCTCGCATGAGGTCAAAGCAGGCACACTTGCCGGAAACAGAGATTACACCTTGATTGTAGGTGCTGTTTTGGCAGATGGCAGCGAAGTTTACAGCATGCCTGTAGATTTCCGTTATAAATCTTCAACGAAATATAACAGCACGTCCAACGCATATACTGCAAACAGTGCAAAGGCACAGCAGGTTATTGATACGGCGGCAAAATATCTCGGCGTTCCGTATTTATGGGGCGGAACAACTCCTTCAGGCTTTGACTGTTCCGGATTTGTTCAGTATGTTCTGAGAGAAAACGGCATTAATATTACACGTACAACTTACACGCAGTGGGATAATGACGGTGTATATGTTACAAGAAATCAGCTTCAGCCCGGAGATCTAGTATACTTCGGCAGCAGCTCTGCACCGCACCATGTGGGTATGTATGTTGGAAACGGTATGTATATTCATGCTCCGAGCACAGGTGACGTTGTTAAATATTCCTCACTGGACTCCAGAAGTGACTTCTGCGGAGGAAAGAGAGTTATTCAATAAGATTATTTAATCGGTTCAAGATTTTTCTTGAACCGATTTTTATTTACAACCACAAACTCTGACTCCTTGAATGAATTATCATCTGTTTTTCAGTCTATGGAGGCGAGTTCTACTCCGCGCAGCGTAGCGGATGTCTGAGCCGCAATAGAGCGAAAAACAGATGATAATTCATTTAAGAATACACCCAAATAAAAAAGGAGCGGCACTCGAAAAACGATTCTGCTCCCTTTGTATTGCTTACAGCATATCCTTCCACCCCGTAATATAATGGTCAGCATACTGTTTAAGCACGTCTGTATCTCCCTCATTCGAGGAATCGTATATGGCACAGGTGGCAAAGCCGCCTTGTTTTGCGCTCCGGATTCCGGCAACAATATCTTCATAGACGGTGCATTGCGCCGGTTCCACGCCGATTCGCTCTGCTGCCAAAAGATAAATATCCGGATTGTCCTTGCCTTTGTTCACCTCATGAGAAAAGGCGTAGGCGTCGATAAGTTCTAAAATTCCCAACCGCCGGAACGCCGTTTTGCAAAGTTCCGGATAACCCGAAGTTGCGACAGCAATCCGAACGCCGTTTTGTTTTAACTGAGTCAAATATTCTTTTGCATAGGGTTTGAGATGAATGGAGGTTGCATAGGCACGATCCACCATTGCTTTCATTTCGGCTACTGCTTCCTGCATGGTTAAATTCAACCCATTTTCCCGGATAATCATCGGAAGCGATTCCTCCAAACGCAGCTCCTTTAACTCCAGAGCTTTTTCATCCGTCAAGGTTAGGCCGTGATTTCTGAAAAAATCCTTGCATACGTCCCACCATACACCCATAGAATCCAGCAATGTTCCGTCTACATCAAATATTGCACCCTTCACTTTATCACTCTCCTATGTTTTTATTATACAACATTTTTTATGTTTTTTCAAGCAGAAAACAAAAATTTATTGTCCCTTATGGATAAAAATTCATGAATTATATTAAAATTGCATTACATCCTTAAAATATTATTGACGAAAATGTTTTTTTATTGTAAAATGGAAGTGTATATATTGGCTAATTTTAGAATGATAATAAAAGTTTTGAAACCAAAGGAGGCAGGAGTCATGGCGGTAAAGGTTGAAGAAAACCATTCCAAAAAGGGAAAGGTCATCTTGATTGTTGTCATCGTTGTGCTGGTCGTGCTGTTGGGATTGATCGGAATCTCACTTACGGACAGCCTGGGCGTAAAGCTCAATGAGGACATCAAATATGTCGAGGTCACAGAGGGAGAAAACTCCGGAGAGATTGCATCGGATTTGAAAAAACAGGGAATTATAAAATATCCGCTGATGTTTCGTATTCAATCGCTGCTCGGTGGCTATGAGGGGCATTTCCAGGCAGGCGCTGCGGATATTGAAAACGGAATGAGCTATAATCAGATTCTGGATATGCTGATTACGCCGTCACGGAATACCACAAAGGTGATTATTCCGCCGGGCTGTGAGGTTCGGGAAATTGCGGTCAAGCTTTGCGAGCTGGGTCTGACAACATGGGATGAGTTTTATGAAGCAGTCTATCATGTGACGGATTATGACTATCCGTTCCTGCAAAATCTTCCCTCGCGCGAAAGTATGTTAGAGGGTTATCTGTATCCGGCAACCTATGAAATCCCCAAAGGCACCAGTGCGCATGACATCATTGACCTCATGTTACAGGCGTTTCAGGCACAGTTTAAGCCGGAATATTATGAAAAAGCAGAAAGTATGGGCATGACCGTCGATCAGATCGTCACAATGGCTTCAATCTTAGAACGGGAAACGAATGAAAACTGCGATTTGAAAAAAATTGCGGGTGTTTACCACAATCAAAAGAATACCGGAATGTTCTTAGATTCCAACGCTTCGGTACAGTATGTGTTGGGCGAAAGAAAGCCGGTTTTGGCAATTGCCGATACAAAACTGGATTCGCCTTATAATACTTATGTTTATCCGGGATTACCGGTTGGGCCGATCGGAAATCCGAGTATTGCTGCGATTGAAGCGGTTTTGGACTACAGCGCCACAGACGCGTATTACTTCGGTTTAAGCGCAAACGGCGAGCAGATTTTCGGAACGAATTATGACGAATTTATCAGCCTGGTACAGTCAACGAACATGGCGATTAGCGTTGATACGGATGTGATTAAGAACCAGGATGATAAGATTCCGCAGGCAGAATAGAGGATTACTATGATAGAATACGATAAGGACGCCATTGTTCCTCCTTATATAACAGAATACTTACGGGCAAAAACCGTACATGATAATAAATTCCTCCACGAGTTGGAGGAATTTGCCTGTCAGCACAATATTCCGATTGTTGAGCCGGAAACGGCACGGTTTTTATCGGTCATGACGCAGATCATTCGTCCGAAACGGATTTTGGAAATCGGCTGTGCAATCGGCTATTCGGCGATTCTGATGGCAGAGGGACTGGCTGATGGCGGAAGAATTACCACCCTGGAATATAACAGCGACATGGTACAAGCTGCGAGAGCCAACATCAGCCGCGCAGGATTGGATCAAACGATTACGGTTGTGGAAGCCGATGCAAAGGAGTATCTTTCTTATATCGAGGAGGACGAAGGCTTTGACATGATTTTTTTGGACGGCCCAAAAGCGCATTATATCTATATGCTGGATGATTGTGTGCGGCTGCTTCGGCAGGGCGGTATTATGATTGCCGATAACGTGTTGTATAAGGGAATGACAGCGGATGATAATCATGTAATTCGCAGAAAAATTACGATTGTAAAACGGCTGCGGAAATATGTTGACGCGCTGATGGCGCATAAAGAGCTGAAAACCGCGTTATTGCCCCTGGGGGATGGCGTGACGGTTTCAGTGAAAATTTAAGGAGAAAGGACTGCGATAATCATGCAAAAACCGGAGCTTTTGGCACCGGGCGGAAGCTTGGAGAAATTAAAGACTGCGATTGAATACGGCGCGGACGCGGTTTATATCGGCGGCGAAGCGTTCAGTTTGCGCGTTGCCGCGGAAAACTTTACAATGGACGAGATGAAAGAGGGATTGCAATTTGCGCATGAGTGCGGAAAAAAGGTGTATCTGACCGCGAATATTCTGCCGCATAATGATGATATTGAGCAGTTTAAGACTTTTATTCAAGAAATGCGCCCCTTAGGATTTGACGCGATTCTGATTGCGGATCCGGGTCTGTTCGATATAACCCAAGAGCTTGCGCCGGAGCTGCCGATTCATATTAGCACCCAGGCGAATAATGTCAACTATCGTTCAGCTGAGTTCTGGTACAGATTGGGCGCGAAACGAATTGTACTGGCAAGAGAAATGTCATTTCGGGAGATTGCGGAAATCCGCAGCAAAATCCCGGCGGATTTGGAATTAGAGGCATTTGTCCACGGCGCGATGTGCATTTCCTATTCCGGCAGATGTCTGCTATCCAATTATCTGACGAATCGCGATGCCAATCAAGGCTGCTGTTCGCATCCATGCCGCTGGAAATATAGCCTTGTGGAGGAGAAACGCCCCGGACAATATATGGATGTTTTTGAAAATGATCGGGGGACATTTATCTTTAATTCCAAGGATCTTTGCATGATTGAGCATATTCCGGAATTGGTACAGAGCGGAATCTCCAGTCTTAAACTGGAGGGGCGTGTTAAGACTTCTTATTATGTTGCAACGGTTGTGGGAGCATATCGGCGCGAAATTGACCGGTACTTCGCCGATCCGGAACATTACAAGTTTAATCCGGAGGAATTGGAGGAGCTGTGCAAGGTCAGCCACCGGCCGTATACAACGGGATTCTATTACCACAAGCCGGACTCCGAATCCCAGGTGTACACGTCAAGCTCTTATATCCGTGAGTATGACCTCGTTGGAATTGTATTGGACTATGATCCGCAAACACAGATTGCCACCGTTACACAGCGAAACCGTTTTTTCCGCGGCGATGAGGTGGAAATCATGCATCCGATGCAGCCGTATTTTAAGCAAGTGATCGGCGATATGAAAAATGAAGAGGATGAGCCGATTGACGTTGCCAATCATGCAGAAATGATTGTGAAATTTAAGGTTGATCGCCCGGTCAGCCGCGGCGATATGCTCAGAAAGAAAAAAGATTAATCCATGATTGCAAAGGCAAGCGATGTTTTTACAACGCTTGCCTTTTTTTCATTCTGTTCCAATTGACAAATCCATAAAGATCATTGACAAAAAACACAACGAAACATACCGTAACGGAAAGGTACGAAATACTCTCAAAGGTTGCCAGCGTCCACAGAACGATTAACACCAGATCATTTGCCGCGTAGCCGATCGCATAATACGGGTTGCGCATAAACGTAAGATACACAGCAAGAAAGCTTGTTGTAACGGAGATCGTACTCGGAATAATATTTGCCGTATGGAACGCTTTCAGGATAAAATAGAATATTCCTGTGATAAAAAAAGCAAAAATCCACATCCGCACCCATTCTTTCCTGGTCAGTTCCTTGATTGCAACCTCCGCTTTGTTTCCGTGATACGGATGTCTTAACCAGGAAATCAACGAAAAAACCGCCATCGGCAGCGTCATTCCGAGATAGGTAAGCATCTCTCCGTAATAGGCAAAGGAAAAGGATATGACACCGTAAATAATGCTGAAAATAATCATCAGAAACTGCCCGACCGGATTCCCCTTTGCGTTAAAAATAAGTGATGTTACGCCAATCAGCGAAGCGGCAAGCGTAAGATAATTGACCCTGTCGAAAAGGCAAAAGAACGCGATAATCACCAGTGCCGAGCCAAACCATAAGGCAAGCTCCCCTTTTGAAAAATATCTTTTCATAATTCCTCCCTGCCGCCGTGACAAAAAAGAAGCATTTGTATACACATCTTCAAAGACCTAACGATGTGCAAACAAATGCTTACAGCATATCTACCCGGTGGCAGATTTTCTTTTTATTTATTTTTAGTCATATCTGAATCTTATGACCGTTTCATTATAACACAGAACCCAAGCAAAGTCAAGCAAAAAAGAAAGCGGTGCAGAAGTGACTCTCTCACGTTCTTACACAGCTTTCTTTTTTTTATGATAAGCAGGTGTGCTTTTTACCAAACTCTTGTCGCGCCTGCGTATTGATTGATTCTGTAACTGGTTTCAATCGAAGAAATTTTTACAACATCTCCGGACTGCGGTGCATGAATCATGTTGCCGTTCCCGACATAAATACCAACGTGGTGGATTCCGCTTCCGTTTGCGAAGAATACCAAATCACCCGGCTGCAAATTCTCACGGCTTACATACGTTCCGTTATTGCGCTGATCTGCCGCAACACGGTTGACGCTGATTCCGTTCTTTGCACATACATACTGTACCAGACCGGAGCAATCGAAACCGGAGGGGGAAGTACCGCCCCATACATACGGAACGCCGAGATACTGCATTGCCGTATCTACAATAGCCTGTCCGCGTGAAGAGCTTACCGATGCCGACGGGGTTGCTGATGGTGAAGCGGTTGCCGATGTGGACGCTCCCACTGCCGCGGAATTTCTTCTTGCCATTTCTTCTGCCCGTGCAGCTGCCTCTCTTGCTTCTGCCGCTTTCTGACGAACTTCTGCTACATAAGATTTCTCGACCCACTCGCCGGTAAAGTCTACAGCGGTATTAATAATATATCCTTCATCATATTCGCTTCCGTAAGCAATCTTGATGAAATCATCCTTGCCGCCTAAAACAACAATATCCGTTTCATCCTCCAACTGCGTGATAACGTCGGAATCCTTGGATGCGTCGGCTCTTACATTAACACCGTTTGCGAAAGAAAGAACCTTTGCTTTCTTATAATTATCATACTGCATTGCGGCATACTGCGCGTCATCCTTGCTCTCCGTTACACAATCCGATGCAATGTAACCCGATCCGTTTTCGGCTGAAACCTTGTAATATCCGTCTGTACTTTCCAGAATTTCAACCTGCTCACAGGGTGAAAGCTCTCCGACAACATCCGAGGATGAGGACGGGGACGCGTATAGCTCAACGCCGCCTTGTGTCGTTTCTACATACGCCAGACGATAGCTCGATGCGTCTACGGAGCTTTCAATCTCTGCAACTGCCTGTGCCTCGTCGTTTGTATTACTCGTAAGCACCGTGGCTCTTGCGCCGTTGCCGCCTACGTTCTTTTCCGTGATTGTCATGTTCTGAACCTCAGCCGCAACGCTGAGCTTTCTGTCTCTTTCCGCTTTCTTATCTGTCAGTTCAGCTCCCTGAACTGCTGCCAACGAACTTATCATTGCAACGGCTATAATAGCAACAATTGAATGCTTGAAGTTCTTCATACCAATAAACCCTCCTAAGTAAATTCTCCTATGATGAATTTTCTTTGATGTCAGTAATATTTCATTAATTACGTTTTAATTTCTGTTTTGTTACATTTTCATTACAAGTGGCATTATACACCATTATTCGCGTTTTGTCAACCCTTTTTTCTTGCAAAAATAATGTTTTTGTAACATTTGTGTAATATAAGACGCTGTTTTGTAACAAAACTGTTGTATTTTTTGGATAATTGCGCCGTAAGATAGAATTCCCAAGATAAGAAATTGTATACATGGAATAAAAAATTTCTTTAATGTTACAATCGTGTTACAAAAAAAGCAATGGGGGAGAATTTTATCGAAAAGGACTTGACAAATGCGAAAAAATATGATATATATTTGATGTATATTATTGAAGAAATTGAATACAATAAAGGCAATGAAGAAATCAAGTAGCTGTTATTTCCGCCATTGAGAGAGCAGGGGTTATTGAGCTGAGAGCCGCTGCGGTAAGGGTGACGAGTGAAATTTCGTTTTGGAGCCGCACTTATGAACATCGGAGTAGTTTGTGCCGGGTGACGCCGTAAAACGTCCTTTAAGTGCCGCCGTTTTGGCGGAAGTCGGGTGGTACCGCGGAGTATTTGCAGAGCACGCTTCGTCCCAATGAGGACGGAGTGTTTTTTTATGAAATGAAAATCATCATGAAAGGAATGGTTATAAACATGAAGCAAAAGCTTGAAGAAATCAAAGCGTCTGTCGAAAATGTGCTTTCCGGCATCAAGGACATGGACGCACTGGAACAGATCCGGATTCAGTATCTGGGCAAAAAGGGAGAGCTTACCGCCGTTTTGAAGGGCATGGGAAAGCTTTCAAAGGAGGAGCGTCCCATAATCGGTGCACTTGCCAATGAGATTCGCACAAAGTTAGAGAGCGAGATTGACGAAAAGAAGTCGCAAATTGCCGCAAAGATGGAGCAGGCACGTCTGGCAGCGGAGGTTGTGGACGTAACCATGCCCGGCAAAAAGCCGGAAATCGGCAGACTGCATCCGCTGACACAGGTCATGAACACGATCAAGGACACATTCATCGGAATGGGATTCCAGATTGCCGAGGGTCCGGAGGTGGAACTCGATTACTACAACTTTGAAGCGCTGAACATTCCGAAAAACCATCCTGCACGCGACACGCAGGATACATTCTATATTGACGATGATGTGGTTCTGAGAACCCAAACCTCGCCGATGCAAATCCGCGTCATGGAAAACACCGAACCGCCGATTCGTATCATCGCCCCCGGACGTGTTTACCGCAGCGACAGCGTAGACGCGACCCACTCGCCGGTATTCCATCAGATTGAGGGACTGGTTGTTGACAAGGGCGTTACAATGGCAGATCTGAAAGGAACGCTTGAAACCTTTATCCACGCGCTCTATGGCGAGGATACAAAGGTACGTTTCCGTCCGCACCATTTCCCGTTCACCGAGCCATCAGCAGAGGTTGACGTTTCATGCTTTGTCTGCGGCGGCGAGGGATGCAGTGTCTGCAAGGGCGAGGGCTGGATTGAAATCCTCGGCTGCGGCATGGTTCATCCGAAAGTGCTTGCCAACTGCGGCATTGACCCGGAGGTTTATTCCGGCTTTGCATTCGGCTTAGGTCTGGAACGAATCGCAATGCGCAAGTACGACATCAACGACCTGCGGTTATTCACCGAGAACGATTTAAGATTTTTAAAGCAGTTCTAACCTATTATATAGGAAAGAACTTGACAGAGATAGAAGATTGAAAGGAATGATCAATTAATGAAGCTTCCCATGAGTTGGCTGTCCGATTATATGGACGCTACAGGAATCACGCCCAAAAAATATGCCGATCGTTTGACAATGACAGGCTCAAAGGTTGAGGGCGTAGAATATTTAGGAAAAGAATTGGATAAGGTTGTTGCCGGAAAGGTGTTGACCTGTGAGCCGCACCCGGACAGCGACCATCTGCATGTCTGCACGGTAGACGCCGGAACAGGCGAGATTTTGCAGATTGTCTGCGGTGCGCCGAACGTAAAAGCCGGAATTATCGTCCCGGTTGCTTTGCACGGTTCCACGCTGCCCGGCGGCGTCAAAATCAAAAAAGGCAAGCTGCGCGGCGTTGTTTCCAACGGCATGCTCTGCTCCCACGAAGAATTGGGAATCAGCGAGGGTCTGCTTGGCTACGAGCCGGAATATGGCATCTTGATTTTACCGGAGGACACCGCGATCGGAACAGATATTAAAGAAATTTTCGGCTTAAATGAAAATGTAGTCGAGTTTGAGATCACCTCAAACCGCCCCGATTGTTTCTCGATTATCGGTCTTGCGAGAGAAACCGCGCTGACTTTTAATCGCGCGTTCCATGTTCCCGCGCCCGTTTTCGACCAATCCGCCGACAACATCAACGACCATATCCGCGTTACGGTGGAGGACAAAGACAAGTGCCAGCGTTACTGCGCAAGAATGGTGAAAAATGTGAAAATCGGTCCGTCGCCGGCATGGATGCGCGAGCGTCTGAATGCCTGCGGAATCCGTTCGATTAACAATATTGTGGATATTACAAATTATGTGCTGTTGGAGTACGGTCAGCCGATGCATGCGTTTGATCTGCGCGATCTGGAGGATCAGCAAATCACCGTGCGCCGCGCGGCAGACGGCGAAATCATCAAAACCCTGGACGAGCAGGACAGAAAGCTCACATCCGAGGATTTGGTGATCGCGGACGGAAAGCGTGCCGTTGCAATCGCCGGCGTTATGGGCGGTTTTAACAGCGAGGTCAAGCCGGATACGACTACGGTTATTTTCGAATCCGCGACTTTTGACGGCGCAAGTGTAAGACTGACCGCACAGCGCGTTGGTTTGCGGACAGAATCCTCATCCAGATATGAAAAAGGGTTGGACTACAACAACACCGTTCCGGCGGTTGAAAGAGCGTGTCAGCTTGTTGCGGAGTTGGGCTGCGGCGAGGTTTGCAGCGGCATGATTGACGTCATGGGTAACGTCCGCAAGCAGCCGATTCTTCCGTTCCGTCCCGAAAAAATCAATCAATTCCTCGGCACGAACATCCCGACAGAGGACATGCTGGACTATTTCAAGGGTCTGGAAATTGCCGTTGATCTTGAAAATATGACCTTAACGCCCCCGTCTTTCCGCCCCGATTTGGAGGGTGAAGCGGACATCGCCGAGGAGGTTGCGCGTTTCTACGGATATGACAAGATTCCCACAACGCTCCTAAGCGGCGAAGCGACGCGCGGTGGAAAGAGTGCGGATCAGCAGCTTTCCGACAGAATTAACGCGCTGTTATGCGCACAGGGCATGAACGAGATTTACACCATGACGTTCATCAGCCCGTCCAATTTTGACAAAATCAATCTCCCGGCAGACAGCCCCCTGCGCAAGACGGTGACGATCAAGAATCCGCTTGGCGAGGACACATCCGTTATGCGCACAAGCACGATTCCGAGTATGCTCGACATTCTTTCGAGAAACTACAACTACCGTAATGCGTCCGCACGGTTATTTGAACAAGGAAAAATCTTCCTGCCTAAAGACGGGGAAAAGCTGCCGGATGAGCCGATTGTGATTACGTTGGGTATGTACGGGGAAAAGGAGGATTTCTTCACGCTCAAAGGCGCGGTGGAGGCGTTATTGGAGCATTTGAATATCAAAGACGTTGCGTTCAGCGCGGTAACGGACGAGCCGACCTACCACCCCGGCAGAACGGCGCGAATCATGACCGCCGGCGAAAAAGCCGGAATTTTGCTGGGTATTCTTGGCGAAATCCACCCATCCGTCAGCAAGAAGTACGGCATTGATGTACCGTGCTATGTTGCGGAATTATCGTTTGACGCGGTGAAAATGGCGATGAACACAGATCTGAAGTACAAGCCATTGCCGAAATTCCCGGCAGTAACGCGTGATTTGGCGATGTTGGTGGACAAGACGGTTGCGGTTGCCGATATTGAAGCCGTAATCAAGAAATCCGCAGGCAAGCTATTGGAGGACGTTCAATTATTTGACGTATACGAGGGCGCGCAGATTCCGGCAGGGAAGAAGAGCGTTGCTTATTCGGCGGTATTCAGAGCCGCTGACAGAAGCTTGACCGGTGATGAGGTTCAGGAAGTTTTTGACAAGGTTTTGAAGAATCTTGAAGAACAGCTGCATGCACAGCTGCGGTAAATTTGAAGATTTGGCGCTATGGTGGCTTTATGTTAGTGCTATGTTAGTGCTATGTTAGCCCTATATTAGTCCTATGTTAGCCCTATGAAAGAGAAGAACCCTTTTATTCAGCTGCGGCTCAGACATCCGCTACGCTGCGCGGAGTAGAACTCGCCTCCGCAGAATAAAAGGGTTCTTCTCTTTCTCCAAAGTTGGCGGTATAACAGAACTTGTTTCTATCCATTCCACAATTTCTATTTGTTTCTATTTTTTCTCAATACATCAATCGTATGTTGTAATAACTGAATTTCTTCATTATCTAAATCGGAA
Organism: uncultured Clostridia bacterium; assembly: GCA_959602045.1. Classification (GTDB taxonomy): domain Bacteria; phylum Bacillota; class Clostridia; order UBA1381; family UBA1381; genus Ornithomonoglobus_A. The sequence continues at coordinate 15,806 of CAUGRT010000030.1, read as the reverse complement.
ACATCCAATGATTGACGTTTTTCTAAGCCTAAAAGAAAATCGGTGGATACATGAAAAACTTTTGCTAATTTAATCAAGGTTTCGGGTGATGGATAACGTTCTTGCAATTCATAATATGAAATTACCGATTTTGTTACTTGAATCTTTTCGCCCAACTGCTTTTGAGTTAGCCCAGCTTGTATGCGCAATTCTTTTAGTTTATTTCCGAAGTCAACCATAATAACACTACCTTTCTTATATTAGTTTATCCTGTTTTAATATCAGAATGGTTGAATTTACGAATTAAATTAGTTGACTTATAGGAATTTCTATGTTATAATATAATCAAGGAGTGGTAAAAAATGAATATAAATACAAAAACAGTTTGTTTCACGGGTCATCGCTGGATGAATGATGATATTGAACTTATTCAAAAACAATTGGAAAAGACGGTAAAGAAATTGATTTATCATGGATATAGAATTTTCATTTCGGGCGGCGCATTGGGATTTGACACGCTTGCAGGAAATACGATTCTCAAATTAAAAAAGAAATATCCGTGGATTTATCTGTGGGTGGTGTTCCCGTTCAATCGTCCGTTTGTGCATGAATTAAACTGGAGCGCGGCGGATATAGAGAATTACAAGACATTTTTAATGAAAGCGGACAAAATTAGTTTTTTGTGCCCGGACTATGTATCCGGCTGTTACTATAAACGGGATCGGTTTTTGGTCGATCATGCCTCGGTCTGCATTGCCTATCAAACCCGAAATCAAGGCGGCACAGCTTATACGGTAAACTATGCAAAAGAACAGGGGATTCCGGTGATTAACATTGCTTCTTTGATTGAGCGATAAAAAAGAGAATGTAATATTTTTACATTCTCTAAGCTCCCAGCATGTTTTTATACATGATCAATATCAATCCCCATATCGGAAAACATATCTTCAACGCGATCGAACGCAGCTTGATTTTTAATATCGGCTTCCGATTTTTTCAGTAACTTTTCAATTTGTGTGAGTTTTTCTTTGGGATAAACAACGACGGGGCATAGAAAAATTCCACCGTCCCGTTCCATAATTTCAAACTTATCGCCCTCTGAAATACCGAGCTTTTTTATAATTTCCGCCGGTATTGTAATTTGCGAACGTCCTCTGATTTCTGCCAACATAAGAAACACTCCTTTTGACATTTCTGATTTTCTGAAATTCTTACAATTATATGTCATTTCCGAAAAAAAATCAAGAGAAAGTTTATCTATTTTTTTTATAATCGCTCCAACCGTCAATCGTGCTATCCTGGATTGCGCGGAATAACCGTTTGCGCAGACCGGGCGGCTGCTCCTTTTCTAAGCGTTGAAGCCATTCTTTCATTTCCTGGCGTTTGGTTCCGCCGTCTGCCGGGCATTTGCTTTTCACGATCTGGATTCCGCTGTTTCTGACCGCGCCGCGGATGTCACGCTCGCGAACGTACACCATCGGGCGAATCTGATAAATTCCCCGTCTGTCCAAATGCGTCACCGGGGAGAAGCAGTGAATCCGCCCCTCATACATCAAGCTCAAAAAGAACGTTTCCAGCGCGTCATCGTTGTGATGTCCCAGGGCAATCTTGCGGCAATCATGCTCCAATGCGAAGTCCGTCAGCGCACCGCGCCGCATTTTAGCACAAAGCGAACAGGGATTTTTTTCATGCCGAATATCAAAAATGACCTGCCAGATATTCGTTTTCTTTATGTAATATTCCACGCCCAGCCGTTCACATAAAGCGGCAACTTCGGAAAAATCCGAGGGATAACCCATGTCAAGCGTCAGAGCAACAACTGTAAATTTTTTCGGGTAATATCGGGAAAGTTCCGCCAGAGCGCAAAGCAACACAAGGCTGTCCTTGCCGCCGGAAACACCAACCGCAACACGATCGCCCTCCTGAATCATATCGTAGTCCTCAATCGCGCGGCGCGTCAAGCTTACAACCTTTTTCATCGAACCACCTCAACTGCCTGCTTCAAATCCACCGCGCCGGTATAGAGTGCACGACCGACAATCACGCCCTCAACTCCGGTATCCGCGAGCGATTGGATGTGTTCTAAGCTGCCGATTCCGCCGGATGCAATCACATCCGCGTCCACAGCCGCCGCCATCTCGCGCATTGCCTCAACATTCGGGCCTTGCAGCGTTCCGTCCGTCGCAATATCGGTGTAGACAATCGTCCGAACGCCGAGTGCAGCCATTTGCTTTGCGAAGTCCACCGCCGTAAATTCGCTGCACTTTTCCCAGCCCTCGACCGCAACATAACCGTCTTTTGCGTCAATTCCGACAACGATTTTATCGCCGTATTTTTCCACAGCTTTTTGGATAAATTCGGGACTTGAAACGGCTTTTGTTCCGATAATCACACGGCGGATTCCGCATTGCAGCTTTGCCTCAATATCCTCCATCGTTCGGATGCCGCCGCCGGTCTGAACCGGAACGGAAACTGAAGCGCAGAGCCTTTTGATGATGTCGGCATTTACACCATGCCCTTTGAGCGCACCGTCCAGATCGACCACATGAATCCACTCGCCGCCCAGAGTTTCCCACTTTTTCGCCATCGCAACGGGGTCATCGCCGTATACCGTTACATCGGAAAAACGCCCCTGCAACAGGCGCACGCATTTTCCGTCTTTAATATCAATCGCCGGGTAAATTCTCATCAGCCTTCCACTCTTTCTTTAAATTTTTCAACAATATCCATGATTCGTTCTTTTTCCATCTTCATGCTGACCTTGTTCACAACAAAGCGCGCACTTAGGGGATAGACGTCCTCCAAAACGTCCAAACCGTTCTCTTTCAGAGTTTTTCCGGTTTCCACAATATCCACAATGACATCCGAAAGTCCTACCAACGGCGCAAGCTCAACCGACCCGTTCAGCTTGATCATCTCCACCGTCATGCCTTTTTCCTCATTAAAGAATTTGGATGCAATATGCGTGTATTTTGAAGCCACGCGCAGATTGGTGATTTTATCGTATTTTCCTTTTAACTCCGCAGGGCCGCAAACTGCCATTTTGCACCGCCCGAAGCCCATATCCACCATTTCATAGAGGTTGCGGCTTTCCTCCAGGAGCGTGTCCTTGCCGACAATTCCAATATCCGCCGCGCCATGCTCCACATAAGTCGGCACGTCCGAAGCCTTAACGAGGATAAATTTCATTTTCTTATCCTCATTCGTGAAAATCAGTTTTCTTGTTTTTTCTTTCATTTCGGAACAGTCCATGCCAATATCCGAAAAAATATCCATAGCCAGCTCCGCCAAGCGCCCCTTTGCGAGGGCAACTGTAAGATAATCCATAGTAATCCGTATCCTTTCCGATTGATATATCCACACTTTGTAGGGTTGAACGTGTTTCGATTTTGTGTAGGCGAGTTCTACTCCGCGCAGCGTAGCGGATGTCTGAGCCGAAACAGAATTGAAATATGTTCAACCCCACCGCCAAACCTGCGTAGAAACCGTAATTTTACGTTCTACGCCGCCGTCAAACTCTCGTAGAAACGAAACTCAGTCGTGACAACATCCGCAATCACAGTCGTGATCGTGGTGATGGTGATGTTCTTCCTCGTCCTCCGCATAGTAGCCGAGAAATTCATTGACCGTCGTTTCCGTAATCTCATTTTTCGCAAAATCTTTAATAAGAAGCTTTCCATCGGCAAACACGCGCAGCATACAGCCGGTATCGGTGATTCCTGCGTATTTTTCAGCTTCTGTATAATCGCCGCCGCCAATGTAATATTCAACCAGGCAGCCGTTCACGCGCAGATTATAAGCCAAGTCGTAGCCTAAGCCCTCCGCATTCTTTTCCGCGAAAATCAGCGAGGAACTTACGCCGCCCACGTCCTCTTTCGGTAATACGGAAAGAATCCGGTTCACGCCGATTGCCACACCAACCGCACCTGCCGGCGTACCGAAACGATCCATAAGATGGTCATATCTTCCGCCGCCGCAAATCGGGAATCCCAGACCGCGCGCATACCCCTTGAAGATCACGCCGGTGTAATAGTCAATGCTTTGAAGCATGCCCAAATCAATCGAAATATATTGCTCAAACCCGTAAAGGCACAGCAATTCATAAATTCTCTTTAAATTATCCAGTGCAACTCGTGAAGTTTCGTTCAAGCCGGGAACGTTTGCCTTATCCAATACACTGCGATCACCGAACAAATACGGCAGCTCAATCATCAGTTTTTTGATTTCATCATCCATGTCCAGACCTTCCACGATCGCGCAGATTCCAACGCTGTCTTTGGAATCAATCCGCTCGCGGAGTTTTTCCGTCATGGTGTGATTCAATCCGGCTTGCTCAACCAGACCGTTAAAGAACGCCACTTGACCGATCTCCATTGTGAAATCCTCCACACCGACCGCCAAAATCGCCTCCATCGCTCCGGCAATGACCTCCGCGTCTGCCGCCGGGGCATACGACCCGATCAGCTCAATTCCGCACTGCGTAAATTCACGCTGTTTTGCACCCTCGCATTGCTCAATCCGGAATACGTTTCCCGAATACAAATACCGCTGCGGCATTGGTCTGTCCGAAAGCTTTGTTGACGCCATTCGCGCGATTGAGGTTGTGAAGTCGGGGCGCAGCGCTAAAATTCTGCCTTGTTCGTCAAAGAATTTATACAGCGTTTCCTGCGAAAGCTCTCCTCCGGCTCCGGCATAGCAATCATAAAATTCAAAAGAAGGAACCTCAACCTCCTTATAACCTATTGATGAAAATACCGACCACATCGTGGACTCGATTTCCTTTTTTCTTGTACATTCCTCCGGAAGAATATCCGATACGCCCTGCGGTGTATGAAGTTTCCAGTCTGACATTTCTGTAATCAATCCTTTCTCGCTTTAACACTTTAATGTACTAAAGTATATTATAACTTGTATTCTGATATTTGTCAAGGGATTTTTTATTATTTTTCGCTGTCGAGAATAGCCTTTGCCTTTAGAATCGCGATTGCGGTTTTGCAGTCGTGGATTTCATTGCGCATGACCATTTCATAAAGATCGTCCAGTGTAAATTTCTGCACATTCAGAAATTCGCCCTCATCCAAGTGCTGACCCTGCCATTCCAAGCCGCGCGCCAGATAGAGCGTCAGCTTTTCCTGGCAATATCCGGGGGTGGCATAATACGCACCGAGAGGGATAAATTCACTGCCGCGGTAGCCGGTTTCTTCGATCAATTCCCGTTTCCCACATTCCAGAGGATCTTCGCCCTGCTCCAACTTGCCTGCCGGAATCTCTAACATCATCGTCTGTGCGGCAAGCCGATATTGCGTTACCATGAAAACCTCATTGTTTTCGGTAACGGGAATCATGCCCACGCCGCCATGATGTTCAACAATCTCGCGAGAGGAAACGTGCCCGTCCGGAAGCTCCACTTGATCGACGCGCAGATTCAGAATCCGTCCGTCATAGATTCTTTGGGTGTCGATTGTTTTTTCTGTATAATCCATTTTTCAAACTCCTATTCATTTAATTTGTTTTTGTTATGGAATTGCATCTGTTTTTTTAATCTATTCCGGTTCAAACATCCGCTACGCTGCGCGGAACTCGCCTCCATAGACCGAAAAAACAGATGCAATTCCATAGCGATTTTTTTGCCGACTTTATAGAATTATGATTTTCTGAGGTTTAAATATTGTCGCGCTGTTTAGGGATTGTCGGTATCAGTGTTTCCTAAATTTATAGGTTAGCGCTTGGACTTGTATATGCTTTTTATTTTATTCCGGCTCAGACATCCGCTACGCTGCGCGGAGTAGAACTCGCCTCCTTAAAATAAAAAGCATATACAAGCCCTTGAAGAAAGGTGCAGATTTATATGAGTTTATACGAATCGTTCGATTGCGGGATTCACATGAATCATCTTTTTGAGTTCTTCGTATTCTTCCATTGATTTCTTGTTTTTCTTTCCGGTGTAAACCGCGCGGATCATGATATTCTTTGGCGTTTCCAAGGGCGAAATATATTCGATCATCGAAACCTTATAGCCCATGCCCTCCAGATATGCCGCACGCAAGCCGTCCGTCAGCGTATCGGCAAGGCGCGCTTTCAAAATTCCGTGGCGCGTAATCATCCGAAACGGCTCATAGGAGTATTGCTTTAAAATATCCTTATGACAGCACGGAACGCACACGATCGCTTTTGACTTAGAACGGATTCCCAAACCCATCGCCATGTCGGTCGCGGTATCGCAGGCGTGGAGCGACAGCACCAGATCAATCCGTCCGGAGGGGGTGTAGCTGTTCAAATCCGTTTGAATAAATTCCATATTGCGATAACCCAGATTTTTCGCGGTTCTGCGAGAAGCGTTGATGACCGTTTCCGAATAATCCACGCCGATGAATCGGCACTTCTTTTTTAGAATTTCCCGTAAATAAAAATTTAACACAAACGACAGATAGCTTTTTCCGCATGCCGCGTCTAAAATCACATATTCATCGCGATCACCGATTTCGTTCAACACGCCCCGGATCAATTCTACAAAGTAATCAATCTGGTTATATTTTCGGATTTTATCGTTTTTAATTTTTCCGTTTTTGGCAAGAATCCCAATTTCGGTTAGCAGTTCCTTTGCCATTGCCGGATTCACCACATATTCCCGTCCGGTTTGTACAACGCTGGATTGCGCTTCCTCCGGTGCGGCATCCTCATGGCGCATTTTTACGCTTTTATCATCCGCGTCAATCACGATTTTTGTGCCGCGCTCCGAATAAATAATTCTTGCAGCGTCGTATTTGGAGGCTTCGGCACACAAAAATTCCGTGATTTCCTCCGGTGCAATACGCCGCTGAACCGCTTGATAATCCAAAAGCGGCGCGTCCGCATCGGTAATCACAGCACGAAAGGTCTTTGTTCCCGAACGAAGCTCCGCGGTAATATCCTTAAAAAATGTACTGTTTTCACTCATTCGGGAAATGAGTCCCGAAAGGAACAGCGATAGCTTTGCGGTTGTTTTCTTGTTCATAATGATAATTCCAGCTTTCTCCCTGTGGGTTGATATTCTCTGTATCGAATTCCGACCATATCCAGCATCTTTTTTGACGCGGTGTTATCGTCTGCGCCGTTGTACTTATCCGAAAGATAGACCACCTCGCGAATTCCGCTCTGGATAATTGCCTTTGCACATTCGTTGCAGGGGAACAACGTGACATACAGCGTTGCACCGTGCAATGAAATTTTACTGTTTAGGATGGCGTTCAGCTCCGCATGGCAGACATAGAGATATTTCGTATCCACCGCGCTGCCCTCACGCTCCCACGGCATATTGTCATCATCGCAGCCAATCGGCATCCCGTTATAGCCTAAGGACAATATTTTATTGTTTTCATCCACAATACATGCGCCCACCTGCGTATGATTATCCTTGGAACGCTGCGCCGAAAGCAGCGCAATCCCCATAAAATATTCGTCCCATGAAATATAATCCTGTCTTTTCATCTTGAACATCCTTCCTTCCCATGCCCAACCGCATGAAATTTTATGTATATTATTGTATCATTTCATGCATACAAAGTCAAGAAAAAAGACTGTAAAAAACAAATACAGCAGCGCATGCCAAGTTCTTTACAGTCCTGTTTTATTATTGATAAATTTTAATTTCGTTTCCGTTTTTATCCAGGTTTGCCGGATCGGCAAGACGTGCTTTGGAATAAACGTCCGTCAGTTCATATTCCAGCTTGTAATTCCCGTTCGGGAGCGCCTTGTTTTGCATCCGCAATCCGAAAAACGGCTTAAATATCTTCCCCGGAAGAATCATACCGTCCTGTTCACGCACTTGATGTACCGTTGCCACGCGGTCACGATATTTGGGATGAACGGGAGAACCGTTTTGCCAGACCCCAACAATCTCATATTTCCCTTTTTCCCATGAATAAAAGGAAATCAGCTCACCCATTTGGTCGTTCAACAAAATCGGCGTCATGTAAATTTTTCCGACATCCCGGATTTCATCGCATAAATCTGCCTGAACGAGATTTCCGTTCAGCGCCGGAGCAATCGGCGTTACGTTATCCATATACTCCTGTCCTGCCCAGTCACAGTCCAAATTATTATCTGCACCCATGCTGTAATAAGCGTTGGACTGCGGATAATAGAAGTATTTTTTAAGCCGCACATCCTTAACAATTTCCATATCGCCGTTGATTTTCAGTGCATATCGGGAATCGGGCGTCATGTAGGAGCTGCACCCAAATTCTCTGCCGACATAATCGCACCATGCCCAGCTTTGCTCATAGCCGTTGGTTACATACTCATCCGCGATCTGAACGCCCGGCGAAATACATTTAATATACTGCTTATACCGATCCGATACCGCCGCTTTCATATAAAGATTCAGCTTATCCGCGTCAATACTTTGGGGATAGTATACGCTCAGCCCATTGGCATTGGGGCGTAAATCGCCTCTTACATTATAAATAACCGCCTGTTCGATCGCATGAACAACCCCTTGCGCCGGTTCGCCGACATTTTCGGCAATCGCCGCCGCCAATGACGCTAAATCCACCATATCATTACTGCCGACGCAGCGCTGTGCGCCGAGGGCGTTTCTTGCCAATCGTCCATAACTTTCCAAGCTGTCCGTAGCCGACACCATAACATCCGCCATACCATCGAATGCCTGCGCAAGCTGCGAAATATGTGATAAATCCGTCACCGACATGGATGCCATCCGCGGATAACCGTCCTTGGTACATTTTTCGATATAATCGTCACAAATCAGCTGCCCCAGCTCGTTCGGCTCAACATACGGATATTCGATCAAAATATCAGCAAGCCGACCGTAATCCCATCCGGCACATTTTTCTTCACTTGCAATCATATATCCTGCATACGGGGAAAGCGAAACCGCATTTTCAATGGACGCATTATATGCACCGTCAAAGCCGATAATATCAAAACGACCGGAAAGGCTGACCGCGTAAGACAATTCTTCCACCGTTAAGGAATCATCGCCATAAAGCTTATCATCCAAAACCTCCGTACCCGTTCCGTCACCCATCAAAACCAGCATGTATCGGTCTGCCGGAAAGTTTTCCATACCCCAGGTTAAAAAGCTATGCAGCGTTTCATAGTCCCCCATGCTTGCCGATTGCTTCTGATCCTTTAAAAACATCGATCCCTTTTGCATGACAAAACGCTGCAAATAATCGGAATTAATTCCATCAGTATTCCACTGCGTATCGCCGCCGGTTTGTACCACAATATTCACATTGGGCGGATAATCTCTTTGGCACAAATCCCGGAGCGCATCTGCACTTTTTGTGCCATTTTCGCCGCACATATAAATCAGCACAGACCAGCTTCCGTTTGCCTGTGCCGATTGCGTCCGTGCTCGTTCTTCTAAAGTCATCTTCGGAGCGGAGTCACAGGAGCAAAGCGCCAGCAACACGAACACAGCGCTCAATATGCCGAGTATTTTTTTCATTTCAATCCTCCATTCCGCCGCTGCGCGGCGGCACAAATCATAACGCAGAAAAGGTACAAGCAAGTGAGGTATGCAGCACATTTTCCCGTGAATGATCGTTAAATCCTTTCATCTTTATGCAAATACATCTATTCAAACACAAAAAGGGACGCCGCAAAAACGGCCTCCCTATTTGTTCATTATTAGTCCTGTACAGGAGCGCCTACGGGACATGTACCTGCGCATGCTCCGCACTCGATGCAAGTATCCGCGTCAATCACGTACTTTGAATCGCCCTCGCTGATAGCGCTTACGGGACATTCAGCAGCACATGCACCGCAGCTGATACACTCATCTGTAATTTTATAAGCCATTGAAATACACCTCCTTGAAATACTGGAAACGCATTAAGCATCTCTTAAACGTATTGTATCATATTTTTTGAAAATCTTCAATAGATTTTATAAAAATTTTCTCATCTTGCCGACAAATTCACAGCTTGTTCACATGTTATTCTTTTTTTGGTTTTTTCTCGCGCATAGGACGCTTAATCGGCTTTACCGCATCCGCGCGGTATTCCTTAATATTTTTTTCGGTACCGTCATCAATTTCCGCTTTTATGATTCCCTTGAGAAGATTTACGGAAATGACCGTTCCGACTCCGTCCGGAGTTTTGATTTTCTGTTCGGGCTTGGGCATTTCGCGAATTAATTCTTCATAAACATCCTGTTCGTATTTTAAGCAGCACATCAGTCTGCCGCATGCGCCGCTGATTTTGGTGGGGTTTAAGGAAAGTCCCTGTTCCTTTGCCATTTTGATCGACACGGGAACAAATTCGCCCAACCACTGTGAGCAGCAAAGCCCTCTGCCGCAGACTCCGACAGACCCCATGCTCTTGGACTGATCGCGCACGCCGATTTGACGAAGCTCGATTCTGGTGCGAAATACCGTTGCCAAATCCTTAACCAACTCGCGGAAATCAATTCTGCCGTCAGCCGTAAAATAAAATAAAATTTTATTGCCGTCAAAGGTGTATTCCACCTCAACCAGTTTCATTTCCAACCCGTGTTCGCGGATTTTTTCCTGGCAGATTTTAAATGCCTCTTTTTCGCGGCGTTTATTTTCTGCATAATGCGCCTCATCCTGCTCGTTGGCAATTCGGATCACGCCTTTAAGCGCGGAATGTAGCTCACTGTCCTCAATAGGATGGATATCCGCAACCACGGTTCCAAATTCGACGCCGCGGCTTGTTTCAACAATAACATGCTGACCTTTTTTTACCTGAAAATCCAACGGATCAAAGTAATAAGCTTTGCCTGCCGGTTTAAATCTTACACCGATTATTTTTTTCATTGATTTTTCCGTCCTTTTTCGATGATTTTTTCAGCTTCTTAATCATTTCGTCCGATGGGTTAAAGAGCAGACATGCCTGTTCGCCGTTTTTATTATAAACGATATAGCAATCTCTTTTATTCCGCAGGATGTATTTTTTCATCCGGTAGGTTGGCCGTATTTTGGGATCGGTACGGGAGATGCTGACAATATCGCCGGCGCGGATTTCCACTTCTTTGTTCCGTTTTCCGATTTTTCTGTTGACGCGGAGCGTATACCCCTCCAGAGAATAGGTAAACACTGCGCTATAGCGTGTTAAAACAAAAAAAGCAAAAACGCAGAACAACAGCATAGTTCCGATGCCGCTGATTACCTTATAGACTGAAATCGCATAACCGGTAGAGCTGCCGAGGATAAACAGTATCGCCACCCATATCAGTGCAAAGAAAAATTCCTTGAAGCCTGCCGCCTGAGTTTCTTTCATAATAATCTCCATTCTGCCGCCGTTTTTTGAAGCTTTATCATTATTTTGTTTCTATTATACCATATTTGTCGCGGTATTTCAATAAATTTTTTTATGATTTCACTTGATTTTTGGGATAAAAAGTGATATACTGTTTTTATAGGATCTTTGGGGGTATAGCTCAGCTGGGAGAGCGCTTGCTTCGCATGTAAGAGGTCAGGGGTTCGATTCCCCTTATCTCCACCACAGAACCGCAATTAGGACGAATTTGCGGTTCTGTTTTTTTATGATATATTTTTATTTTTGATTGTATTTCTGTTGTAAGAGATTTTCCGAAATTGTTAAAATATATATTGAAAAACACTAAATTATATGTTAAAATATATTTGTCATTTTGGTAATAAAAAGAAAGCATGGGGAAGAATTACAAAATGAAAAAGAAATTTTTAATAATGATATTTGCATGCATAAGCTTATTTGTGCTTGGTAAACCTCTTTGTATGTGCCGTCTTTATTTGTCCAAGCGTGTTTGTTCGTATACATTGAACTTCCACAAAGGGGACACTTTAATATCCCCGTCAAAAGGTGTGACCTATCCTTACCGATTTTGGATGGCTGTTTAATTCCTGTTGCCATACGCTTTGCGCGAACCTTTTGCCACAGTTCCTCGCTGATAATTCCTTCGTGTTGTCCATCTTCCAGAATGTAATCCTCTGCATGAACCTGCTTATATTCATTTTTTGTACCTTTTACCTTTTCTCGTGTTCTTCTGCCATACACACCGACAAACAGCTTTTATCAGGTGCTGTCTGCCGAAGCATATTCAAAGCACGGATTTAACATTCACGGAGTGGTGTTTGATGAGTTGCACACACAACCGAACAGAAAGCTGTTTGATGTTATGACAAAGGGTTCGGGTGATGCGAGAATGCAGCCGCTATATTTTCTGATCACAACAGCCGGCACAGACACACATTCGATATGTTATGAAACGCACCAAAAGGCAAAGGATATATTAGAGGGCAGAAAAATTGACCCGACATTCTATCCTGTCATATACGGCGCAGAGGAATCGGATGACTGGACTGACCCAAAGGTGTGGAAGAAAGCAAATCCGTCACTCGGTATTACGGTGGGTGTTGATAAAGTTAAGGCTGCGTGTGAGTCGGCAAAGCAGAACCCGGCTGAGGAAAACAGTTTCAGACAGTTAAGGCTTAACCAATGGGTAAAGCAATCGGTGCGATGGATGCCGATGGAAAGATGGGATAAATGCTCATTTGCCGTAAACGAAGATGAACTTATCGGCAGAGTCTGCTACGGCGGTTTGGATTTATCAAGCACAACAGATATTACGGCATTTGTGCTTGTGTTTCCGCCGCTTGATGAAACGGACAAATATATAATTCTTCCGTACTTTTGGATACCGGAAGATAACCTTGAACTGCGTGTGCGGCGTGACCATGTACCGTATGATGTGTGGGAGTGCCAAGGAAAACTTCAAACCACCGAGGGCAATGTTGTTCACTATGGGTATATTGAAAAGTTTATTGAACGCTTGGGCGAAAAATATAACATTAGGGAGATAGCGTTTGACCGCTGGGGTGCGGTGCAGATGGTGCAGAATCTTGAGGGTATGGGATTTACGGTGGTGCCGTTCGGACAAGGCTTTAAGGATATGTCACCGCCTACAAAGGAACTGATGAAACTTGTGCTTGAAGAACGCATTGCCCACGGCGGGCACCCGGTTCTTCGTTGGATGATGGATAATATTTATGTTCGTACCGACCCGGCGGGAAACATTAAGCCGGATAAGGAAAAGTCAACCGAGAAGATTGACGGAGCGGTTGCAACCGTTATGGCACTCGACCGTGCGATACGCTGCGGCAATGACGCATCAGAGAGCGTGTACAATGAGAGAGGAATTATGTTTATATAAAAAATAAAGAGGAACAGGAAACCTGCTCCTCTCCAGACCGCCCACGATATTGCGCCTATTAACAGGCTTGTGGGAGGTGTCATTGATATTATATGCTATAGGAGAAATATTATTACAAAACATTTGACCAATCATTCCTGAAACCATAATACTTCATATTAACAAACGGATATTTCTTGGCAAGCGACAATATTTCTGATTTCATTTCGTTAAAATCAGTGTCAGGCAAAAGTCTTTTCATAACAAATATAAAGCTATACAAATGTGCATCGTCCGTTTGACCGTTTTTAAGAACTCTGAGAAATGGCCGCTCGTTTTTGCTGAGTTTAGGCTTTTGCTCAAACAGTCGATTATATAGTCTGCTGCCATGAGCACAAAGATTTCGAAGAATGGTCATTGAATGCATAAACTTACCTATAATTTTGTTGGGGATGTTAAACTGTGCAGCAACAGATACTCGTACATTGGTTTCACTTATGGAGTATAAAAACGATATATCGGCTATTGTCAGTAAGTCAACATATGCCCATAAAGGTAATGGCTGTTTTAAATCTTCAACAAAGTGTTTTAGGTAGGCTTCGTGTGGCAAACGCTTACTCTTCTGTTCTTCGGCTTTATCTAAGATTCTTTGATGGACATCGGACTTTGTAAAGTTGTTTCCATCCAAATAACCAATAGAACCATTTACCTTTGTGAATTCGTATGCATACACCGATTTAAGCTGAACTTCAATAATTTCAAGGTATTTCAGGAGAACATGCCTTAACTCGTGATCAAAGGAGTAGATGTCAATTATATTTTGAAATGTAGCGGTTTTAGAGAAAACATCATGATTTCTTAAAGTAAGGGAGTATCCGCTTACTCGATAATAATTATTATGCATAAGAAAATCAGTAGCTTTTTCTTCGTCATCTATGGTTAAACCACGGGATTTCAGAATATTTAGTTGTTCGTCAATTGTTTTAAACTCTTTATCAGACATAATAAGTATCTCCTAAAAACAGAACACCCTCAAGTGTGCATGCGTTACCGCAGAGGCCTGAGGGAGATGTTGATTAAATTATACTATATTTTTTGTACTTTGTCAACACAAATGAAAAAACAAAATTAAATTCAGCGATTTTAACAAATTATAAGGAGGCATATTATACATGGGATTGTTTACAAGTATTTTTAAGGCTCGGGATAAACCTCAAAACAGAACCGCAGGCTCCGGTTACAGTTTTTTCTTCGGAGGAACAACCTCCGGCAAAGCGGTAACCGAGCGGAGCGCCATGCAGATAACGGCAGTGTATGCTTGCGTTCGTATTCTGTCGGAGGCAATTGCGGGACTTCCGCTGCACCTATACCGGTACAAAGAGGACGGCGGCAAGGAAAAAGCCGTAGACCATCCGCTATACCTGCTTTTGCATGATGAGCCGAACCCCGAGATGAGTTCATTTGTGTTTCGTGAAACGCTTATGACTCATCTTTTGTTATGGGGAAATGCTTATGCACAGATTATCCGAAACGGCAAAGGCGAAGTGATAGCGCTCTATCCGCTTATGCCGAATAAAATGACGGTCGACCGTGATTCAGCCGGACATCTTTACTACAAATACATGAAATCCACCGATGAAGCGCCGACTATGCCGAACTCAACCGTTATACTCTCTCCGTCTGATGTTTTGCACATACCGGGACTCGGTTTTGACGGACTTGTCGGATATTCACCCATTGCAATGGCAAAAAACTCAATCGGTATGGCAATTGCCTGTGAGGAATACGGTGCAAGGTTCTTCTCAAACGGAGCCGCTCCCGGCGGTGTTTTGGAACATCCGGGTACGGTAAAGGAACCGCAGAAAATCCGTGACAGCTGGAACCAATCATTTATGGGGACACAAAACTCTCACCGCATAGCCGTTTTGGAAGAAGGTATGAAATATACTCCGATCGGTATATCACCGAACGAGGCTCAGTTTCTTGAAACACGAAAATTTCAGATTAACGAAATAGCTCGAATTTTCAGAGTGCCACCGCATATGGTCGGTGACCTTGAGAAATCGAGCTTTTCCAATATAGAGCAACAGTCGCTTGAATTTGTTAAATACACACTTGACCCGTGGGTGTCGAGATGGGAGCAGTCAATGGTGCGTTCCCTTCTTCTGCCCGATGAGAAAAAAGAGTATTTTGTAAAATTCAATGTAGACGGACTCTTGCGCGGTGATTACCAAAGCCGAATGAACGGCTATGCAACGGCAAGGCAGAACGGATGGATGAGCGCTAACGATATACGGGAACTTGAAAATCTTGACCGTATTCCGAAAGAGGACGGCAGGACGCTGTTTCTGAACGGAACAATCGCAGACGAGAGCTGGTATGACGATGATGTCACCCCGCAGCTATTCAAAAACGACCTTTATGCGGAAAGCGGTGATGTGACCGTGTGGCTCAATTCGCCCGGCGGAGATTGCGTTGCCGCAGCGCAGATTTACAATATGCTGAAAGAATATCCGGGCAATGTCACAATCAAGATTGACGGCATAGCCGCAAGTGCGGCATCACTTATTGCAATGGCGGTGCGCCCAGATAGGGCATAATGAACAGTAAAATTGATGGTTTTACCAAGGTGAACCATAGTCAAGTAAGTAGACACAAAAAAGCACAATTTTTTTAGGGGAGCA
>CAUGRT010000029.1 GCA_959602045.1 uncultured Clostridia bacterium | reverse complement strand
AAATTGTAAGAAAAACGGAGAAAATTAAAGAAAAACTAAGATTATATAGGGAGGTTATTATGTTTCGAAGCAATAATTTTAAAAACCGGGAGGTTATTAATATCGACACTGCCGAACGCGTTGGGGTCGTAAATGATGTGGAAATTGATACCGAAACGGGGAATATTAAAGCGTTGATTGTAAAAAAGCATGGCTGCATTTTACCGTCATTTCTCGGCGGCGAGCTAATGATTCCGTGGAGCAGTATCGCGGTGATGGGAGATGAGATTGTTCTTGTCCGTGTCGTGGAGCACGCGTTGTAATAAAAAACAGAACATGTTTTTGAAGCATGTTCTGTTTTTTATTTTTATGAATGACTTGCGCCGGATTTTGAAAACGGCAGCGCATATTTTTTACAATATTCGTTATAGCGATCTCTGTATTTTTGATTGGTTTCTTTCTCCTCGCTCAAATATTGATGCGTTTCGTAATTTTCATCAGATAACTGAATCAGCGAAACGGCAATATTTAAGCAGCAATCGGAAATTTTTTCAAGGCTGCCGATAAAATCGGAGAAAATGAAACCCAACTCCACCGTGCATTTTCCGTTTTGCAGACGATTGATGTGCCGCGTTTTTAATTCCACTCTGATTTCATCAATCAAATCCTCAAGCGGCTCCACTTTTTCCGCTGACCGACGATCACCCGAGGCAAACGCATTGATGGTTAAACCCAAAATTTCGGCAACCGCTCGGCGAAGAATATCCAATTCCGTTTTGGCTTTTTCGGAAAACTCAATCTTTTTCGTAGAAATCTCCTTGCCCAAACCGGCAATCTTCAAGGCATAATCCGTAATCTGCTCCAAATCCCCGATTGCATGCAACAACAGCGAAACCTTTTGCGAGTCTTTAACCGACAAATCATGACCGCTGATTTTCACCAGATACGTCCCCAGACGATCCTCATATTCATCGGTCTTATTTTCATCCTCCACAACCATCGCATACCGTTTTTCAGAGAATGAGTCCACGCATTTCAAAGCATTCTCAAATGCCTCCTGCGCGATATATGCCATATCGGTGGTGAGCGTCATGCTGCGTTCCACCGCATAGGACGGGGTAATGAGGAAACGCTCGTCCAGGAGATTAACCTGCTCCTCCTGCTTGTCGTCCCGAATCGTGAGCATTGCAAGCTTTTCCAAGCCCTTGCTGAACGGCAGCAGCAACAAGGTTGCCGTAAGGTTAAAAATAGTATGAACGACCGCAATATTAAACGCATTGACCGCAGAGTCAATGAATGAAAAACGAATTAATGCATTCAAAATATAGAATACCATCAAAAATACAATCGTACCGATAATATTAAAATAAAGATGAACCATCGCGGCGCGTTTTGCATTTTTATTCGCTCCAACACAGGAAATCAGTGCCGTAACACAGGTTCCGATATTCTGCCCTAAAATAATTGGAATTGCCGCACCGAACGTAATCTGTCCCGTTGCGGAAAGTGCCTGAAGAATACCAACTGAAGCGGATGAGGATTGAATCACCGCCGTCAATACTGCTCCTGCCAAAACACCCAATACGGGATTCTTAAACATGGTCAGAATACTGGTGAACTGAGGAACATCCGCCAACGGCTTTACTGCCCCGGACATGGACTCCATTCCGAACATCAGCACCGAAAAACCCAACAATATGTTTCCGATATTATGCTTTTTATCATCCTTTGAAACCATCTGCATGGCAAGACCAATTAATGCCAGAACCGGGGTAAAATTGGCAGGTTTCAAAAGGTTTATAAACAAACTGTCTCCTTGAATCCCGGAAAGACTGAGAATCCATGAGGTAACGGTCGTTCCGATATTCGCGCCCATAATCACGCCGATTGCCTGTGACAGGCGCATGATTCCGGAATTGACAAAACCAACCACCATAACGGTTGTTGCCGAGGAGGACTGGATTACCGCCGTAACCATTGCTCCGAGCAATACGCCCTTAATCGGGTTATTGGTGAGCTTTTCCAAAATCCGCTCAAATTTCCCGCCGCCCAGCTTCTCAAGGCTTTCGCCCATGATGTTCATTCCGTAAAGGAACATTGCTAGTCCGCCGAAAAGTGTAAATAAGTTAAAAATACTCATAATGCATTCTCCTGTGACGATCAAATTTATCAAATCTGTTTTTTACTTATTTCTATTATATCAAACAGAATGTAAAATTGTATACAGAATTATGTAAAATCTATGTAAAGTCCGTCGAATTCTGTTGAAAAAAATATGGCTGCCATATCCTTGAAAATACGGCAGCCATACATTTTCTCTCGCGTTATGATTTCAACATAAATGAAGTACAATCGGTGCACTCAATCATTGTAGGATTCGCCTCGTGGGTTCCGACCTGAATACTGGACAAGGAACAATAATCCTTGGACTGGCAGTGATAAGCGCACTGCGTAACCGTACATTTAATGCTCTTATTCGGTGAGCCTTGACATTCATTCATTGTAATGAACTCCTTTCGCAAACCCAATCCGGGATAAAAGCATCCGACACCGGATGATTTTATTCCGACAGGTTTTTTCAAAATTTATTGTCGTCTTATTCAGACGCTTTTATTATGCGCAAAATCACCCGATAATATTCAAAACGCAATTTCTAAAAAAAATCAAAAAAATATCCGAACATCCTGATAATCACAGAATCTTCGGATATTTGATACTTTGGTGACCCGTAAGGGAATCGAACCCTTGATGCCGCCGTGAGAGGGCGGAGTCTTAACCGCTTGACCAACGGGCCGTACGACTTTAATATAATATCATATATTTTTCGTCTTGTCAAGTATTTTTTTATTTTTTTCAAAAAAATTTAGAGAATTGTAAAACATACTTGACATTTTAACAGACTCATGCTATAATCAAAATGTAAAGTTGACTATACAAATTCAAAAGTAAGGCGGTGGGTATTTGGAAAATAGAATCAAAGAGCTGCGCAAACAAAATAAAATCACGCAAGATGAGCTTGCGGGAGCGGTTGCGGTTACAAGGCAGACGATTATTTCACTGGAAAGCGGAAAATACAATGCGTCTTTACAGCTTGCTCACAGGCTTGCAAAATTTTTTAATGTAACGATTGAGGAATTATTTATTTTTGATGAAGAAATGAAATGAAAGGGGATAGAATGATGGATTACAATAAAAAATTAAAAATTCGGCTGATTTCTTATATTGCCTATACGGCAATCGGTATTTTAATGATGGTGGTTTCATTGACCGGAATTGCAAGGAATGAGTTTCTCTCGCCGCTGGGATTTGCGTTTACGCTGATGGGCGCGGTACGAATCGGACGCTATCAATACTTGCTAAAAAATCCCAAAGCGCTGAATCGAATGAAAATTGCCGAAACGGATGAAAGAAATATCATGATATGGACACAGGCAAGAAGCCTTGCATTTATAGTATTCATCATGCTTTCGGGCATTGCGGTGATTGTACTGCAAATGATGAACCGAAAAGTGGAATCCAATATTGTCGCATATATGCTGATGTTTTTTGTCGCAATCTATTGGATTTGCTATGCTATCTGTAAGCGCAAATATTAAAAAAGGCACAGACCATTTAAGGGCATGCTATTACTATATAATAGCATGCCCTTAAACTACGCTTCAAGCGCACCGCTTGGAGTATACCAGTACGCCAGCGGGTGCGTTTGAAGTGTTCCGCACTCTTTTTTTATTGTACCTTATTCAGGAATCTTACAAACACCGCCGATGCCTCCGCACGGGTTGCATGATCGCGCGGATTCAAGGTTGTGCTTGATTTTCCGGTCATAACGCCGATTCCGGCTGCCCATTGCAGCGCCTGAACCGCGTATTCGGAAAATTCCGCCGCATCCTCATAGGACAGAATATTTGTATTCTCTCCCACGGAGGTGTCATATTGCTTATACTCAGCATAGCGGTATAAAATTGCCGCCATCTGCTCACGCGTAATCTTATCATCCGGTGCAAATTCCGTATCGGACATTCCGTTGACAATACCGTTTTCATTTGCCCATGCGACTGCTTTTTCATAATAAGCGCCGCTTTCCACATCGTCAAAGGTGCAGGCTCCGGCTTCGGGAGTTCCCTCGATTCGATGCAGAATCGTTATAAACATGGCTCTTGTAAGCGGTGTATTCGGCTCAAATTCCGTATCCGAAACACCCAACATCAGACTCTTTTCGTAAATTTCTTTTACCGTTTCATAGAACCAGTCATCCTTTAAGACATCCACAAACGGCAGGTCGGATTTTTCTCCGAATAATACCTGAACCTGTATATCCTCGGAAACCGATTGAATCGTGTAAACCGCTGCGCGTCCTACGGATTTTCCGTTAATCAGAATATCCGAAACCACATATCCCTCATCCGGCTCTGCGGTTATGGTGACGCTCGTTCCGTATACCGCACGGGTATGGGAAAGCTTTGCCGTTCCATGCTCGGTCGGGAGCAGTGTAATACTGAATGATCTTGCGGAACCGCCGCCACCGCCACCTCCGGAGGAAGGCTTACTGTCGGTTTTCTTAAATTCTTCCATCGCCTGCGTCAGACGGGATACTTGATCGGTATAATCCGTATCCTGCGCCGCACTGTCATTTAATACAGTGGTTGCCGCGTCAATTGCTGAATTTAAGTTATTTTTCTTGGTATCCGATGCATTCGGCGTATCCTCCAAAAGCTTTTTCGCTTCTTCGATCTTATCCGCCAAATCAAATTTGGAGTTTTGGGCAATCGTAATGACCGCATAATCTGAAACGCCCAACTGCATTGTTTGGTTGTCGTTCATCGTAAGGTCTGCGGTATTCAGCTTTGCCTTGATCGCCGTTTCTCCGGGCAGCAATGCTGTTACCTTTCCGGAATCAAATGCGATATGATTCTTTTCGTAAAGAATACTCCAGCTTAAATCCTCCGGATCTAACGCAAACTTTTGTCCGTTCTCGGTAATTCCCAGAGCGGAAAGCTCGATACTCTGACCGTTCTTCAGCGTGATATGCTTTACGCCGTCTGTTTCCGCAATATCCGACTGATTGCTTTGAAGTGTAATGCCGCGATATGCCAAACCTCCCGGACGAAGCGCCGTAACCACCAGCTCGGTCACATTTCCAGCGGCGTCCTCCGCTTTGAGTGTATGCGTCCGATACGATTCGTTTTCGTTTAATTTTCTGCTGATTTGGAATCCGCCGTTTTCGGCAACGGTAATCTCATCACCCGATCCGTCAATCGTCAGCTTTGCCGATTTCTCGGTCATACCCTCGATCGTGTAGCTGCCATCATCGTTTGCCAGAATCGTATTCGCACCGAAGCTTGACAGAACAGGATTGCCCTCGCTGCTTGTAATACTGTCCTTATAGGTTTTTGTCAGCGACAGCACCGGCTGCGAGGTATCAATCGAGAATCCGAGCTGTGCGTCCGGAACCTTTGCCACCGCGTCCTTTCCGGTAATATGATCCTTGCTGCTCGTATAGGCGGTAAAGTCAATGACATAATCGCCATCCTCCAAATCGTCCAGAACAAACCGCCAGTCAGTCTTAAACTTGTTATCACTGTACGCCTTTGTTCCATTTACCGAAAGCTCCACAAACACCGGATCCTTGAAGGTATATTCAACAATCACGCTGTTTTGATTGATGGACTCCTTTGCGGTATCAAAATTGGTCTTGACCGAAAGCAGCTCCGGTAATTTCGTATCCGGCATCACCAGTTCATCGGAAGTCACAATATCATCGCCGTAATAATACAACGTCTTGTATTCCTCTGAATCCAGTGTTCCGTATTCTTCGCGGAGCGTTCGGATTCGCACGCGATATTTCTTTCCCGCCTGCAAGTTTGCCTCCTTGCCGAATACGAAATTCGCGCCTTTTTCAAACTGCCCGACATTGTTGCTTAACACGGTTCCGTCCTCAGCGACAATCTCCGCCAGATAATGCGTATAATCGGCATTCTCCGCGTCCGTTACCTGAACAAAGAGATTTCCGTTTCCGCCATAATTAATATGAACGTTGGAAACCGGCTTTGGCAGCTTCGGATTTTTGATGGTAATTGGTGTATCACTGATTTGTAAGCTGATACCATCCGTGGTGGATAAGGTTGTCACCGCATAGTACGTTCCGCTTGTAAACGTATCCGGCAGTGTAATTGCCTTGCTCTGCCGCACGTTGCCTTGCAGCTTCGTATCCGGCTGATGCAGGATATTGATTCCCAGTGAGTCCCCCTGATTCTTGTTGGTCTGAATCTTTTTCAAAATATCCTTATCCTCTGTCAGATAAACATCAATGCACCCTGTCTGATCTGCATTGGTTTCCCACGCAGCTTCAACATTCAAATCCGATGTGCTGCTGATTTCGCTCTTTGTCAGCTCCGCAATCTGATCTACTCCATTCATATGAACAGAATCAAGCTTAATATCCCGTCTTGTATACGCCACCGTCCAGGTACCGTTGACAATTTTTTGAGGTTCCGTCACTGTGATATAGATATAGTTTTCTCCATCGCGACTTTGCACCAGCATATTGCCGCCGCCATCTCCGTTATCGGCAACGGTGTCAATCGTCTCTTTATTGGGATTAATCAGCCAAATATCTCCTGCCTCCGGAGTACCGCTGCCGGTATATGGAATTTCAATCAGCAATGCGTCCTGACCCTCGGCATTATCCACCGTAACTGCCATATATGCTGCTGAGATGCCGCCACTTCCACTGCCTCTGTTCAGCAAAGCCGGTACATTCTTCACCGAAAGCGCGTGTACGTTCGTTCCGTAATAACCGATAACATCGTTCGAGCTCATCGTACTCATGGAGTTGCCGGATCTCGCCGGCGGACTCAAATCAATATTTTTACCGAATGACACATTCTCGCCCCAATAATAAATGACGCCGAATTTAATGCCGATGATCTTGATATTCGCACCGATAAATTCGTGCGATACCGCGGCTTCAACGCCTGCAAGCTCCTTGCCGCCGACAAGCGGAATACTCTTTGGGATGCAAAGACTTGCGAAAATATAACCGTAAAAATAATTATCCGCAACCGTAACTGTAATACCGCCCTTAATCAAACCGTCAATAATGCTGACATTGCCATACAGATTCAGCTCCCACGGCTCGATCCATCGCGCCGATATTCCGGCGTCCATTTGCATCAGCTTATCGGAAATTTTCAGCCTCATATCACCTTTCAGAGACAATCCCTCTAGGCTGATTTTCGCGTTGAAATCACCCTCCATTGTTCCGATTGCTTCTAATCTCGTAAAGAGCAGCAGCGTAATCGGCGGAAGTGTATCAAACTGACCGCCGATCGTATCGGCAAGACCGTTAATGCCGCCGCCAAGACCGATCATATATAAAACCGGCGGCGCTAAAGGAACTTTCAGCCCCTTACGGATATAGAATTCAATCTTATCCGGAACAATCACGTCTTTTTTCTTGACTTGAACCTCCTTGAATGCCAAAACACCCTCGCACTCAATCACCTTAATGTTCAAGCCTGCGTTTAATTGATATACATTATCAATCGTATTGATCGTCACACTTGCCGAAATCCCCGGTGCATTGGAAACCAGTGAGCCGAGAACATCTTTCGGCAGTTCCAGTGCCATCGTTGCGTTAATTCCGATAAATCCGGTATCGCTGACCTTAACAACTTGATCTTCAACACCGCCCTTTTCGCCGAACAGGACATTTTCAACCTCTGCCGAAAGCTTACCCTTTTCCGGCTCATCACTCTGATCGTCTTTCTTGATTTTATCGTTCTTCGTTGAAGTTTGCTTCGGTGGATCTTCCGTAAACAGGCTCTGCATATCGCCCGAAATATCCTCTTGATCCGCAGTCAGACTCTCATCGAAAAGTGAGTTCATTTCTTCGGAAAGATCCTCTTGATCTGCGGTCAGATCCGCCGGCTTTTCTGCGTCCTTTTTCTTCTTCGCGCTGATCGGCAAGCTGATTTTGCCGCCAAAGCCGATTCCGTATGTCACCATTCCATCAGCATCGGTATACCACTGCGACTGCATGATACCGTATTTCAAGCTGACAAGCAGACCGCCGACAGACTGTATCATCTTTGCCGCGCCGTCCAGTGAAAGCGTCAGCGCCTTTTTATCTCCGCTAAAGCAATTTCCCAAGCGCGTCATATCCAGCGTGTATGCCGCGTCGGTCGATGCCGAAAAGCTCCACTTACTTCTCCAGACATTAATGGAATTAACCACTTTCAGCAGTCCATCGCCTTTAACGGTATAGCTATTGCCGTTCTTCGCGATTTCAAGCGGCTTTTCTCCCTCATAGGAAAGCATATTATTAATGATAATATCCCCATCGGCATAATCCGCCTGCCAATACCGCTGCTTATTCCCATCCTCGCCGCGCTCCATCTCGCGCAGATTGCCACGGATGGTTAAAATAATCTCATGATCGCGGATTGCGTTCTTGTCTGCCCCAAAGGAATACCGGATTTTTTCTCCGTTCAGCTCTCCCGTCTTTTCCAGATCGCCTTGATAGAATTTCAGATATTCTCCCTCATTCTTAAAGGTGAAAAAGTCATAAGTCGTCTGATTCCGATTATTGGTCGAACGAACCAGTGCAATCGTTCCGTAGGATTTCAGACGGTATTTTTCATTCGCCGATACTTGCAGCGTCTGCGCGCAGGTAATCGACTGCCCTAAATCCCGTTTGAGATCATCATCTGTAAACTCAAACACAATCCGGTAAGCTCCGACCTCCAATTCCTCGGAGGTAGTAAAGCTCAGATTTTCATATGCTTCATCCAAAAACGCAATATTTTTCTTGTCAATCAGCACACTATGCGAACTGGTTGTATGCTTTAAGCGCAGACTCCAGTTCGGGCTTGCCGAAAGTGCTTTTAACGGCGCCATTTTTCCCGATACCGTAATCGCCTTTTCGCCGCCAGTCCAGACAATCTCCGGGTTCACCTTATTCAGCTGAACCTCCGGCACATTGCCCTTGACCGACTGCATAATCACACTTCTTTGCGAAGCCGTTTCAACCGTTCTCTGCGTTCCGTCCGTTTCGTTTGCCGTAGCGGTTAAGGAAACGTAAATCGTTCCGGCGGTTAAATCGCTCTGCGGCTTTGCTCTCATCTTATACTGCTTTGTAATAATCTCCTTGCCGATTTGGTCGATCATTTCCGTACTGCCGGGCGAAACAATTTCAAATTCTTGATCGTCTACTGTCATATTCAACTGTATGGCGCTGAGCGGTACCGCATTGTCAACGGTATTGTCAATTTCCACCGTCACGTCAATTTCGCCGTTATTTTTATAAGCGGTTCCGTCATCCGTCAGCTCTAATCTGCCGGCGGTGATATTCAAACCGATATTTTCTTCGGAATTATTGGAAAAGTTTCCAACGCCGTAAAGCATTTCACCGCTAAAAGACGCGCCGCTTTCCAGGGTTTTATTTTCCCAATAAATCGCCGCCGCACTGTCCGGCTCCTTATAAGCATTGGAGTAGTTGGTAAAATCACAGTAGGTATCCGGCGTATAAGCATATCTTGTATTGGCAAGATTCGCCCAATGCCCCACAATGATTTTATTTGCCTCAACGCCGCCGTTCCAGCCCTTTGTCAGGATATAGGAAAGCTTTGTCGGATTGGAAAGAGAATCCACGCATCGAATCTGTGCCGGGAAGCTCTCTCCGGAAAATTCCGTTTCCGTCATGGTCGGACGAATCGCCTCGTCTACCACAAAATACGGTGCGTCAATCTCATTTCCCAACGCCGTATCCAGCAGCAAACGGACGCTGATCTCCTCCGATTTGCCGCTGTTGTTTTTCACCTCAAAGGAAATTCCGGCATTTCCTGTAATATCGCTGTTTACATCCGTTCCAAGTGCAACCTTCAGCGTCACGGTAATATCGTTAATCGTCCACGGAATCGTCATCAGCCTGCCTTCCTCGCTGATAACGGGCGTATCCAGATGGGATTTTAACCCGAAAAATCCGTAGTCTTGACCGAAAACATAGTCCTTATTCCCAATCCGAACCGTCACAAACGATGTTCCGTTGCTTCGTTCCTTATCCTCCGCATATAAAAGCGGAATATTGTTATCCAGCGCCTTTTTGGGATTGCCCTCGGCGGTTTCAATCGCGAAACCGCCCGTATCGGCATTAAAAGTATAGCTCAAGTACCCGTTGGTAATGCTGTATTCATTTTCGCCCTCCGCAAAGGTCGTTGCCGGCACAAGCGAAAGCAGCATTGCTATTGTCAAAAAACAGGATAGAGCCCTTTTTAAAGCTTTCATTTTGTTCCCCCTTTTGATTATTGATGAATCTCGTTAATTATGATATACATAAACCTGCAAGGTGAAATAATCGCGCTTGTCGGTTTGAACATAGAAGGTATACCATCCCGTTTCAAGACCCGAAACACTAAATTCTCCGTTTTGATTCTTTTCAACCAGTGTTCCCGATTTCTTCATCTGTCCCATCGTTTTAAGTCCGCTTTGATAGCGCACATATGCCATTCCCGAATCTGAGAAGTTTTTCAGACTAATCGTAACGGTATCGCCCGTAACCTCTTTTCTTCCGGCACTATCCGGCAGCGCTCCGTTCACAAGCGCAACCGTATCATAGAATCCGACCAGCCGCACAATCCGTTTTACCTGTGCGACATTGTGTGCTGCGTCCGACACCTCATAAGTAATGGTATACGGTGAACCGGCGCTGAATTGGTTTTGTGTAATATCGTCCGCGTTGAATCCGCCCCAATCCTTTACAATCACATTGCCGCTCAAATCCGTACCCTTGCCGAAAGTATCATACGCTTCAAACGCCACGCCCGGCTTGACGAGCAAATCTTTACTATAGGCTTCGCCCATATTCGGGTTTTCATAGAACACCAGCTCATTCTTATCCAGTAAATTAATCACCGGCGGCGTCTTGTCAATCACCTCAATATCCACACCATAGGTATCGGTCAGCTTATTTTCTTTTTCCATATTGAAGATATATAAGCCGTTATCGGTATAGGTTTTCTGATTTTCCGCCGCATAATCATCGTTGCTGCCCTTTTCATGCGTTTTGGAATCTGTTACCACTGTCACCTCAACATCCTGATTGGTAACCGGATAAATATCGGATGCAACACGATACCCTGCGCCACTCGGATTCTTGATACTTTGTTCTTCCTGCTTGCTTTGCCAGCTGCCGTTTTCCAGAACATCATACGCATAGCTCCAGCGAATCTCGGTAATCTTCGGCGCTACAGTATCAATCTTATCAATGTTCAGCGTCAGATATGAAGAAACACCCTCCTTATCGTAAACCGTAAAGGTATAAATTCCGTTCTGATTAAAGGTATACTCCGCATCCTTTGCCGCACGCGCCATGCCGCCGTAGCTTACCGTAAGCTCCTCCATACTGCGTACCGGATCAATCAACTGATCATTTTCATTCTTCGCCTGTTCAAACGTTACCTTGACCGCGGTCTGCTTTTCGTTGACCTCCGTAATTGCGCTCAATGCCGGCGGCGTCTTGTATATGTTATCTACCGTAACGGTATCCCCACCTTCGTTGCCGTAATCATCCTCGAATTTCACGCTTAACGAACCGGATTCCGTAAAGTAAATCGTGGAGGTTGAATAATTCACGCTATACTGCGATTCCTGCAAAGTCCCGATCGGCTCAACCGACACAATTCTGACTGCCGGATTGGAGAACAGCAGCGTTACGCTGACATTCTTTGACGTACGCTCTTTCGTGCTGTATTCTTTTCCGTCCAGTGTCGGCGTATTTTTTCCGATATTATTCACATGGAAGCTCTTTATGGTCTTATTGCCGACCTTGTCATACAGAATAATACTGTAAGTACCGTTTTCGGAAACCTTTCCTATATACTCACCGTTGCTTTCGGTCAGTTCCGTTGTTCCGTTTTTGCCCTGTAGCCAAACCGATCCCACGCCGCTTTCCGCATCCTGCGCCGTTACGATAACTGTCACATCATCCTTTGTCTTTGCTGTGGTGGAAAGATAGTATTCTATCGTTCCGCCCTGCTCGTCAAAGTTTGCATATTCCGCATCCACCGATGCACTGTAGCCGTATCGATCCTTTAATTTAAAGGTGAAATGATTCATTGAAGAATTAAGCACTTTCTCATATGCGCCGTTATTATTGGCAATCCGCAGACTGCGCTCCTCGGCACGCTGCTCCGGTTCAATCACTGCTTTGACTTTTCTGTAATACTGTGAAGAATCCGTAATCGCCTGCCATTGACCCTGATGATCTTCATAATAATATTTCAGCGTATAATCCGTTCCCTCTTCAATCGGCATCTTATAAATACTGCCATTCGTGCCGATGGATTCCTGATTTAAACCGGTTGCGATATAGGTTACGTCCCCTGCGTCATTCATGCATTGGATTCCCTTGAAATCATAATTATCCGTAAACGTATACCGCAGCGTTTTCGCACCCTTTATATCCGCACTGCCGTAACATTCGATCGTTGCCGGAATCTGATACGGCTCGCCTGACCACGTCCACGGGTTCTGATTATAATCAATCGGATCGCCGCTTTCGTCCGTCATCGGAATCACCACTTCATCCTCTGCCAAATATCCTAAATTAATCTCTGAGATTCCGGAATCCGGATCCTGAACCGTAATGGTAACCGTTACATTCCCCGGCGTGTATAAAATCGGATCTTCGCCGCCCGGCACTTCCTGCCCCGGATCAGCTACATAAATTCTCGGCGTAATCCGATAGGAGAATTCCGGCGGGGTATTATCAATATTTTCAACAACTGCCGTAGCCTCTCCCCACAACGTTTGATCCGTGGTACTGCCCTCAAACAGCCATACATCTACTAATCTTTCGTTTGACTGTATGTAGTTCCACTGCTCATCAAAGATCGGACTTACATCGTAAACCAACATTGTATAGCCGTTTCCGTTTGCTGCCGCTTCCGATTTACTCTCATTCAGTTCTACTCCCGGAATCGTTTCCTCTTTCGGCGATAACTGCATTGCCGGATCAACCGGTGTGATTCTGATACTCGTTTTAATCTGCTGTCCATTCTCATCTGACGCATAGATTCCTGCCATCTTTCCGTCTTTCAGCGGATCATCATTCAGATAAGTTACCGCCTTGACGCCGCCCAGTGAATCAAATTGTACATTCTCCACATTCACCGTAAGCAGCTTCTTTCTGCCCAGATCATCCACGGTATAGAGCTTATACGTTCCGTTTTTCGTTACGGTAAAGGAATAATCCTGCGCATAAAATGCCGCGCTCTGCTTTGCCAATTCCAGATTCGTATCATCTGCCGTACCGCCGTCGCTGATACCCTCATCCGCAGACGATACAATTTTTGCTTGCGGCAATACGAATACCGGCATATTGAAGTGCAGCTTGACAGCGGTCTTTTTATCGGTAATCATCGGTGCTACCGTGCATTGGTCATACGCCAATTCGACATCCTTTACCGATAAAGGCGTCTGATCATAAATGACATCCGTTTCATTGCCAACGCTGTCCGCCATGTGCAAGCCGATATAATATTCTCCCGTCATGCCTGCAAGCTTAACGGTATAAGTCAGATTTTTCTCATTCTCAAAAGCCGCGTCCTCGGCTCTTGTCTGAATCACAGAAACAAAGCTGCCATCCTTTTCGCCGAAATACTTTTCATTAATTTTTCCGTTCTGCATTGCGGAATCCATCTCCGCCGCCGGAATCAGCGCAACCCGAATGTCGCCCTCATCCGCGTCGGAAATCTGAACGGTGGCTTCAACGTCCGTCCGCTCGCCGCGATTCGTATGAACCGCCGTTACCGAACCGGTCGGTACTGTCCGGTCGATTCCCTCAATCGTCAGCGGAATTTCCGTCCGATTCCCGGCTTTGTCCGCAGCGATCAGCTTGGTATTTACATTGGAGCTGATCGTAACGGTAAATGTATTATTTTCCTCTTTTACAATGGAAACCGCACTGTCCGCGCAGGTCAGCTTTAATTCTGAATCCAGATTATCTCGCAGCGCCACTGTTCCCGAAATATTCTCCGCCGTATGAATATCCTCGATCGTCATACGCGTTATCTCCGGCGGTGTGGTATCATAGAACAGCGAAATTGCACTGACCGCAACCGTATTCAGATTTATCTTCGCCGATTTTGCCGGCGCGATGGCTGTCTGAATATAAATAATGTTTTCGCCCTCCGCAAAGGTCGGAATCGGCGAATCAATCGTGACGGTCTTTGTCAGCTGCTGCCCCGAAACCGTCATCTCACCTGCCGAAATCCAATCGCCAAAGGAGCTTTCATCCTCGCTCACTCTGTAATAAAGCGTCTGATTCTTGGCATTCGCCGCGTTTATGAAGTCCTCGGTCACATTCAGCTGAATCTGGTATTGATCGGAGGAAATCAGCGGCCGATTATGATACTTTAATGCGCTGATCAGCTCAGTCTCACACTTCGGCGCTGCATTTCGGATATAGAAGCTGTTCGATGTTACACTGCTTGCATTGCCGTTTTCGTCCACGGCTCTTACCGATAATGCATATGCGCCGCTCGGCAGCTCTGCAAAAGAAAGATTCTTTGAGATTCCGCCTTGATTGATTTCCAGCGCAAATTCATCCTGTCCGGCAATCGCCGAACCGTCGGAGTTTACCAGCTGCGCAAAGCCCTCTTTGACACCCGAAGCATCGGTTCCGACAACAGAAAGCTCCTGGGTTTCCCGATAGGTATCGGGCGCTAATACCGTCACATTCAGCTTCGGCCCCGAATGGTCGAATACAAAATCTCTTTCATAAGTCTTTCCAGTTCCTGATGGCGGAACAACCTTACACTCTAACGTATATGTACCGTCCAGTGTCACCATACTTCCATCCGCCGCCATTTGCGTACCCTTTCCGATGTCATCCCCCGGATGATAGGGCTTGTATTCCTCAGACAGTTCACCCTTTGCATCTCTCCAACGATAAGATACGGTATTCTGCGCATTGGTGGTAATAGTAATTTGATAATCTGTATGCGGTCTTGCGGTATCGTTGGTTGTTTCAATACTACATTCCGTATCTTCATTGGTAATTTCAATTTTCCTGTAGGTGGTTTCCGTTTTATTTCCAAACCCATCCGTTCCGAAATAAACAAGATACCCCTCGAAATTCTCGCCTTTCTTTGCTGCAAGATAGGCAGCCGCACCCTTTTCGGCATCGCTCTGATCAATAAATGCCCACTGATCCTCCAGGCTGCTGATCGTGCCGCTCGGCTGCTGCTGTGCTGTCTGTTCGTTACATTCCGGCATATTGGCAAGATTCTTAGTAAAGCAGTAATACATTTTTCCGGTTCCCGACCGATCGGAAATCGAAACTGTATACGTATTGCCCTTGCTGCCATCGGTTGCTCTTTCTCCGCAGTCTTCATTTACCGTCAGTTCCGGCGCTTTATTATCCAGTAAGATTCCTCTCACGCGGTCGGAAAGGTTGTTGCCTGCCGCGTCCTGTCCGGAAAGCCGTAATTCAAATGACCCCTCAATCGCGTCCTTTAAGGCAAGCGTGACCTCTTGCGTGCTGCCTTTTGTCGCCGGAACTCTCTGCTGTGTTGCCGTCTCTCCGATGCCGTGGTAATCATAGATATTGACCGGCTGATTGTTTTCATTATATAGCGCCATTGTGTAATGACCGTTGTATTTTGAAGCTCCGAGCGTTGTGCTGACAGTTTCCGATGGCACT
The DNA here is from genome assembly GCA_959602045.1 of uncultured Clostridia bacterium. GTDB lineage: Bacteria > Bacillota > Clostridia > UBA1381 > UBA1381 > Ornithomonoglobus_A. The sequence continues at coordinate 20,558 of CAUGRT010000029.1, read as the reverse complement.
GAATTGAATGAAATCGTCTTATGCCACTGATTCCATTGATCGCCGTTTAACGGAGAAAGCGCCACCGTCGGATTGACCGCGTCCACCTTATAAGCAGACGCATAGTAGCTGAATTGAACCTTATGCTCCGCTTCATCCCACAGCTTAAATTCTTGATTATCCATGCTTTCCGGCTTAATTTTCGCCTGCTCCAGAATCAATCTCAACCCACCGCCTGCGGAATCCATCCCATTACTATAGGGGAAAGTCAGCGTAAAGGAATTGTTAGAAATATTCACCTGCTTTTCAGCAGCCGCAATTTGCTGCCCGGTGTTACCCAAAATCAGATAAGCTTTCTTGAATGTCATAACCGCATTATCTAAATTGGATTGACTGAGATGATTATTATTCCCATCCGTCCGGATAGACGCGGTAATTGAAATCCGCTGTTGTCCGGCGTCATCCTTGATCGTACTATTATAGTAGTTATTATCCTGTGAGGAGTGATGGTAGTTATCGCTCATACTAACTTTGTCAACCGCAAACGATTTTCGCACAATCGTAAGCGTTCGGGAATGTTTCCGGGAAGTACGGTTGACGCTGCCATCCGGAAATGTCAATGTGCTGTCAACAGTAATCTGATTCACATTATATTGATTCATATACTTTGCCAACGTGGCTTTGTCAATTTTAAAGCCTCGTGTATATCCGTCTTTTTCAATAAGCGTGAAACCGCCGCTTGTCGTCAGTTCACTCTTTGTCACAGTCCCCCGCTCCTTGTTGCCGGAAACGGAAAAACCAAAACTCGGCGCGGCGCTCATATTCATACAATCATAATTATCTCCCAGAATATCACTATACTGATCTGTCACCTTGCCATCATATTCATAGGTAAAATCGCCGCTTTCACTCTCGGAATCTATGTATAGCTTTTCCGGCAGATCATTGAAATTTCCGGGTGATGAAATCTTTCGTTCGGGCCACGGCCATATCAATTTACATAAGGTCGGATCTCTGTCATCCTCATTCTCAATCCATTGTCCGTCCTTTTCACCCTTGCCGCTGGGATAATAGTCCTTAAGCATCCAATGATAATCTGAGGAGCCTTTTTTCGCCACGCGAAGATCCATACGCAAAAGCTTAAACGCATCCGTCGTATAATTTTCAATCTGTACATAATCCATCGTCCACGGCGCTCTGGATGAAACATGCTTCGTTCTGCACTCCACTCCGGACGTTTTTGTATTCTCAACCGTAAAAACCTCTTCATCATTTTTGATATTAAAATAAAGACGCGCTTTTATGTTCCCGTCTTTACTTTTTGAATCCTTTGCATCACTGATCTGGATAATCAGCTCATACTCCCATTCCTGAATGTCGGCTGACGCTGTCATTCCCGGAATCAAGCTCATGATCATGCATAATACAAGAGCAAAGCTCCAAAACCTCTTTTTTTTCATAATAATCCTCCAATTCTGCCGATATCGGCGGTGGTATGATTAAATTTTCCCTTTTATCGTCTGTAGATTTGGAATATTTTTTTAAGGAGGTTCCTGCTGTCCGGGGGGTATCGTTCGGTTGCTGCAAGAACCCCTTAAAAAAATATTCCAAACCTACAGACAAAATTCATTTTTTATACATATGCCATCCGGCTTCACTGTTATTCAGACAACTCTTTGTCCCCTAATTCAAAATGAAATTGCATCGCCAGAGCCTGAAACAACTGCTGCATGACATGATTCGCCGTTTGGCGGATATCAATCTTCATGATATACGCCAACACTTGCTGCTGCTCCTCCTCGGGAACGGCATAAACCCCCATCGTCATTCTCAAAAACCGTTCCAGCTTCTTATCTAATGTAAAATATTTATCACACTTTTTCGCCATGTAATTCCGCATAATTCCGGCAGTTCCGATATCCAATTCATAAAAATCGCTCTCGCTGCATTCCGGCAAATAGCTTCCGAAAATTTGATAAAGCTCCGATGATGTTTTTTGAATAATATATTCCGCGATTTTGGGACTTGTATAAGCTTCCACATAAATTTCACGAAGATTCTCGTTTAATTCGCTTAACGTCATCTGAATGGAAGTTTCCACCGCATACAAATATACCGGCGGCAGCTGCTGCGTTGCATGCTGTTTTGCAACGTTAAACTGATTGCTGAACATAAATTCCGCCAAATCCATCAAAACGCCGTCTTTGGAATGAAACAGATTTTGAAATGTGCTGTTGGAAACCTGCGCCTCTCGGATGATTTCTGCCATCGTCGTACTGATATACCCCTTTTCAATAAATAATCGTACACAGGCAGACAAAATTCTTTTTCTGGCTTCTTCACTATCTCTTCTCCGCGCCGTATCAACCACATCCCCTCTTCATTTTTTCTGTTTCCGAACATAATTTTTGTGATTTTGCCGGTTTTAAAACTGTAAAAACATCTCAGCCGAATTGTTTTTGGCTTATATGCCAATTATATCATGAATTTTGTATTATTTCAATACTTTTTGTGAATTTCCTCTGTAATATTTGTGTAATATTAACCCTCTGTTTTTCAATTTGCGGCAGCAAAAGTCAGATACGTCAAAAAAGTTTCGGTTCATCAATCTATCTCTTGAAATATGCAGGAAAACATGGTATAATACAACATGTATTGTATCTCTGTCAAGAGAATGATAACAGCAAAGAAAGGAAATGTTGTAGAAATGAAAAACACAACATCAACCGTTTTAGCGCAAAAGCAAAACGGAGACAAAATCACAATGCTTACGGCATATGATTACTCCACGGCAAAGCTTATGGACGAGTCGGGAATAAATTGTATTCTTGTAGGCGATTCGCTGGGTATGGTCATGCTCGGCTATGATTCCACACTGCCCGTTACGATGGAGGACATGCTTCATCATACTAAGGCTGTGACAAGAGGAGCAAAAAATGCAATGGTAATTGCCGATATGCCCTTTATGTCCTATCAAACCTCGGTTTACGATGCAGTGAAAAATGCAGGACGCTTGATTCAAGAGGGCGGTGCCTACGCAGTAAAGCTCGAAGGCGGCGCAGCAGTTTGCGATCAGATTGCAGCCATTGTAAAAGCGTCGATTCCCGTTGTCGCCCATTTGGGCTTAACGCCGCAATCAGTCAATGCATTCGGCGGCTTCAAGGTACAAGGCAAGGACGAAGCGCGTGCACGGGAATTAATTGAAGACGCGAAGAAAATAGAGGCGGCAGGCGCATTTATGGTGGTGCTTGAATGTGTTCCGAAAAAGCTTGCCGAAATAATTACTCAGGAAATTTCTATCCCCACAATCGGTATCGGCGCCGGGAACGGCTGTGACGGTCAGGTATTGGTTTATCAGGACATGCTCGGAATGTTTTCCGACTTTACGCCAAAGTTTGTAAAAAAGTTTGCTGAAGCAGGAGCATTAATGAAAGACGCTTTTTCTTCCTATATAAAAGAAGTCAAAGACGGGGTCTTTCCGGATGATTCACACAGCTTTAAGATTTCGGATGATGTGATCGAAAAATTGTATTAAGACAGAACAGGGTTTGTGAAAGGATTTAATGGGTATTAAAATGAAATTAGTAAAAACAATTCAAGAAGTAAGAGATATAGTAAAAGAATGGCGCAAGGAGGGTCAGACTATTGGATTAGTCCCGACAATGGGTTATCTCCACGAAGGGCATGCCAGTCTGATTGACGCATCTGTAAAGGGCAATGATAAAACTGTTGTATCGGTTTTTGTCAATCCCACGCAGTTTGCACCGAATGAGGACTTCGCAAGCTATCCGCGCGATATTCAGCATGACAGCGCACTTTGCGAGGAACACGGTGCGGATTTGATCTTTAATCCGGAGCCTTCTGAAATGTATGACGACGGTTTTTCAACCTATGTTGATATGAGCGTTTTAACCGAGGACTTATGCGGTATTTCGCGGCCGATTCATTTCCGCGGCGTATGTACCGTTGTTTCAAAGCTATTGCATATCGTGCAGCCGGATCGCGCCTATTTCGGTGAAAAAGATGCGCAGCAGCTTGCCATTATCAAGCACATGGTTCACGACTTAAATATGAACGTCACTATTATCGGCTGCCCGATCGTCAGAGAGCCGGACGGACTTGCGAAATCCTCGCGAAACACCTACTTGAATGAGCAGGAACGCCGGGCAGCGCTGATTCTTTCCAAAACGATTCAGCTTGGCAAACATCTGGTTGAGAATGGGGAACGCGATGTGAAAACCATTCTGGATGCAATGAAAGCCAACATTGAAACCGAACCACTCGCAAAAATTGATTATGTTAAAATCGTAGATTCTATGACGATTCAGCCGGTTGAAAAAATTGAAAAACCGATTCTGTGCGCAATGGCGGTTTATATCGGAAAGACAAGACTCATTGATAATTTTTCCTTTACGGAGGTATGACGTATGACAATCTCAGTCTTAAAATCCAAAATTCATCGCGCAACCGTAACGCAATCGGAGTTAGACTATATCGGTAGTATAACAGTGGATGCCGAACTGCTCGAAAAAGCAGGGATTCTTGAATATCAAAAAGTACAGATTGTTGATGTCAATAACGGCAGCCGTTTTGAAACGTATACCATCAGCGGTGCACGCGGAAGCGGAATTATTTGCTTAAACGGTGCAGCTGCACGCTGTGTACAAAAGGGAGATAAGATTATTATTATGGCGTATGCCGATATGACTCCCGAAGAAGCAGCCGAAAATCCGCCTGTGGTTCTGTTTCTGGATGATGAAAACAAGATTAGCAGAATTACCCGTTATGAAAAACATGGTCTGCTTTCCGACATGGAGTAGACTATATTGATAGTCTGGTTTATATCTGTAATTCATAAAAAGATAATAGGAATCATCTAACACTGATATAATTTATAAAAATGCTCAAAATTACTTATGTGTTTCCTTCTATTTCGGCTCGAACATTGGTTATGTTGTGTGAAACTTGCCTTTGAGAAACACTATGTTTATGTAATTTATAAAAGGGCTTGGAATCGCTTATGTGTTTCCTTCTATTTCGGCTCGAACATTGGTTACATTGTGCGGAACCTGCCATTGAGAAACACTATGCTTATGTAATTTATAAAAATGCTTGGAATTGCATATGTATTTTCTTCTATTCCGGCTCAGACATCCGCTACGTTGCGCGGAACTCGCCTCCATAGAAGAAAACACATAGGCAATTCGGGAAAGCTTGTGTAATAATATTCATTTTGAATGTTTTATCAAACTCTAATAGGAGAAAAAATTATGATTTTAGCAATTGACATTGGAAATACAAATATTGTAATCGGTTGTTTTCAGGAAAATACCATTAAATTTACGGAACGGCTTTCTACAAATCATAAAGCCACCGAATTGGAATATGCAATTTTATTTAAGAATGTTCTTGAAATCTATTCCGTCACGCCCGAAGAAATTGACGGAGGTATTATTTCTTCGGTTGTTCCATCTTTGACAAATGTGATCAAGCATGCCATGAGCAAGCTTTCGGATAAAAAAATTCTTACCGTTGGCCCCGGAATAAAAACAGGTCTTTCCATTTTAACGGATAATCCAGCGCAGCTCGGCTCTGATCTTGTCGTGGATGCCGTAGCTTGCATTAATGAATATCCTCTTCCGGCAGCAATTTTTGATATGGGTACTGCTACGACTATTTCAGTAGTCGATAAAAGCAAAAACTATCTCGGTACGGTCATTATTCCGGGCATTGAAGTTTCCCTAAACTCTTTAGTCGGCGGAACCTCGCAGCTCCCGAAAATCAGTTTGGAAGCGCCGCAATCGGTAATCGGAACCAACACAGTCGATTCCATGAAGAGCGGCATCATTTTTTCCGCGGCGTCCAGTATTGACGGAATGATTGACCGAATTGAGGAGGAAATTGGGCAAAAGCTGACAGTAATCGCCACAGGCGGTCTTGCCGGAACGATTATTCCTTACTGCAAAAAACAGATTATTTTGGACGATGAGCTTCTTTTAAAAGGCTTAGCGATTATCTATAATAAAAATATTCCGAAAGCTTGAAGCTGTGACCCTTGTAAAATATGATTTCAACGACTGAGCAAAAAGGAGAAAGCAAGTGAAAATTTACGATTCTGAATTAAAAGTTTTAAATGTTCTCTGGGATAACGGGCAAATGAAAGCCGCAGACATTGCCAAGTGTCTGAATACCGAAATCGGCTGGAATAAAAATACCACCTATACCGTAATTAAGCGCTGCGTTGAAAAGAAGCTTGTAACGCGAATGGATCCCGGTTATCTCTGCAACGCTGCCATATCGAAAAGAAAAGCCGCCAATTCCGAAATCCGTATGATTCTCGAAAATTACTTTGACGGCTCTATCGTGCGCTTTTTCCTTACTTTGTTGGATATGCGTCCTCTCTCAAAATCCGAAGCAAAAGAGATGAAACGGATGCTGAAAAACAGAGGAGCCTAACCCTGTAGTCTATGCCAATATCATCCGCTCCAACTCTTTTGCCGCAAGACTGAGCGGCTGCTCCGTTCTCTTAATCAGACAAATACTGCGCGCAGGAATTTTCTCTTTCAAATCTATGATTTCCACCTTATCCGACGGATGGATAAACTCCCTCGGCACAAATCCTATCCCCAAATCCGCCTCTACAATCGGCAAAATCTGATCCGCCGTGAAAGCCTCAATATCGGGATGATACTTCTCTTGATGACTTTCAAAAAATTCTGAATAGAATTCAAATGATTTTGTGTCACTTCCCAATGAAATCAGAGGATACTGACAAAGCTCGGAAAGCGATACCTTTTTCCCAATCAGTGGAACAAACCTCGGCGAGCATATTGCAACCTCTTCAATTTGCTTTACCTTCGTTTCCGTCAGAGAAGCCGCCTCGATCGTCGGCGTTGTCACAACCGCAAAATCCGCAACGCCCTCTTTTAACGCAGCAATCGCCTGTGGTGTAGAATGATTGCTGATACGGAGATGGATTCCCGGATAAAGCTCACGATACTTTTTTAAGATTGGCAGCAAAAAACAACGAAGCGCCACTTCACTTGCCGCAATAAAAATCGCACCGCTTTCAAGATTCGTGCTTTCTGTAATTTCCGCCTCTGCTGCTTCAATATGTTCAAATGCAATCCGAATATGCGCATATAGCTTTTTCCCATCCTCCGTCAGTTTCATTCCTTTATTGGTACGCAAAAACAAAGGACAACCCAACTGACTCTCTAAATTTTTTATCGTCCTGGTTAAATTCGGCTGATTGTTAATCAATTTCTTCGCCGCCTGTGAAACACTTCCGTATTTTGCAACATAATAAAAAACCTTATAATAATCACAGTTAATATTCATTTTAGTATCCCCCCAATATATCATTCTGATATCTATCCTATATATATTATACATTTTACATATATATTAAGAAGTATTATAATATATTTTGATCGAAAAGTCAAGCACAGACAAAAGAAAGAGGGTATTTAAATGAACATTACGCTTGAGATGATCATCGGAATTTTACTGGATATTGCAATGCTGCTATTCATTCTGAACATTGTACATAAAATTAATTCCCGGAACACAACAGAACGTTTCACTGCATTGACTATGGGAGTAGGATTTTTAATATACTGCATCTCACGGGCAATCGCCGGTGAAAGCTATGCGTTGCTGATACCGGGCGCACTGGGGTTTATGCTGTCATACACCGCATTTTTATTTACTTTTTCACAGGAATGATGGATTATGAAACATAAAAAACTAAACGGACAAATGTCCGATACCCTTCGAACAGCTCTGTTTATTATTCTGTCCGGAGGATTTCAGGACGCCTACACTTACTGCTGCCGGGGAGAGGTTTTCGCGAATGCGCAGACGGGAAATATCGTTTTGATGAGTTCCGCATGTTTTATCGGTGACTGGGCTACGGTTTTGAAATACTTGATCCCTGTCCTCTCCTTTTTGGTTGGCACAGCAGCTGCAGAAATGATTCATTTGCGCTTTAAGCCGTGTGAAAAAATACATTGGCGGCAAATTATTTTGATTTGTGAAATGGTATTGCTGTTTTCGGTCGGATTTCTGCCGCATAGGATTGATCCTCTGGCAAATGCACTTGTTTCATTTGTCTGCGCAATGCAGGTTCAAACCTTTCATAAGGTGCGCGGTCATGCTTATGCCAGCACGATGTGTATCGGCAATATGAGAAGCGGAATGGAAGCTTTATGCGCTTATTTCCGTGTGCATGATAAGGAAATTTTAAAAAAAGCATTAACCTATTTCAGCGTGATCGGTATTTTTGCGGTCGGTGCAGGAATCGGTACTTTTGTAACTAAGATGATTGGTGACAAAGCAATTTGGATTTGCTGTGTTTTGCTTTTTATCAGCTTCAGTTTAATGTTTGTATCGGAAAAAGAAGGCTAAGTCTTATATTTTCTACTTTTTTTGAAAATATAAGACTTAGCTTTACACAAAAATATAATAATGGAGTCCCACTGCCGCAGCTGCCAGCACAAACAGAGAAATTCCTCCTATTGTATTTTTTTCCTTTATTGTGAAAATTCCATAGGAAACCATTCGTATTATGCAAATCAGCATAATTAAATTGGATAGAATATACTTAATCATTATAGCTTCATTCCTATTCTTCTGATTCTAAATTCCGTGTTAACCTCAATATCATAGTTTTTGAAATCATTTTTAAAGTCATATTGTTCCAACTGATGATTTGTCAAAAAATTATATTCCATTTTTTCCTCCAAACCCAGCGGATCACAATCCATCTCATCCCGAACCTTTTTAATAAACTGTTCTCCGGCGGCATTGATTTCCTTTGTAATCTCCTCCTCCAGTGCCTCCACATCAAAGTTCTCCGATGGCTTTGAATAAAGATCCGATTCCACGAAAAGCTTGATTTTGACTTTTTTCTTTTTTATATCAATCCGGTAACTCGGCTTTTTATCCTGAAAAATGCGTACAACAATTAATTTATCATTCTGACCATTCCGGAAACTGATATAGCTTCTTTTCAAATTTCCGGAAAGCAGATTATACAATTCTCCGTCAATCGAACCCAACGTACCGACCATTTTATCGCCCTGAAACACCGCCATACCCATTGCTTCGCTTTTGTTTTCGCCATTGACAGCCACCTCGCCGGCAGTATAATTTTTTACCCGATATTCAAATCCCGATTCATTAATCGGTGCGTTTCCGTGCGTTTTATTTTCCGCATTTTCCTCAGCACTGCCATCGGTTTGCGTCACGCCTGCCAGAGGAATCACGCTGCTTTTGCTCTGGATTTCCTTATCAAAATAAAAGTTATGCAAATTTGTTTTCGGGATTCCTCCGGATTCATTTTCGCCATAGACCAACTGATAGTATTTCGCCGGATTCACCTCCACAACGGGCTTGACCTCTGTCAGATATCCTTTCGCAGATTCGCTTGCAACCGCCATAAACACATCCGGTTTGATTTCGTTACTTCTTACAATGGTGTCCACCAAGTCCCCGATGCCCTCCTCGGCAAGCTCACGCGAAAAAACAATCAGCTTTGCATGAGAAAGTGAAAACTTTTTTGAAATGATATGATTGGCTGTGTTGATTCCGGAGTATAAATCCGGCGCTTCTACTGTAATATTTTGAATAATCTCGCTTCCGGCTTTTCCGCCCTCCTCCGAAGCACCGCCCGAAATCTGAGTAACCTTTGCAAACTGAACGGTAATCTGATAATAATTTTCTTCTGCCTTATCAAATCCCAGTGCCACCACAAACGCCACATCGTTTGGCTCACTTCCTCCGCAGGAGCATAAAAGGCAGGTCATGAACACTGCAATCAAAAGCTTTGCGATTCTCATTTATGATCACAAACTCCTCTCAATAAACTCGCTATTTTGCCTTGCTTTTCTTCTTATCCACAGCGCCTATTATAATAGGAAGTAAAAATACAATCGGATAGCTGATATACTCCAGAATCATCCCCACATTATTTGCCTCCATAATGGATCGCGGAAGCATCGAAACCGCCGCAATTAACAGTACCATCGGCAAAAATAGCGGACGGATATATTTTAATCCAAACGTAATCTGCCAGACAAAACATAGCAGATAAAGATAAATTACCCCATATAAAAACGCCAGAATCGACCATATGAATTGAAAAATCGCCTCAAAACGATTGAAAAAGCTGCTCAGATTAATCATTCTCGTAATCTGATAAACCGGCAAAATAAAATTTTGCGACACCGGATACGGATAAATCAACCCATAAATCAGCGTTGTTATCACACCCACACCGCCACTGATTAAAATTGCCTTATAACCGCTCTGCTTTGCATCCTGTAAATTTTTCGAATACCCCAGTAAAATATTCAGAATAATAATATCCGAAAAAACCGACAGACCATTGATTCCTTTTACAAACAAATTGAATCCGCCGTTTCCGAATATCGGTAAAATATTTCCGATTTTATAGTACGGAATGAGCAGCAAAATAAATACAACCAATAAAATTCCGCAAATCGGCAAAAAGATATAATTGATTCGTGCCGCGGATTCAATGCCGAAGATGGCTCCCAAAAAGATCGTTAATGCACATACGCCGATAATAACATCCGTTTCCGTATCTTGCAGCAGGACAATTTTTACACTTTCCGGGAAGATTCTCATGACCGAAATCATATTTAACAGTAATACCGCAAATACGATCATACCAACTATAATTTTCAGCACCCGATTTCCGTGAATACTCGTAAGCTCAATGACATTAATCTTTTTTTCATACACCTTTGTTGTCAGATGAAACAGCAGCAATCCGAGCAGTGTTACAAAGATCATTTGAATCCATGCCGCATTTCCGCTGTTTTTGATAAACATCAAGGGATAACTGAGTAGCAGCTTGACCGACATCAGTGTGATCAGCATACTGCTAAATTCTTTTTTCTCTATAATATTCATCAAAACCTCCCCTTTCATAGTATTGCAAGATGAAAATGTTTCACGTGAAACATTTTCATCTTATTCCCGTTTCCATTTTCGGCTGATTCTCGGCTCTGCCTGATTATTTTTTGTGTGCAAAAACGACGGACGTTTTTCTCTTCGCCAAATCGGGTTCACAAATACGGAATTACTGGTATTATTCTGATCCGCTTTCGGCAGCGGTGCAATAAACGGAACGCCAAAGCTTCTCTGGCTGCCCAAAATCAAGCTATAAATGACAATTCCTGCGGCAATCCCGTAAAATCCCATTGACGCACCCAGTGCAATGAAAATCAGACGCAGCACCCGATAGCTCCAGCCCAAGGAATAATTCGGCGTTGCAAAGGAACCGATTCCCGTAATTGCAATAACAATAATCATAATCGGGCTGACCATCTTTGCACTGACTGCCGCTTGTCCCAAGATCAAGCCGCCGACAATTCCGAGTGTTGAACCGATTGCCCCCGGCATTCGCAAGCCTGCCTCCCGAATCATCTCAAAGGATATCTCCATCAAAATCAATTCCAGTACCGATGGAAAAGGAACGTTTTCCCGTGATGCGCTGATAGAATACAATAAATAAGTCGGAATCACCTCTTGATGGTACAGCGTTGTTGCAAGATAGAGTCCCGGCAACAAAATTGAAGCGAATGTTGTAATTAATCGGATAATCCGTGCCATATTCGCATACGGAACACGCATATATTCATCCGATACCGCATGATTCAACTCAAAAATAGAGGTTGGAAAAATCAGTGCATTGGGACTTCCGTTCAATAATAATGCCGCTTTTCCCTGCGTCAATGCCTTTGCAACACGATCCGGGCGTTCTGTTTTCAGCATCTGCGTTGTCACGCTGAATGTTTTTTCTTCTATCATCATTTCCACTTCTTCAATGGTAATAACATAATCCATCGTAATACCGTTTAATCTCCGGCGAACCTCTTGAATAATATGATCGTTTACAATATCATCAATATAGAGCAACACTCCGCGTGTTTGGCTGACCGTTCCGATCTTCACTCCCTCGGCAATTAGTTTTTCGGTTTTAATAATCTTTCTCACCAATGCCGTATTATTTCGGAGCATTTCCGCAAATGCCTCCTGCGGCCCGTAAATACTCTGCTCATTTTCCGGCTTATCAATGCTCCGCGTTCCCCAGCTTCGCACATCCAGAGAAAATCCCTTGCCAAAGCCATCTACAAATACCGCACATCCCCCGAAATTCACTTCCTCCGCGATGATGTCCATGCTATCCGTCACCATCGCCTGGGAATGGCTGATAAACCGTTCTGTAATTTCTTCCTCATATTTATAAATTTCATCATCCGCAAAATACGGAAGTTCCAGCAAGGATTTAATAATATTATTATCCACGCTATCCGTATCCACCATACCATCTATAAAAACAACAAATGCTTTTCGATCATTTTTTAATCGCAGTGTCCGAAGAACAAAGTCGTTGTTTAACGGAATTGAGAACCTGTTTCTGATATAAGCCAGATTTTCTTCAATATCACTGCTGACTCTCTGCGTTGTCTCCGGCTTTTTTTCCTTACGAATATCATAATCAATGGTATTTGGTGTTTCCTTTAATACAAACTGTCTGTTTTCCGACGGAGGGACAAAAGTAAAAATATTTTTGACTGCATCTAAAAGCTTCATAGTTATCTCCTTTTTGTTGAATACTGTGATTCATAATGTTGTGGCAGGAAAATTCATCTGTTTATCGTTCTATTCCGGCTCAGACATCCGCTACGCTGCGCGGAGTAGAACTCGCCTCCACAGAACGATAAACAGATGAATTTTCATTCAGAAATGTCGTATGTTTATTATTTTGGTTTAGAAATCGCATTTCTCGAAAGGTATTGCGTGTGTTTTTCAATTTATGAAGGCGAGTTCCGCGCAACGTAGCGGATGTCTGAGCCGGAATGGATTGAAAAATACACGCAATGCCCCACCCCAGCCTATAAACGGTAACTTCCACTCATTGCAATAGATTAAAAATTACACACAATATCCCGCTCTAACTTATATAAAGTAACTTTCACTCATTGCATCTTATTCCCATTAAAAATATCTTTCGTTATCATTCCATTTTTATAAGGAAAATATTCATATATTACAAACATATTTCAAATTTATTATTTTTGTAAATGTTTCACGTGAAACATTTACAAATAAAAAATTTGTGGTATAATATATTTTGAAAATAAATTCAGAAAGGATTGGATTTACCCGTGGCAAAAATTATTGCTGTTACCAATCAAAAGGGCGGCGTCGGCAAAACCACTACAACCGTCAATTTATCCTCTTGCCTTGCTTATATGGGCAAAAAAACACTATTGGTTGACTGCGATCCGCAGGGCAATTCAACCAGTGGTCTTGGCTTGGAAAAATCCGACTATACGCTGTCTGTTTATGATTGTCTTGTTGACAGTGAAAAAACAAAAGACGCCGTAGTAAAAACAAAATATCTGAACTTATCGGTTATTCCCTCGTCCACGGATTTAAGTGCCGCGGAAATTGAGCTGGCATATGAGGAAAAGCGCGAATTTTTTTTGAAAAAGGCGATTTCCCTCGTAAAGGAAGATTTTGATTTTATTATCATTGATTCTCCCCCATCGCTCGGAATGATTACCATTAATATTCTCACTGCCGCGGATTCCGTATTGATTCCGATTCAATGTGAATATTATGCGCTGGAGGGTGTTTCACAGCTGATTACCACAATTAAATCCATCAAGAAAAAGCTGAACCCGAAAATTGATATTGAGGGCATCTTGGGAACAATGTATGACGGAAGAACAAATTTGTCCATACAGGTTCTTGAGGAAGTAAAGCACTTTTTCCCGGATAAGATTTATAAAACCGTTATCCCGCGAAATATTCGCTTATCCGAAGCGCCCAGCTTTGGAGAACCGATTATTAAATATGACCGCACCTCTAAAGGTGCAGACGCTTATATTGCTCTTGCAAAAGAGGTTATTAGTAAAAACATGTAATATATTCAATATTATAACAGGAAGGATGGTATTATGCCAAAAAAGGGACTTGGCAAGGGGCTTGGGACATTATTTGATACCGATGAGCCGCCGGAGTTGGATTCGGAAACTTCGGGCAAAGAGGTTGTCCAAACGAAACTAAGTCTGATTGAGCCAAACCGGGATCAGCCGCGAAAAAGCTTTGATCCGGAAAAGCTTGATGCGCTTGCAAAATCAATTGCCGAATATGGCTTGATTCAGCCGATCACCATTGCACCGCAGGATAACGGACGTTATCTGATTGTTGCCGGCGAACGCCGTTGGCGTGCAGCAAAAAAAGCCGGACTCGTTACGGTTCCGACAATGATCAAGCATTACACCAAAAAGGAAATTGCAGAAATTGCCTTAATCGAAAATCTACAGCGTGAGGATTTGAATCCGATTGAAGAGGCTCTTGGATATAAATCGCTGATTCAGGACTTCTCTCTGACGCAGGAAGCAGTGAGCGAAAAAATCGGAAAAAGCCGAAGTGCGATTGCCAACTCACTCCGCCTGTTGACATTGGGCGAGGATATGCAGAAGCTGCTGATTGACGGGAAATTAACCGGTGGACATGCTCGCGCGCTGTTATCGTTAGAGGATGAAGCATTAAGAAGTACCGTTGCCGAAAAAATCATTCAAGAGGGTCTGAATGTCCGCCAGACTGAAGCGCTTGTCCGTCAGCTGGCGAAAGCAAAGTCAAAGCCTGAAAAAAAGCCGGTTGATGATGATGCTTACGCCATTGAATTGGAACGCATTCAAAACCGCCTTTCATCGGGGTTAGGCACAAAAGTAAAAATCTCGCATAATAAAAAGCGCGGAAAAATCGAGATTGAATACTACGGCAACGAGGATCTGGAAAGAATCTTATCCATGATCCGGCTTGCGGAATAGCAGTTAGAACGGAGATTACAATGAACAGTACATTATTATTAATAGCAATCGGAATTATTATTGTTTTAATTTTGATTTGCTTCATTCTGATTATGATTAATTCATCCAAGATTAACACATTACTGGATTATAGCGAGGACGGCGATATTATTGGTGCATTAAAGGAATACTATAAAAAAATAGATGACTTGTCGCAAACCATTACTGGAAAATCCGACGCCGTAACCTTATCGCGTCTTGCGAATTGTGAAAGAGAAGCATTGGTATCTTTCAAAAAATTAGGTGTGGTTCATTTCAATGCATTTGATGACGTAACCGGCAATTTAAGCTTTGCTTTGGCATTATTGAATAACAACAACGATGGCATTATTTTAACCTCACTTTACGGTCATAACTCCTGCAATACATACGTGCGGGAGATTACGGCCGGAAAAACATCAACTAAATTGCTTGACGAGGAAGTGCAGGCTTTGGAGATTGCAAAAAATAAATTCAATAAGGCTCAGCCTTCTGAATAAATCAAATTTGTGCCATCGGCACGGGAAGGAACGGATAGAATCATGACAGCGAATCATAACAACAATAATCGATCCATGTTTTTATATACGGCTTTAATTTTTGTTGTGGCAATTTTGCTGATTATCTTGTCATTTTTCGGACAGACCAATCTTGAAAAAAAACAGCCTGCGGTTAAGCAGACAATGGAACCGTCCGAGCGGTTAAGCAGCTCCATTTCTCAGCGCGCTGCGGAGGTCAGTGAAGATAACCGAGTTCTGTTAGAAGAAAATCAAGGCTTAAAGGCTGAAAATGACAAGCTGAAACAGCAGATGAAAAATACCGAATTTTTAATGAGCGCCAATGCGTATATGACCGCCGGCGATAAGGAAAAGACAAAAGAACAGCTGGATAAGGTCAATCAAGAGCAGCTGACAGACGATCAGAAAATATTATTTAACACCATTCATGACTTTATAAAATAAGAAAGGAAAAGAAACAATGTTAGACATTAAAATTCTAAGACAAAACCCCGAAATTATTAAGGAAGCGCTGAAAAAGAGAAACAGTGATCTGGACATCACACCGGCAATCGAGCTGGATAAAAAAAGACGTGAGCTTCTGGTAGATGTGGAGCAGAAAAAGGCTTCTCAAAATGAAATCACAAAAAAGATTCCGCAAATGAAGAAAAATGGGGAAAACACGGACGCAATCTTTAAAGAAATGAAGGAATTGAGCAACAACATCAAGGAGTTGGACGATCAAGTACGGCAGATTGATGAGGAATTGAGAAACTTTATGCTTCGGATTCCGAATATTCCGAATGAGTCCTGCCCGATTGGTGCGGATGATACGGAAAATGTAGAACAAAGACGTTACAGCGAGCCGACAAAGTTTGACTTTGAACCCAAAGCGCATTGGGATATCGGAACGGATCTGGATATTCTGGACTTTGAACGCGGAACAAAAATCGCCGGAACCCGTTTTACGGTATATAAGGGATTGGGTGCAAGATTGGAAAGAGCCGTAATTCAGTATTTTCTGAACACACACACCGATAACGGCTATACCGAAATTTTTCCGCCGTATATGGTAAACCGCGCATCTATGACCGGAACGGGTCAGCTCCCGAAATTTGAAGAGGACGCTTTCAAGGTTGCAAATAACGGATATTTCATGATCCCGACAGCCGAGGTTCCGGTAACCAATCTGTACCGCGATGAAATTTTAAGCGGTGATTCTCTTCCTATTAAATATTGTGCATACTCCGCATGTTTCCGTGCCGAGGCAGGCAGCGCAGGTCGTGACACCAGAGGTTTGATTCGTCAGCATCAATTTAATAAGGTAGAGTTAGTGAAATTCGTAAAACCAGATCACAGCTATGATGAGTTGGAATCCTTAACGCATGATGCAGAAATGCTTTTGCAAGGTTTGAAGCTGCCGTATAGAGTTGTTGCACTTTCTACCGGCGACTTAGGTTTCTCCTCGGCAAAAACTTATGATATTGAAGTATGGATGCCTTCTTACGGAAGATATGTTGAAATTTCTTCCTGCTCGAATTTCGAGGATTATCAGGCAAGACGCGCAAATATCCGCTATAAGGAAACCCCGAAGGATAAAGCACAATTCGTTCATACCTTGAACGGCTCCGGTTTGGCTGTAGGAAGAACCGTTGCGGCAATTCTTGAAAACTACCAGAACGCCGACGGCACTGTAACCGTTCCGGAAGCATTGGTACCTTACATGAGAACCGATATTATAAAATAAAACAGAATCAGGACGCCGCTGTTTATTATGCGGCGTCCTTTTTTAAAAACATAGTTTCGATATGTGCATATTTGGAAAAGGAGATGAGCATCTGTTTTATTCTCCGAAGGCGAGTTCTACTGCGCAGCGTAGCGGATGTCTGAGCCGTAGGAGAATAAAACAGATGCTTTGCTCCCCCGTCACACCCCAAAAAAACTGCAAAACCCCCGTGAAATTTTTTCCAAAAAAAATTCACAAACAAAAGGTTACATTTTGTAAAATAATTATGTAAACCAAAAACAAAGTTATCCACGGTGGAAAATTTATCTTATCCATCAAAATTACAAGATAAAATAACATTTCTTGTCCACTTATCCACAGTATCCACGGAGTTATCCACGGTTGCTGTGAAATTATGAACGCTTAGAAAAATTGCGTATTTAAGCCATTTTTCAAGGTTTACATATTTTTTAGATAAAAAAAACCATATTTATCCACGATTTATGCACTTTCGCCTTGTTTCTGTGTGAAACAGGGCGAAAAAACCACTGTTTCTGTCGATTTTACGATTTATAAAGTTATCCACGGTGTGTGAATAAAATCATGGATAAATGCACAAAATAGTTTGTTATATTAAAGGAGTATTACATTGATTACGCCAAGATTACAAAGCATATTAAATTATTCACATGCCGACATCATTGCGGATATTGGCACAGATCATGCCTATATTCCCATCTCATTAATTAATGAAAAAAAGGCGCGGCATGTAATTGCATCCGACCTCAAGGAGGGGCCGTTGAACAGTGCGCGCCGCAATATTGACGCTGCCGGTTTAGGCGAAAAAATTGAAACACGGTTAGGCTCCGGAATCTCCGTACTGGCTCCGGGTGAAGCCGAACAAATTATCATTGCCGGAATGGGCGGTGAGCTGATTGAAAATATTCTCCGCGAAAATCCGGAAATCGCAGAAAAATCCGAGCTTTTGCTTCAGCCGATGAATGCCCAGTATGAATTAAGAAAATATCTTTTACATCATGGATTTACGATTCAATATGAAGATATTTCAGTGGAAGGATTTAAGGTCTATAATCTGATGATTGCCAAAAAGGGTGAAGTGAAGCCGTTTGAGCGCGATATTGATTATCATCTTCCGCCGTATTTGATGGAGCATCCATTTTATCAGCAGCTCTATGATAAGAAGCGGCGTGAATTTACCAAGGTGATTCAAGGGATTGAAAATGCAAAATATAAAGACGAAGAAAAGCTCGCGCTTTATCGGTTTTGGTTGGAAGAGATGGAGCATAAGAAACGAAACGATTAATGAAAGAAGGAAAATCCTATGAAAATCAAAGAAATTGCACAGCTCATTGAACGGACAGCGCCGAAAAGCCTTGCTTATCCCTGGGATAATGTCGGCTTGTTGGTTGGAGATGAAGAACAGGAAATTGAAAAAATCCTCGTCACGCTGGACGTCAATTTATTTACCGTAAAAGAAGCGATTCGCAACGGCTGTAATCTGATTCTTTCGCATCATCCGATTTTATTCGGAGGAATCAAAAAGATTGATTTCGGAACACCGGTCGGTGAAATGCTGCGGCTGTTGATTCAAAACCATATCGCCGTATATGCGGCACATACCAATATGGATACTGCTCCCCATGGCATCAATGCGCGGCTTGCGGAATTGTTCGGATTGGAGAATGTTCGGATTTTAGAGTTTCATACCGAACGTTCGGATGCGGGATTAGGGCGATACGGTCAATTCCGCCAAGAAATAACGGCACAGCAGCTTTGCGCATTAACAAAGAAAAAACTGCATACTCCCGGAATCCGCATTGCCGGATCTCTGCAAAAACCGATTCAAACGTTGTGCGTCGCATCGGGGAGTTGTGCCGAATCAATCAAAACGGCAATTGAAAAGGGCTGCGACGCGGTGATTACCGGGGACTTAAAATATCATGAAACCATGAATTATGCCGAACAGGGAATTTTTATTATTGACGCCGGGCATTATCCAACCGAAACCATCGTGATGGATATTTTCAGCGACATTCTGGAAAATACGCATATTCCGATTGTCCGTTCCGAAAATCCGGATACCTTTGTGTTCCTATAAAAAAACAGAAAGATAAATTTTTTATGGATATTGCAATTTAGCAGGATTTGTGGTACAATCAAAACGTTGAAGAAGTAAAATTGCGGCATGTTTTGCCGTATGAAGTGAAAACAATTGGAGTGAAGCAATTTTGAAAAAAAGCAAAAAGCTTGGTGTAGATAAAACCTCTGTTATGGCGCGCGATTTTGATTGGGTGCTGTTTGGAATTACGGTTTTTCTATCCATCTTCGGAATTATTGTTATTTATTCAGCAACCCGTACATTAAATTCCATTACTAATGTGATTGTACAATCGGCGGCAATGGGATTGGGAATCGGTGTTATGATTACGATATGCATGTTTGATTATGAGCAGTTCAAGAATCTGATCAAACCTATCTACATTTTCAGCGTCTTAATTTTGATTTTAGTTTTGGTATTCGGTGTAACGGGAGATTGGGGCGCGAGGAGCTGGATTCGATTCGGGTCTATTGGTATTCAACCGGCAGAGCTGGCGAAAATCTGCTTTATCATTACTTTTTCGTATCATCTGGACAAGGTTCGGGACGAAATCAACAAGCCGTTAGTGATTTTGGGGTTATTGCTGCATATCGGTGTACCGGTCGGATTAATCTTAATGCAGCCGGATATGGGAAGTGCATTGGTATTCATTTTTATGTTTCTATGCCTGATGTTTACCGCAAAATTATCCTACAAGTATATTATCCCCGTCATGGCGGCAGGCATTGTATCGCTGCCTTTTGTTTACAAGTACGGGCTTAGCGAATATCAGCAAAAGAGAATCCAGGTCTTTCTGAATCCGGACTTAGATCCGCTCAACCGAGGGTACAATGTCATTCAGTCGAAGATTGCAGTCGGATCGGGGCAGCTTTGGGGCAAGGGTTATCTTGAGGGAACCCAGAACCAAATGGGGTATCTGCCGACCAAATACACGGATTTCATTTTCAGTGTAATCAGTGAGGAATTTGGCTTTATCGGTTCTATGCTTGTTGTTGTGCTATTATTTGCGCTGATCTGGCGGTGCTTCACGATTGCACGACGGGCAGACAATGCCTACGGGCGATACATCTGTGTCGGCGTTGGTGCAATGTTCCTATTTCATGTTTTCGAAAACGTAGGAATGTGTATCGGACTCATGCCGGTAACAGGAATCCCTCTGCCTTTCATCAGCTACGGAGGAACGTCACTCGTCACCAACATGGCGGCAATCGGGCTTGTCATGAGTGTGGCATATCATAACAAACCACGCAGTGTTTATGATGTTTACTGATTGCCGGGGTTTGTGGGGGGCGTGCGCCGCCCCCTCCTGCGGCTGATTTCTACATCAGTCTTTCTGTTGG
>CAUGRT010000028.1 GCA_959602045.1 uncultured Clostridia bacterium | reverse complement strand
AAACATCCGCACCTTGCGCGGAACTCGCTATCGGTAACTTTTGCTCCGCAAAAGTAATTTTATTGGGGGTTGCACCCCCACTGCCCTTTGGGGCAGTTCCCCTGCGTTTAATGGTAACCGTGAGGTTGGTTTGAGCCGCAGGGGTATACTGACGGTTGCCGTAAGGTTGGATTGAGCCGCACGGCTGCGACGACCAACATAAAAATTTTGCCGCTGCAACGTAAGCGGCAAAAAGCATTACAGAACAAGTGCGACGGCACCAATCTCATGGGTGCTTCCACTAACCTAAGTTCCCCCTGAACAGCGCTTTAGCGCTGTAGGCTTAGGCGCTTGCGCCGTAGCCGTAGCAAAATAGACAAGGGGGTTAGGGGGTTGGAGACCCTCTCTTAGGAGAAGAGAGGGTAGGGAGAGCTGTGACCGAGAAAAAGCAAAAAAGAAAAGAAAACCTAAAAAACAACAACAAGCATAAAAACACAAAACCAAAAAAAAAAGGAGAAAAAAACCATGACAAATCTAACCATAGGATCTCATTTGTCCGCGGCAAAAGGCTACCTCCATATGGCAAAGGAGGCTACGTCAATCGGTGCAAATACATTTCAGTTTTTCACACGTAATCCACGCGGCGGCAGCGCAAAAAAAATTGACGAAAATGATATTAAAAACTTCCTCGCATATACCACTGAAAATCATTTTTCCACAATCCTTGCCCATGCACCGTATACATTAAACGCCTGTTCAAAAGAAGAAAAAACACGCGAATTTGCTCATTTAACGATGGCAGATGATTTGATGCGTATGGAATATACACCCCATCAGCTGTATAATTTTCATCCCGGCAGCCATGTGGGCCAGGGAACGGAAATAGGAATTGAACTGATCGCACAATTACTCAATGATGTGCTGAAGCCGGAAATGACAACTACCGTTTTGCTTGAAACGATGGCAGGAAAAGGCTCTGAAGTCGGACGCTCGTTTGAGGAGCTTCGGGCAATTATTGATAAAACGGAGCTTTCCGATAAATTGGGCGTTTGTATGGATACGTGCCATGTCTATGACGCCGGCTATGATATTGTGAATAATCTGGATGGGGTTTTGGAGGAGTTTGATCGCATTATCGGTCTGGAACGGCTGAAAGCGATTCATTTGAATGATAGTAAAAATCCATTTGAATCTCATAAGGATCGCCATGAAAAAATCGGCGAGGGAACTATCGGTCTGGAGGCAATTACACGCATCATTAATCATCCGAAATTAAGACATTTGCCGTTCTTTTTGGAAACACCAAATGATTTGGATGGATATGCTCACGAAATTGCATTATTAAAAAGCTTGTACGGAAAGGAAGCGTAAAACCCTGCTTGGGGAGAAAAACTTATGATTAAATATTTGAGAAAAACATGGATAGGACTTATTTTATTGGTTCTTTTTGTACCAAAGGCTTACGCCGGATTTACGGATGTTTCCGATACGGCGTGGTATCGCGGATATGCGGAACGCGCATTGGGAGAAGGATGGTTTTCGGGATTTGAGGACGGGAGCTTTCGCCCGAATCAGACTTTGACGCGGGCCGAGTGTGCAAAGGTGCTTTTTACTTATCAATATGGAAAAAATCTTCCGGCCGCTCAGAATCATTATGCGGATGTTGCTCCCGGCACATGGTATGAAGTCTATGCCGGAGTGAATGAGCAGATTCAAGCGATCGCTTGCGCTAATAATTTATTTCGCCCTGATGAGCCTATGACGCGTGCAGGAGCGGTGGCTGCACTGATGCGCGTAAACGGAATCCATACGCACAATGCGGAATTTTCGGTGCTGAAATCATTTTCCGATGTCGATCAGGTCAGCGCCCAGGATGCTCCGTATCTGGCGGAGGCGGTTTCTGCCGGATTGCTGAAAGGAATCGAGGGACGTATTGCACCGGATGAACCGGTTACACGCGCACAATTTGCAAAGCTTTTGACGGAAATCTATTCTTTGGATTGGAAAACGGGTTCCATTTTGCCGGATGACGGGTCGATCGTGTGGTCTGATACACGGATTTATTCTCGGCTGATGTATTTGCCGGCATCTATGGGATCGGTGGATTTTTCAGAGTATAAGTTAGCGTTTGATTATTATAATGCGGATAAAAAGCGGATTTTTAACTCCGGATGGCTGACTGAAAAAACGTATTTGCCGCCGGGATTTTATCGAATTATCATTGCACATCAGGATGATACGGAAATTTATCCGGGCGAGGGCGGCACTTTTTGTGTTGATTATAATGTAACCACCTTTTCCGGAACAGGACTCAAATATATTGCGCATCGGGGACTGGCAGGCTGTGCACCGGAAAATACAATTGAATCGCTGATCAGAGCGGCACAGGCAGGATTTCAGTATTCGGAATGTGATGTGCGCTGGACAGCGGATGGAGTACCGATGATTTTGCATGATGAAACCATTGACAGAACCTCAGATGGCAGCGGACGGCTTTCGGATATGACGTTTGAACAGGTTCGGCAATATGACTTTGGCTCCTGGAAGGATGAAGAATTTGAGGGAACGGAGATTCCGTCTTTTGAGGAATATATCAGTACGTGCCGCGACTGGAATATTCGCCCGTATCTTGATATTTATGATAGTGATGTTTTTACGGTTGCCAGAGCACAGCAGCTGATTGATATTGTTCGAAAGTATGGCATGGAAAAACGGGTTACTTGGCTGAGCAATTGGATCAGCACTTTGCAGCGGATTAAGTCGGTAGATCCTTCGGCGGCACTGCGGCTGATGTATGTTACAATGGATATGAAAGAAAATTATATCCGTCAAATGGTATCTTTAAAAACAGAAACCAATGAAGTGGGAATTGATACGGATTGTACGGCATTGGATGAAAATTGTATCCGGCAAATGAAAGCGGCAGGATTCAGCGTGGAATGTTGGAGTACAGGAGAATTTTGTTCGCCGCCGAATGGTGTAACCGGAATTACCTACAGTGAGATCGAGTGAAAATAAGTTGCTTTTTCAAGGATGTTGTGATATACTGAGAATATCAATCAAGCAAAGGAGTCGTTTATGAAACTAACATCACCAAAAGAAATCCGTTTTATTGCCGAAAAATTTGGATTTACTTTCAAAAAGGGACTGGGGCAAAACTTTCTCACTTCGGATCGGGTGATTGAACAAATTGCCGAAGCGGCGGAATCGGAGTATGGTGTTTTGGAGATCGGTCCCGGCTTCGGCGTTTTAACACAGGCACTTGCGGAGCATTTTGAAAAGGTTGTCAGTCTGGAAATTGATGATCGGCTGATTGAAATTTTGAATTTTACGCTTGGCGAATACGATAATGTAAAAATTATTCATCGAGATGTCTTGAAAACCGATTTGAATGAACTGATCCATGAAGAATTTGGAGATCAGAAAATTAGTGTTGCCGCAAATCTTCCCTATTATATAACAACACCCATTTTAACACGGTTATTGGAATCTCATCTTCCGATTCAAAATATCGTTGTTATGGTGCAAAAAGAGGTTGCGGAGAGAATGCAGGCAGAGCCGTCCACGAAAAATTACGGCGCTATTACGTTGCTGTGCCGCTATTATGCAGAACCGGAGATTATTACAACGGTTCCGGCAGGCTTGTTTGTGCCGCCTCCGAAAGTGGATAGTGCGGTACTTCGTCTGAAAATGCTCGATACTCCGCGCGTTGCGGTAAAAAGTGAGGACATGTTCTTTAAAACCGTTAAGGCTGCATTTTCGCAGCGCAGAAAAACGCTTTTAAATTGTATCAGCTCCTATTTTTCTTTGCAAAAGACAGAAGCAGAGGAAATTTTAAAACAAGCTGAAATTCAACCTCAGCGGCGCGGCGAAACATTATCTATTACCGAATTTGCAACGCTTTCGGATATTTTAACAGAAAGGATATTAAAATCATGACAAATACACCCGGACAGAGAATTAAACAGCTCAGAAAAGAGAATAAAATGAGTATTGCGGAGCTTGCAAAAGTAACGGAGGTTTCCGAAAAATATATCCGTGATTTGGAGAATGATCTTATAGAACCGAATTTGACCGTGATGGCAAAAATTGCTCTTGTATTCGGCGTATCTGTAAATAAGCTAATGATGGGAATTAATGATCCGGAATAAAAAAGACTGCCGATAAATTGGTCAGAATTACTCTATATAAAAAAGCCATTTCCAAATGAAATGGCTTTTTTCGTGACGTCTTAAAAAAAGATGTATGACTGCTATTGCAGCCATACATCCTTATAAACAACTCCCAGCCGATAGGCTTCGGCATGAGATGAAACCGCCATATCAATATGATAATTTTTGATTCCACCGCCGCAGTCTTCGGCACGTCTTAAACCGTAATCCTCAATATATACCCAGCTTAACGGGGCAATAATATTGGGGTCTACCGCGATCGTCTGACCGGGAATGATTTTTCCGGCATATGCCGTATTATTTCCCCAGCCACCGTTACAAATACTGCATGTGCAGTAATGCGTAATCTTGAATCTTCCGAGATATGTACCCTTATTTTCAGCAACGGGTGCGTCTTCGGCTACCTCCTCGGTATAGACATTTGTGTTTTCAGCAATCTGCTCAACAGGTGTATGTACCGGAATAATTTTCATATTCTTTGGTACAACGGCAAATTCCGGAATCGAAATTTTAACCGCCAAATCCTCCTGATCCCAATCAACATCAAGACCAAAAATTGAAACCGTATCGCGAAGTGGTACCATCATGGTTGTGTCGTTAATGACTTCAGGTGCTGCCGAAAGCTCAATTGTTTTTCCGATTGCAATTTCATCGCCATCCCCGTCCCGGAATAAGAACCGTAGAACAGCTTGATTTTCTCCGGCGGTTAATGCCGCTGAAACTGCTGACGGAGTGACTTCCAATCCGTATCCGGAAACTTTGTGAATCAGCTCCGAAGCGTATTGCTGAAGCGGAGTATCCGCTCCGGTTTCAATGTTGATTTTAAATAATGCCGTTTCCGTTGTCTGATCCCATTCCACTTCCATACCGGTGGAATCTGCAAGAGATCTTGCCGGAACAAACAATACGTCATTACGCATTATGGGCTGAATATTGTCAAAGTTCATGTACTCACTGTGTGAGTTTTTAATTGCGTTCATTTTGACCGTAACATCACTTGCCGATGCGGTCATTGTAAGAGTTGTGATCGTCAGCAGTCCTGTTAAGATCAGGACTGCTGATTTTTTGAAGCTTATCATTATGATTTTTTCCTCCCAGAATTCTTTCTTTTTCTCTCATTGCCCAATGGGCGATACCAAAAAAATCGACCTTTTGAGTTAGCCTATCATTCTTTCAGCTTATAATTTTTGATTAATAATTGGTATATAAAATAAGCTCTAAAACGGTTCCGTCTACAATGCGTGCGAGTGCGTAGTTATAACCGCTTTCATCGAATGTAATTTTTCCGTTGGTTTCACCGACTGCATTATTCCACTGCGTTTTGGAAATTGAGGAAGAAATGCTAAGCGGTGTACCCAGTTCAATGCCGGATTTCAGGCTCATATCACATTCGTAAACGATTGCGTTATTTGCCATTTGCAGCATCAGACTGTTTTTCGGATCGCCTTCCTTATTTAATAAGTACAGCATGGTGTTTTCGCGTTTTGCAACCAGACCGAATGCGTACTGTGTGCCGTTGTGTGTGGCTTTTTGACCGTACTGCAATACGCCCCACGGCGAATATCCGGCAACTGCCTTGCCCTGTACGCTGAACAGCTTTTCAAAGTTTGTTCCGAAATCCTCGGTATTGTTGATAATATCCTTGCTTTGTGTGCGATAAATTACCCCAATCTTTTTGATTTCGCCGTTCATGCTGCGGTTAAAGTAAACCACATCACCGCGCTTTAATTGGGTCAGCTTACCGCCAACCAACGACGGATCATTATCGGGTGCGGATACGATTTCAATATCATTATCCAGCCAATCCGAATGTTTCGTACCCTGGAAATAATAATCCACTCTGTAGCCCTGCTCCGAACCGTATGCTTCGTCTGCAACCTCATCAATTACCGAAAATGCATAAACGGCATTCACTGCCTTTTCATAAACCGCCGGGAACTCGTTCGGATTATACGGAGCCGGAGTCGGTGTAGGCCCCTTTGTCGGTTCCGGAGTTTCTTCCGGTTTTGCCGTTGCGGTCGGAACCGGGGTTTCAGTCGGTTCTGTAGCTTCTGTTTTTACCGTTACATCATAGACTTGGTCATTTTCAATGCTGTAAGCACGGAAATTATATTTTTCCAATGTGGAAACGGGAACGGTTACTGTGCTGTCTTTTGCATAAAAGACTTCCGAAGCTGCCAGCTTTCCGGTTTCTTTATCATAACCGTTTAAAATCAGTGCTGAATCATTATTCCAGGCGAAAACAGCGTTTTCATTGTCCGTTGCAATTCCGGTTATGGTGTCACGAGGTACGGAAGTATTTTCTGCAAATACGCCGATACCGCCGATCAGCATAGCGACGGAAAGCACCGCTGAAATTAATTTCTTGTTCATTGGCTTTACCTCCTGTTTCAATTTTATTTCGTTTTTGAAATGTAATTTGCCACAAACTGCTTTGCGCAGCGTGCGTTTTTCGAGCCGTAGTTCATCTGCCATACGACCGCCTGCTTTTCAATATCCGCATCCATTTCAATGTCATGATTTTTGAGCAGCTCACTGACAATATGCAGATATTCCTTCTGATTGGGTGCGGAGAAAACAATCGAAATGCCAAATCTCTCGGAAAGCGAAAGAGTTTCCTGCATCTGATCGTTCACATGCACCTCCCCTCCCTCACGGTCGGACCAGTTCTCACGAATGAGATGGCGGCGATTGGAGGTGGCGTAGATGAGTACGTTGTCGTTTTGTGCCTGGAGCTGACCCTCCATGGCAATCTTTAAGGCACGATATTCGGTTTCGTGTGTTTCAAAGGTCAGATCATCAAGGAACAATATGTACTTATGGGGTCTGTGCCTTAATTGCTCCATAAGCGCAGGAATTTCCGAAATACTGCTCTTGGGGATTTCAATCAGTCTTAAGCCGTCTTTTGCAAACATCGTAAGAAGCGCCTTCACCGATGAGGATTTTCCTGTTCCTCTGTCGCCGAAAAGGAGAACGTTGTTTGCGCGTTTTCCGTTGACAAGCGCCGCAGTATTATCAATCAACACTTGTTTCTGATGCTCCAGACCAATCAGACTGTCAAATGAAATACTGTCAATTCTGCTGATACCGTGAATCTCTCCGTCAAATTTGAATGCGTTGTACTTGGCAAGAACACCGCTGCCGAGTTCACGATAATGCCGAATCAATCCGTCCAGCAGCTCCTTTGAGCTTTCTGCCGCGGTTAACTTACGGATGGATTGCTTGTACGCTTCGCTAAAGCCCGTTTCATTTCCGGATGGCGAATATTTCATATGTGCTGCACAAAACAGCTTTTCATAAATCCTCTCCACATCGAGAGCTGCAATTCGGTAAAGGTCCTCCCCGATTTTTGCTCCTGCTTGAGCCAGCTCCGAAAGAATATTCTCATCATTTGCCATCAATGACGCAATATATTCCCGGATACTGTTTTCGGTCAGTCCCTCCGTTTCGGCAAACCGCACGATATTCCGAAGTACATGCGTATTATTCTTCTTTAAAATACCATGAATACACTCGTCCTTTTCAAGATTATTAAATATCAATAGTTCCACCAAAATCATCCTCCAATATTGCTCTTGCCCTTTATTATACCATAAACATTACAAAATTGCAACATAAATATGAAATATATTATCAATAATCTGTAATCTTTCTGTAAACATCTTCTTGATTTTCGGGATGATTTTTTATAAATTTTTCAAATATCTCTTGATAAACCGTTTGAAATTATATATAATATGAATGATTATATAAAAACTCATTTAGATGTTGTGGTGAGAATATTCATGTGTATTTCAATCTATTCCGGCTCAGACATCCGCTACGTTGCGCGGAACTCGCCTGCATAGATTGAAATACACATGAATATTCATTTTCAAATCGTCTATTAATTCGAAAAGAGAGGAGAAACAGCTTGAAGCAGATTACCATTACGAAAAATGATGCCGGACAGCGGTTGGATAAATTTCTTTCAAAGTTCATGCCGGCATTGCCAAAGTCCATGCTTTATAAATCCTTGCGGAAAAACTGTGTTCGTATTAACGGGCACCATGAAAAAGACGGCGCTCATATGCTTTGTGAGGGTGATGTTTTATCCTTGTATTTTCGGGACGAATTTTTTGAGAAAAAGAAAGAAAAGATATTCAATTACGGGAAGATTGACGTTGTTTATGAGGATGAGAATATTCTGATTGTGAATAAGCCGGCGGGATTGTTGGTACATGCCGATGCGGACGGAACGGCAGATACGCTGATCGGGCGGATTCACGGATATCTTTATCAAAAAGGAGAGTATGACCCGGATCGGGAGCAATCCTTTACGCCGGCGCTTTGCAACCGTATTGACCGAAATACCGAGGGTTTGGTGATTGCTGCAAAGAATGCTCCGGCACTTCGGATCATCAATGAAAAAATCAAGCACCGGGAGATTAAAAAATATTATCTTTGTATTACCGAGGGGATTCCGCCAAAAAACAGCGATACCTTAATCGGAGCATTAACGCGCGGAGATCGGCGTGTTACGGTCGGGGAGCATGGAGATAAGGAAATCCAGACCCGATATACGGTTTTGAAAAAAAATGATGCTCATGCACTGTTGGAAATTGAACTTTTGACCGGTCGGACGCATCAGATTCGGGCGCAGCTTGCACAAATCGGATGTCCGCTTGCCGGGGATACAAAGTATGGCGCGGCACGAACAAGGGAATATTATCAGCTTTGCAGCTTTAAAATTGTTTTTGATTTTATAACGGATGCCGGAGAGATGAATTATCTGAACGGAAAGAGGATTACGATTGATCCCGGATATGCGCTATAGTTAAAATATTGATAGGAAAGGGGCACATTATGCCTGTTGAAAAGAACCATTCATATGTTGTTGAGATTACGGATATTGCCTCGGATGGGCGTGGAATCGGACATATTGACGGAATGACCGTTTTTGTTGCCGGAGCGGTAACGGGAGATCGGGCAGAGGTGATGGTACAGCGTGTAAAAAAACGTTTTGCCGAGGGAGTTTTGAACAAAGTGATTCATCCATCCGAGCATCGGATTGAGCCGGCTTGTCCGTATTTCGGCACTTGCGGAGGATGTCAGACAGCAAATATTGATTATCCTTTTGAATTGGCGGTAAAAGCCGAAAATGTAACGCAAGCTATGCGGCGAATCGGCGGAATCAAAGATTTTCGGTTGGATAAAATTTCTTCGGGCAGCGAGAAGCATTATCGGAATAAGGCAGTTTATAAAATTAAAAATTCCGTATGCGGTTTTTACTCGGAAAAAACGCACCATATGGTACCGATACAGAGTTGTATGCTGTGCAGCGAAAAGGACCGTGATATTCTTGCT
Source organism: uncultured Clostridia bacterium (assembly GCA_959602045.1). GTDB lineage: Bacteria > Bacillota > Clostridia > UBA1381 > UBA1381 > Ornithomonoglobus_A. The sequence goes on along the minus strand of CAUGRT010000028.1, from coordinate 29,002 downwards.
GCATTGTCTGAAAAATCAGAAAATTGTTTTGGAGAGCTGTTTATTCGGCGTGCAAAAAATACGCGGCAAACGATGGTTGTGCTGAATACGGAACAACATCTGTCCAATATGGAGGAGCTTGCAGAAGAAATACGGAAAGCAGATGACAGTGTTGTTTCGGTTATCTTTAATTTTTCAAATGAATCGGTTATATTTGGAGAAAAAGTGATTGAAGATACATTAATGGGGATAAAATTTCGGATTTCGGATAAGAGCTTTTATCAGGTCAATCCGGAAATGACGGAAAGGCTTTACCGAAAGGCATTGGAATATGCGGATTTAACCGGAGCGGAGCGTGTGTTGGATATTTATTGCGGAATCGGTACGATTTCTTTATGTGCGGCACAGCAGGCTGAGTTTGTAACCGGTATTGAAATTGTTCCGCAGGCGATTGAAAATGCGAAAGAGAATGCAAAGTTGAATGGATTGGAAAATACGGCTTTTTATGCAGACAGTGCTGAAAGAATTGTACCGAAGCTTATCAGTGTCGGGGAGCGTCCCGATGTAGTCATACTTGATCCGCCGCGGAAAGGGTCTGATGAGGAAACACTTGTCGCAATTGTTCATGCCGCACCGAAGAGAATCGTATATGTTTCCTGCAATCCTGCCACGCTTGCGCGCGATACTGCTTTTCTTTTGCAGGGAGATTATAAGATAACTGCAGCTGAAGCGTTTGATATGTTTCCGCGTACAGCGCATGTGGAGACGGTATGTTTGATGTCTAAGAAAGAGAAATAAATAGCGAAAAGTAGCGTATTTACGGGCTTTTTTGAGATTAGGCAATAGCTCATGAAAGTCCGTATTTCTTATATTGAAACATATCTACTGTAAAAACGGTCAGAGGGTTTAGGCTGTGGATTAGATGTCGTGGGTTGTGGCACTAGGATAGATGTTATCTAGGGTGCAAACTCAATTTGAGTGAGTGATTTAGATGTTGTCTAATCCGGCAACTCGACTGTTGGCAATATAGTAGGCAGTGGATTAGATGTTATGGAAGGAGTGAGGTAAATGGATAAATTACTATGCCTTCTCGAAAAGTACAGATGTCATTTGAACAGAGGAGATAAATCAAGTACAGAGTTCCTTCGAGATAATTTTGAGGAATATGTTAAAGATGTAAAAGAGGCTTTGAAACCAGAAGATAATCCGCTTGTTGGAGCAGATATGTGTGAAATGGTATCAGAGCAAGTTGGAAACATAGAGAAAAATGCAAGTCTGCTGATTGAGGTATTTGAGCTTTACAATAGTGGGAAAATTGTTCCTGCATCACAAAAAGCATTTGAAGTATTTGATAATATGAAGCCTCAACTTATGCAGAGATATTCTGGTGCTTTTCGATTAGAAACATATTACAGGATACGAGCAGTAAATGATAGCAATCCATTTCCGCTGGAGAGAAAAGAATTGTTTCATATACCATTCAATAAAAATTATTTAGTTGGCACTGAACGATATAGTATGCCGGGACATCCTTGTTTGTATTTAGCTTCCCAAGCTGAATTGTGCTGGTATGAATGTGGCAAGCCTGAAAAATTTGCTATTTCAAAATTTGATATTCCACAAGGTGAAGACAATTATATGAAATTTATTGATTTCTCGGAAAAATTGATGCCGCTTATGCATAGCTTCTTTTCATGGTTTCATAATGAAAAAGATAAAGAGCAAGTGAGATTGTATTTGCTAAAGTATATTTGTACTTATCCATTAAGAGCAGCATGTTCAATTGTTGTAGAACATCCGGGGAGCAGATTTATTGAAGAATATATTATGCCTCAATTGCTATTACAGTGGGTATTGAATGATGATGATTTTGACGGTATTAGGTATGAATCATGTAGCTCATCAGATGAAGTAAAAAGCATGGGAGGACACAATTTAGTACTGGTGACTAATCATTTTGATGATGATGGTTATGACAAAAAGCTTAGAACAAACATCAAAGTTGGAGAACCAAAGGTTTTTGATATAAATACAATAATGGTACATCCGGGATTAGAAGATTGCTTAAATGGACGATATATAAAAGATGAACCATTTTTATGGGGGCTAGAAGACGCTCCTAACAATTGGGAAACAGTATAAAAAAGGAGAAGTTAGTGATGATTTCTGAAGAATTAAAATTAATTGTGGATAAATTCAATGAACAAGGAAAAATGAACTTTCTTGAAGAAACCACAGAAGATAAAATTTCAGAATTTGAGAAAGAGCATAATGTAAAGTTACCAGAAAAATATAAAGAATGGTTGTTGTTTTCTGATGGTGGGGAGCTTTTCTTACCAGCAGGTATTCAGTTATATGGTATTGAGCATAAACCTGTAATTGATGTAGATAACAATGACAGACCTAGTGAAGATTATATCGTCATCGGTGCACTTGCATCAGGAGACCCTATTCTCTGTGAAAAAGCTGGTGAAAAAATCGCTATTTATAATCAGGAAGCTGGAAGAATTGAAGATGATGAAATCTATAATGATTTCACAGCTTTTTTGAATGACCTGTATGATTTGCTTGGCATAGGAGGTTGATTCCATGTCGAGACGAACAGCAGAATCCAATAAAGCGATACTTGCTGCTTGGAATAAGGAACAAGAACTTGTTCAGGAAGGTAAAGGAACAAGAGAGTGGACTCCAAAACAGCAGCAAGATATTCTTGAAAAAGGCAAAGCTTATGATGACGATGGCATTGCATTTCAAGGACAGCATATGAAGAGTGCAGAAATGTATCCAGAATATCAAGGAGCCCCCGGAAATATTCAGTTTTTGACAAGGGCAGAGCATTTAGAAGCTCATGATGGAAACGGGAGAAATCCAACAAACTGGTATTTCAATCCAGTTACTAAAGAAAAAATAGACTTTGGCGATGGCCCATTTGTTCCGTGTGAAGTAATTCACTTGCCAGAGCCGATAATAAAGCCAAGCATAACTGTAGAGCCAAAAGATGAAACTATAACAAAACCGATAGAAAAGGTAGAAACAGAAGAAACGCCCAAAATCAAACCAGAAGCGGAAACAATATCTATAAAACCGGTAAATACGCCAAAACCTGATATCAGGCAAGCTGGAGGTTTTGGAAATACGGTAAAAAAGGCCGTTAAAGCAGTAATTGATTTTTCTAACCGTCATCCTGTTCTAACTGGAATAGTAAAGGCTGTGGGGGTGGCTGGATTGGCAGCAGCTGCAGATGCAGTAGCAAACGGTGGTCGCTCTAGTTCTGGTAGTGGTCACTCAGATGATTACAGCTATACACCATCAAGAAGCGGAAGCAACTTTTTTAATGATGATAATGATGGTGACGAAGTTGATACAATATATTCTTATAATTTCATGGAACGCTCGTCTCCTGAAGAACATATGGTTAAGGGACATGGTCAACATTACCATTATAAAGATGGTAGTGTCAGGTGGAAGGAAAAAGACCCGTATCCACGTGGCGGTAATAAAGACGATTAACAAAAACAACCCTCTCAACCATCATGGCTGGGAGGGTTTCGTGCGTCTATGCTTATCTTTCTACATCGACCTTGAGTCCGGATTTCAATTCAACGGTGCAATGGTCATCCCATATTGTGATTTGCTTAAGCCAGCGTTTTACAAGGGCTTCATCGAATACTGTAAGGTCGGAAGATTGGTCTTTGATGAAATCCTGTAATTCAGTAATGCGTTGTAGCTGTTCATCACGCTGTACCGTATCCATTGAGGCTTGCTGGCGCTTTTCTCTGAGTGCAAAAATCTGGTCGGCAATCTCATCGTAGGCTTCTTTGTTATTGGCCTTTTTAACAAGTTCCTGTTGAAGTTCCATGAGCTTCTCGTCGATGCCATCAGTGGTGATTGCTGCAGAAGCTCTGATGACTGATGCGATGTTCTGTTGGAGTTGTTTCTGATATTTGGATTTATCACCAAGTAGCTCGTTCAAGGCAATGAGTACGATTTCCTGTAGGTCAAGTTCGTTGATGGTTCTGGCATGACATTCAAGGCCGGTAGGTTCTAGCTTGCTGATGCAGCGCCAGACGATGGATTTGCAGCCACGGTTGTTCCAATGGATTCTTCTGAACATTTCACCGCAGTCGCCACAAATGATAATCTGCGAAAAGCAGTGATTGCAGCTGTAGCTTCGTTTCTTACCATTGGCGCTGGTCTTAACAACTCGTCTGCGCACCAATTCTTCCTGCACTCGCATGTATATTTCTTTTGGAATAATGGCTTCATGGTTACCTTCAACATAATACTGTGGAACAATGCCGGTGTTCTTCACTCTAGTCTTGTTAAGGAAGTCAGTGGTGTAGGTCTTCTGCAGAAGGGCATCACCGATGTATTTCTCATTGCGGAGAATCTTGTTGATGGTGCTGGTGTGCCATTTGGTTTTGCCTGCGCCGGTAAGAATGCCATCCGCTTCAAGGCCTGCTGCAATCTTATCCATGCTGTAGCCTTCGAGGTACTCTCGATAAATTCTTTTTACAACTTCAGCCTGTTCCGGGTCAATGACAAGGTTGCCTTCTTCATCTTTGGTGTACCCAAGGAAGCGGTTGTGGTTTACTTGTACCTGACCATTCTGGTAGCGGAACTGAAGTCCAAGTTTAACGTTCTGGCTTAAAGACTGTGATTCCTGCTGGGCCAGTGACGCCATAATCGTAAGAAGGACTTCACCCTTGGCATCCATTGTATTGATTGCTTCTTTTTCAAAAAATACCGGGATGTTCTTTTCCTTAAGCTGTCTGATGTATTTCAAGCAGTCTAAGGTGTTTCTGGCAAATCGGCTGATTGATTTTGTGATAATCATGTCGATGGTACCAGCTTCGCAATCTTCAATCATGCGGTTGAATTCTTCTCTGTTCTTTGTGTTTGTACCGGAAATACCGTCATCAGCGTATATTCCGGCAAATTCCCATTCAGGGTTCTTTTTTATATATTCTGTGTAGTGCTCAACCTGAGCTTCATAACTTGTAGCCTGCTCATCGCTGTCAGTACTAACTCTACAGTACGCCGCGACTCGGAGTTTAGGCTTTGCATCCTGTTTACGACCAATATTACCAATTTGACGTTTGGCAGGAATGACCATTACATTTCCCATCAAATAACCTCGCTTTCTATAAGACTGTATAAGTACTCTGCCTGTTTTACTGGATTGTCGAAATACTCTGTGATGTCGCCGAAGCGGAAGAGTATGCACTACTTCAAAAAACATACACAGTTGATGTACTGACAAAAAAGCGAGTGAAAAACACAGGGTTCATGCCACAGTATTATGTAGAAAATAATCATGATGCCATTATTCCGAGAGAATTGTATACACAGGTACAAGAAGAAATGATTAGACGAGCTAATCTTTACAGTGGACAGTCCGAACATAAGCGAGTATATAGCAGCAAATATGCTCTTTCCTGCATCGTATACTGTTCAAAGTGTGGAGAAATATACCGAAGGGTTGCATGGAATAACCGTGGGAAACGCTCCATTGTATGGAGATGTGTCACAAGGGTCGAAAAGGGACCGTCCGCTTGTGATGCAGAAACAGTTCAAGAAACTGAATTACAGGCGGCGGTGATAAAAGCCATCAACCTAACTCTCGGCGGCAAGGATGAAATGCTCGAAATGTTGCAGAAAAACATTGAATCCGTTCTTAAAGAGGAAGAAGAAAATTCTACCGAAAGTATTGATGCACAGTTACAAGTATTGCAGCAGGAACTTTTGAAAAGAGTAAATACCAAAATGGACTATGATGACCTTGTAAACGAAATTGAGAGACTTCAAGCAGAAAAACAAAAGGCAGCCGTAGACAAAGATGAGCGCGAAGGTACAAAAATGCGTATTGCCGAAATGAAAGCGTTCCTTGACAGTCAAAAGTGTGAGATTGAAGAGTATAACGAGCAGCTTGTAAGAAAAATGATTGAAAAAGTTATAGTGTATGATGACAAATTTGATGTTGAATTCAAATCAGGGGCAAGAATTGATGTCGAAAGAAATTACCGTAAAAACTATATTGCACCATAATTCACATCACTCCGGTTAGCACCTTGCAGAAATGCAGGGTGTTTTTCTTTTGTGATTTATATGAATATTACGCGTAAAATATTGACTTTACACAAAATATATGGTATAATAAATTATCTTAATTGTGTTAGAACTAATCAATCGATGCTGACGGGAGCGGAGAATATGATAAAGAATAATATAGAAGTAGATGTAAAAGTAAAGTGCATAAAAACCGGACTGACCCAGGCACAGCTGGCTGAGGAAATCGGAACCACAGGTCAGTATGTAAATCGCATCATTAAAAAGCAAGACGGAGTTGTAAATAAGACCTTCGTGCAGATGATGGAGGCACTTGGGTATGATATTGAACTGACATATGTGAAACGATAAACATTATTGAACGATGTTGGAATGCAAATGTCTTAAGAAACACCATTAACCATAGCAGAAGTATTGGTAGTAATGAATCAATGTGTTTTGTAGATTACTATAAAGATATGAATGTCTAGCAGAAAACGAGGTCCTGCAAAGAGACTCTCATCCCAGAGAAAATTTCTTTCGAACTGGAGAATTTTGAAGAATTCTATGAAAAGCGTAAGGCATCGTTGATATCGAAAATTAAATATTTGCTTGGTTGATTTGTAGTATAAACTAATTTTTATTTTGAATATGATTGTCAAAGATAAAAATTAGATTGAAGGAGACAAGATATTATGATGGAAAACAATAATTTAAAAATAGTGCTTGAAGAGTGTAAAAAATCCGCAAAGACGGGATATAAGATCGCACTCACACACGAGAAAAATTTAAATAGAGTGCTGTCTATTGCAAAAGAAAAAATTCGTAGTACATTGCTTGATTTTAATAGTTCTCCTTGCTATTCTCCAGAAGCTACAAATTTGCTTGAAGGACAATTAAGAGATATAGAACAAGATTTTATGAAACTTTCATTCGCATTCAAAGACGATTTAGAAAATTTGAGTGCCAATATGTCAAATTTCTCTATTACACTATTTGGAAGAACTATGGCAGGAAAGTCAACACTCATGGAAATTCTAACTGAAGGTAATGGGGACACTATTGGTAAAGGTTCTCAGAGGACAACACGAGATGTGCGTCAATATACCTGGAACGGACTGAAAATTACGGATGTTCCGGGGATTAGTGCATTTGAGGGCGAAGATGATGAGCATATAGCATTTGAATCAGCAAAAACGGCTGATTTAGTTCTGTTCTTAATTACAGATGATGGTCCACAGGTAAAAGATGCAGATTGCTTTAGTAGGATAATTAATCTTGGAAAACCGATTATTTGTATTATGAATGTAAAAGCTGCGATTAGTGAAGGAAAAAGCCTAAAACTCGCGGTAAGAGATATTCAGAAAAAGTTTGATATGGAAAGATTAGAAACAATTCGCCAGCAGTTTTTGGGTTATGCTAAACAATTTGGCCAAACATGGAATCATATTCCTTTTGTTTATGTTCATTTAAGATCTGCATATTTAGCACAACATACCGAAAATTTAGAACAAGCAAATACTTATTATCAAGTTAGTCGTATCGGCTATTTGAAAAACAAAATAACAGAACAAGTTAAAATAAAAGGTGAGTTTTTCAGAATAAAAACCTTTATTGATATGATATCAAACCCTATATTGGCATCAATAGAGAGTTTGTTGAATCAAAGCCAAATAAATAGTTCCCAAGGCAGGACGATATTGGCGAAAAAAAGACAGTTAGATGCATGGAAAGAACTTTTTTATCGAGATAGTAAGTCTCGGATCAAATCACTAATCGTTAAGGTGAAAAGTGACCTTAATTCTGAAATTGCATCATTTGCAGAGGAGCATTTTTCGGACAAAAATGCTGATAAAGCATGGAATAAAGTTTTGAAAGACCGTAAGATAGAAATACAGTGCAAAGAATTACTGATGGAATTTGAAAACAATGCTCATGATAAACTAAAGGAAATTTCAAGAGAAATTGAAAACGAGTTAAAATTCACAACCACTTTCGAGGGTGATAGAACATTGAAAATGAATAAAATCTTCGATGGAAAAAAACTATGGAATTGGTCATATGTTATTGTTGGAAGCGGATTATCCATAGCTGCTAGTATATCGTATCTTGTAGGAGCTACGGTGGCCGGACCTTTAGGGTGGGCAGCATTGACAGTGACAGGAATTGGTTTTTTGGGGTCATTTCTATTTAAAAGCAGAGACAAGAAAGAGTATGAAGCTCGAACAAAGCTTGAAAAAAATTTGCAACAAAATGTTTTCAAAATGTGTACTTCGTTGCAATCAAAGATGGAAGATAATTTGAATTCGTTGATTGCAGTAAGAATCGAAAGTCTTATGAAGGAGATGGATAAAATAAATTCTGTTATTTTTCAGCTTGCTGATACACAGAGAGAACTTGCATGGAGGTTAAATGAACACCTACTCGAATTAAATAAGCAGATTGTCACTGAAGCAATAAGGCTAATTGGCGCGGAAGGATTAGAGCATCATATTCAATCTGTTGCCAGGATTCCCGGAAACAGTAGTCTATTACTTTTGAGAGATGGAACGGTATTTCCTAAGAAACAACGAGATGATATTTACAAGATTATGGGTGAACGAATTAGTTTTGTTTATGAAACGAATAATAAAAAAGTTTTGATTTCGAGAATCTTTGGAAGAGAAATAAACAGAAATCTTATTAATATTGAAGAAAAAATAGGAGTTGCCCACATTCCGCTCGAAACGGCAACACCAAGTATTATAAATAAAGTTCGTTTGGCACAGCAATTTTCCAAAGTTCAAATAATAAAACAGTGAGGTGTTTGATATGTTAAAGATTGCAGAATATTCTCAAAAGAGCGAAGATATAAGACAAAAAACAAAAACAATTTTTGCCAAAGCGGGATTAAATCTAAAATTTAGTGATGCAAAATCTAATTCTATTCGATTGGTATTTGTAGGTCAGTATAGTGCTGGCAAGTCGTCTATTTTGAAAATGCTAACCAAACGTGATGATATAGCTATAGGAGCTGGTATTACAACTCAGTATGCACATAATTATGATTGGAATGGACTTGAAGTAATTGATACTCCGGGTATTCATACAGAACTGCGACCTGATCACGATGAAATTTCTTATGAAGCTATTGCATCTGCGGATATGTTGGTCTTTGTTGTAACAAACGAATTGTTCGATTCCTATATTGCAGAACATTTCAGAAAACTTGCTATAGATAAAGACAAAGCGGGAGAGATGATTCTTGTAGTTAATAAGATGGAACGAGCAGCCGATGGAAATAGTGTTTATCAGCAGAATATAATAAAAGAGGATTTGAAAAAAGTTATTGCACCATATACACCGGAACAGTTACACCTATCTTTCCTTGATGCTGAATCCTATCTTGATAGCCTTGTTGAACGAGATTCTGATGTTGAACTTGCAGATGAACTCGTTGAACGAAGTGGATATAACGAATTTGTTGAAACGTTAAACCAATTTGTAGTAGAAAAAAGTATTGCTTCAAAACTGACAACAGAATTATATGTAATTGATGAACAACTCGAAAAAGCAATTACGGAATTACAGCCCAAATCAACGGATTCGGATATTGATGCTCTTGAAGAGAGTTATATGCAACAAAGACACCTGTTAATAGAAACTCGTGGGCGTATGCAACAAGAGGTAAAGGATCTATATACATCGGCAGCTTCAAAAATTAGAAATATAGGATTGGATGCCGCAAATTTACTTGTTGAAGGATGTAAACAAGATGAAGTTGAAGAGGAGTTGAGTCAGTCAATTCGTCAAGCAGATGGTATTATTGAGAAATGCCAAATGGAGGCTATCGAAGTTATAGATGCCCGATTAAACGAAATAGGACAAACTTTAGAAAATATTGAGAATTCCGAATTTTCAAGAACCTTAAAATCTCGTTTGAGCGGAAAATTTGACGGACTTCCTGAAGGCATTAAGAGAATACTTACAAATGCAGGTTCGAGTTTTCAAAAGGCTGGACAAGATGTATTAAATAAAGCTTATAAGGCAGGCACACAAGGAGGATTAAAACTTACTAATTTTTCTGGAAGTACAATTCATCAAATGGTATTAAAGGGTGGTCATACTATTGGATATAAGTTCAAGCCGTGGCAAGCAATAAAACTCACAAAAGGCATAGCTATTGGTGGACAAGTATTAAGTGTTCTTGGTGTTGGACTTACAGTCTTTATGCAAATTAAAACTGATCAGGATGAAGAAAAGGTTCGTGTGGATTTGAAGAACAATAGACAAAATATTAGAAGTCAATTTAATGTGGTAGCAAACGAGCTTGAAGATTATGCAAGACAGTTTATTATGGATAGTATAAACACACCATTAGATAATTCCATTGCTACCATAGATAATACTATTAAAGAAATTAGAAATACACGTTCCAACAGAAGTCTTATATGTAGAAATATGGAGGATTTGCAAAAAGAATGTAAACTGTTAATTCATGACATCCACTCCGAAGATATAAAACAAGTAAGGTGAAATAGCGTTATAGGTCAAATGGACATATCCCCACATACTGATAGGTTGTATTGGCATTGTCGATTGTCGAGAGACTGTTCACAGAAACATTTCCGTATACAGCAAGGGTTGTTTTTGCGTTCAGACTGACCTATCGAGCCATGTGGAGACGGTTGCACTTTTGAACAAACTGAAAGAAAGTGACTCAATAACAGTTGAACTTAACTTGGATGAACTAGAAGTATCTGCACCTGAAATGAAAGACACTTATAGCCAAATTAAGGAGTATGTTTTAAACAAATATGGATTTAAAGTTTCATCTTTGAATATTGCTCAGGCAAAACAGGAATGTGGCATAATTGAAAGAGAGAATTATAATAAACCATCGAATGATCATAAACAACCAAATTGTCCGAAGCATAAATTTGATGCAATTAAAGATGCTTTTGAACATTTTGGAATGGTATAATGGAGGGAATTTTAAGTGAAAAAATTTAGTTGTATTCTTTTAATGTTTTCTTTGGTATTTAGCTTGCTATTAGTTACTAATACCGTGTATGCAGAAGAAGCAAAAACATGGCAAGATGATGGTATTCCTGTTGCAGTTGCACCAAATGACAACGATGTCTTTGAAATTTATACACCAGAACAATTAGCTTGGGTTGCTCAAATCGTAAATCATCCTACTAGTCCGAATACATTTGGAAATTTCACTGTAAGATTGATGAGTGATATAGATTTATCTTCGAGAGAATGGGTACCTATTGGTGGGTGGAATGGAACAAAGGCTGATTCTTCAAAAAAATTTTGCGGAAACTTTGACGGTAACAATAAGAAGATTGTTGGATTAAAGATTGGGTCCGAAGATTCACCAAAAACAGTTTATCCGTATGTTGGGCTATTTGGCATATTAGATGGCAAAGTAGAAAATCTGAATATTGTAGATGCGGAAATTTATGCAGGCTACTATAATAACGGAAATGGTTCACATATTGGAACACTTGCTGGAAGCGTGGATACTGACGAAGAAATAGATATATTCAATATTTGTGTATCTACTCATATATCAGCACGCTCGTACGCGGATGTTGGAGGTATGTTCGGAGAAGTGTCTGGCTACTTCGATATAGGAAATTGTTGCGTAAGCGGAACGATTAGTTCTGGTTCTAACTCCAATGTTGGTGGATTTTCAGGAGAGTCGCGAGCTGCTATGGTAAATTGTTATGCAAGTGTGTCGTTTGATAAAAAAGATACTTATAAATCTAACCATGGTGGTTTCTCAGGAATTCACTATGGTGTGTTACTTAATTGCTTTTTCAATTCATCTTATCACGAAGTTGGTGTTGGCTTAGGTAACCAAAATGCTATTGGAAAAATAAATGAAGATATATTTTCACAGTCGTTTACTAATTTGTTAAATGATAATGATAATCTATTGTTTAGTGAATGGATACAAAGTAGTGAAGGAAATCCTATATTATCTATAAATGGTGTGAACAAAAATAAATATTGGATTTATAATAGTAAGCCTGTACCAGAAAGCGACAACGGGATTTATTACATATATACAGCTGAACAGCTTGCTTGGATAGCAGAACAAACATTCTTGGGGAACAGTTTAGATGATAAAACAATTGTTCTAATGAATGATATAGACTTATCAAGGAAGTTTTGGACACCGATTGGAATTTCTAGTAGGTCTGGATTAACAGGAGTTTCTGCCTTCAAAGGATTGTTTGACGGGAACAATAAAAAGATATATGGTCTTAAGATAGGAACAGAAAATTTAGGTAATACTTTATATAAATATGTCGGCTTCGTAGGAAATAGTTATAATGCAGGTGTAAAAAATATTTCAATCGTTGATGCTGCAATTTATGTAAAGTCAACGGAAAACTCAAACTGGGTTGGTAGTGAATCTTATGTAGGTGTAATATTGGGTAGTGGAAATAATGATCTTGTAAGCAATTCGAATTCGTCAGGTGTAGTGTATTCTGATCTTAATTCTACTGCTGGAGGAATAAGTGGTACTGGCACTGTTCGCGATAGTTATTCTTCGTGTAATATCTATGCGTCGGATAGTTCTACAGTTGGAGGGTTAATTGGCTCTGGCGATGCACAAAGAGCATATGCTTTAGGAAATGTATCAGCAGGCAACGACTCTGTAGTTGGTGGATTAATTGGATATTCATCATATCAAAACGTTTCTGAAGTTTATTCGTTTGGGAATTTAAAAGCAGGAAAAGATTCTACTATAGGCGGTATAATTGGCGAAAATTATCGACCAAATACAAGTTCGAAAAATATTTTTTGGAACAAATCTGCTCAACATATTTTAGATAATTTTCCTGTTGCAAATACCCAAAAAAGGGGAATTGGATATTATGATGGGTATTTAAATCGTGACCCATATTATGCAATCGGATTATCATTACAAGAGATGAAAAATATTGATAATTATAAAAATGCAGGATGGGATTTTGATGTGTGGGGGTATAACGAAAAATACAACAATGGATGTCCATATCTGAAAATATTTGGAACTTCATCAAAGTATCAAATACAAGCAATATCCATTAATGGCTATAATACAGAAAATAATCAAAAATACATTAATATAAGTGCACCTATCACTTGTAGTTCATTGCCTGAAAATGAGATTGTTATTATATCTTCATATAACAATAATGGTGCATTACAAACATATGAGGTTAATAATGATTTCTTGAAAAATAATATTGCAACAGACAATAGAATAATATATACAACTTCAGTCCCTATAAATGACGAAACGGCCAGATTAAAAATTTTTATTTGGAGCAACTGGGATACAATACTACCACAATCAAATTGTGCTGTTTTGGAATTAGATTTTACAGACCACTAAAAGTGGTTGGTAAAATATCTATTTAATAACCAAGAAGGCAAGATTGGTAAAATCAAAGCGTTTGTTTGGAATTCATTAACATCATTAACTCCAATAAGCAATTCGTTGTGTATAGACTAATAATTTTAAGTAAAATTGCAAGGAGTGGTTGATATGTGCATCGATTTAAACGAGAAATTATTAAGAGAAATAGAACTGATTTTATCGAAAACAACATTAATAAATATGTGTATTGTATATTATAAGCAATTAATAGATGCTAAAACGAATCAATCCGATAAATATAGTATAGGAAAAAATTTTTTTAATTCCGTTTCTTCTGCATACGAGTATGTTATAGCCTGCGAACTCACAAAAATATATAATAAAAAAGAAGAAAAAGGGAGTTTATATTCTATAATAAGTTCATGCAAAGATAACGAGTCTGTATTTGAGAACGAAGGAGAATATAATAAGTACTTATCTAATGCAAGAAAGGAAATAAAAAAGTTAGATATCAATATCATAAAAACGTATAGACATAAATATTTTGCACATTCTGATGAAATATACTTTGGCAAAGAAGAGGATTTGCTAAAGGAATATCCTTTCGATTTAGATAAGTTTGATAAACTTAACAACTATGCTATAGATATATTATCAGACATATATGGCAAAATAGAAAATTGTTATTACAGATATAATCCTAATCTTTTAACTGGTTTTGACTTGAATAATATTATAAAAAATCTTAAGTAAAATTATAGTTTGTTGTTTTTTGTTATGTGGATGAGAAAAGTGTAAAAAATCAACTTGACCAATCAATCGAGAACGGGGTTTTCTTTCCTGACTGACTGGTAGAAAATGTATAAAAATTCACTAAATTATAAGAGGTACAAATACTCATGATTCCTTGATACATAAGGCTTTATTGCACGACACTACAAGTTTGTACAAAGGGTATCACGTCGAGTGCCTGGTATTGATGTCAAGGGGCGATAAATAAGAACTTTAAAGGGGGGTATGAAAAGTGAAAAAGATACCTTTTGTTTTGATGATACTTTTTACCGTACTGTTAAACACATATGCAGTATCGGCACAAACTGCTGTTTTACAGGAGAATGATGCGGTTCCAACCGTAAAAACGGCAGTACAAAAATACGGCAATTACTCAACAGGCACCGTGAAATTAACCTCTATGCCTGACTCTTGTCATATTATAATAGCCCAATATAATAACAACAGATGCATCAATGCAGAGGTCAGAAAATATCGGACCGAAACAGAAGTGTTTAACATCCCCAACGAGGTGGACATGGTAAAGGTGTTGATTTGGAAGGATCTCAGCGGCATAAAGCCTGTTACGGATGCTAAAATCATTGATATGAAATCCAGTTCTGAACTTGATAAAAAGGTTGAGGCGATAGCAAATAATCTAAGAACTGGGAAAAACCAAAATGTAATAACTTACAAAACGGAAGAAAATGAACCCCGTGCAGTGATATGGACAAAAGGAATTCAGGCGCCGCTGTTATCTGAATTTGAAAAAGAAGTTGACATTACGGATTCAAACTACTCGTTTTTTTATGCGGGACAGGATAAAGGCAGCGGCTGGTATGATGTTAACAAGAGCCTGCCGCAGGAGGACGGCGGAGATGCGAATATGTGCTATGCCGCAGTAAGCGCAAATCAGCTTCATTGGTGGCTTGACCAAAATAAAGATAATATAGATGCGTATCTTGGCAATTTGGCAGAGGGGGAAATCACTTCCGAAACACAAGCAAAGCTTGACCAATTGGAAGAACTCAGAAATTCATATGAGGGTCCGTCAAAAAGCGGAATTTATAACCTTTTCAGAAGGTATTTTGAAAGCCCCTATTATGCTTATAACGCCGACCTTTTAAACGACTTTTTTATAAACGGTTATCAGGTAAATACTATGGGAAAGGTTAACACCCCGGATTTTTTCAAATGGGATCCGAGGGGCGGCTTTTTCTATGATGTGTTTGAAAAAAATAACCTTACAATGAGATTTTCGGCAGGTGATTATACGGCATTTAAGCGAGATATTATTTATTATATGAAGGACGGACAATCCATAGGCATTATTCACAATACACCTACATACGGTGTGACACATATTATAACCCTTTGGGGTGTGGAACTTGACCATAATAACGAAATAACCGCACTTTTCGTTACCGATTCCGATGACTATGAACAGCCGGAAATCGGTATGAAGAGAATGCTGCTTAAGAAAAACAGCAGTGGCTATCCCATAATAACTACAAATACTGCCGACAATAACACGGGAGCAAAGATTTTAGAATTTGTCCCCCTGTCATTGGGAGAAGAATATTGGAACTTAATGCCGTGAAATTAACATAAAACGGAGCGGAAAGATGAAGTATTTACAACAGAGGAACGGGAAAAGACTGCACTTTTCCTGCTTTTGTAATATCAGCCTTCCGAGCGGCATTGAAGAAATATGACAAAGATGAGTCTTGGAATGTTCATAAAGAGTATAAATTCAGATTAAGAAAGAAATCGGTAGAGGAATAATGTAATGAAGACAATAAAAGTAGTGGCGGCGGTCATCTGCGATTCTTTAGAAAATACAACTAAGATTTTTGCCACTGCCAGAGGGTATGGTGAATTCAAGGGAAAATGGGAATTTCCTGGAGGAAAGCTTGAAGTCGGAGAAACATCGCAGCAAGCTCTAATAAGAGAAATTCAAGAAGAACTTGATGTAAAAATAGAAGTTGGTGAATTGATTGATACCATTGAGTATGATTACCCTACTTTCCATTTAAGTATGGATTGTTTCCAGTGTGTTGTGGTAGATGGAGAAATCATTCTCAAGGAAGCAGAAGCTGCAAGCTGGCTTGATAAAGACGAGTTGTATAGCGTTGATTGGCTGCCGGCTGATATAGCGCTAATTGAAAAATTACAGAATAGCCTACTAATGTGAGACATCAGATTTGACATCGGCATTCTATAGAGCATGTGGAAAAGGCCGTTAAATCAACGTTTTTCGATGTTTTTGGACTTATTTCCGAAATAGCCTAAAAATTACATGTGGAGACGGTATGTTTGATGTCACGAAAAGATAAATAATGCCTAAAAAGCCTTATTTTAAGCCTTTTCCGGCAGTGTCAGCTTATGACATCTATATCGAACACCACTTAAAATCGCTCTATGGAAAGTGGTCGAGATGAATAATCTGTGAAAGGTTGTAACCTCGGATTAGATAACGCAAATTGAGTGTGTGGATTAGATGTCACGATTTTTGCTTGTTTTTTCAGACTTGGCAACAAATCCGGCAACTCAATACTAAGGGTAAAATTAGACAGCGGAATGGATGTTAGAAAGGAGAGCGTAATGACAAAGCGAGAAATAGAGACGGAAATCCTGAAAGAACTAAAGGCTTTTATGCCCACAATAAAAAATATGCCTTTTAACAAAGGGCTTCCGTTACTTCAAAAAGAAGCATGGAGATTGGCAGATAAATATGATACGGATGGTGCTAATGTCATAAATATAATGATGAGTAGATTTGGAGAACTGAGAGATGAAGACTAAAAAAGGAATTGCGCTGGTTATGGCTAATGCTGATTATGTACAGCAAAACAAATTACCTGCATGCAAGAAAGATGGGGAGGACATAAAAGAAGTTCTTGAGTATTTGAATTTTGATGTGATTTCAGGGCTTGACTTAGATCGCACAGATATGTATGAAATAATTTCAAACTTTATTGACGAGGCAAAATCTTATTCAACAGTTCTTGTGTACTATTCGGGGCACGGTGTTCAAATAGATGGGGATAACTACTTTGTCCCTATCGATTGCGAATATAAGAATTCAAAAGCTATTTTTAAGGATACGCAGTTAGTGGGGATAAATTCTATTACCGAGTTTATGACAGCAAACCCAAGCAAGACAAATATAATGATTTTGGATGCTTGTAGGTCAACCGTTGATTTTGCAAAAGATATTGTGGGGACGGGATTAACAGAAATAATGGCTGGAAATGGAACCCTAATAGCATTTGCAACATCGCCGAATGAAGTGGCGAGAGTTGATTCAACTGAAGACGGTAATAGCTATTATACAAAGTGTTTGTTACCTAACATTATTCGCCCAAACATCAAAATAGAGGATATGTTTAAGGCAGTTCGTAACGACGTTGTTCAGATGACTAATGGAGAACAGGTACCGTGGGAAAACACATCATTGAACAAAGATTTTTATTTTAATACAATGAATCAGGATGAAATCAATGAACAGATATATCAGTGTATCAGAAATAATTATACAGCAGAAACATTGATATTACTGAATAGGATATTAGGACAATCTATTTCTGAGCTTATGAGAATCCATTGCAGGCAAAAAAGCGAGAAGCCGGGTGGAATATATTTTGAAAAAACTCAGGATATGGAGCATTTCCTTCTTGAACAAGTTTTAGAACTGGGATTTGAATTTAAAAATTATAGATGGTGTTTTGGAGAGATATCAGTTCAAATGGGAGAATTCTTGCACAACCCATCTGCAGAAATAAGGAGATAATAATAAGGCTCCCCATCACCGGATATGTTCCAGTGGTGAGGAGCTTTTTTGCGTCTATGGTTATTATCCTTCAATATCAATTTTCAGCCCGGATTTGAGTTCTACTGTGAAATGGTCACCCCAGACGGTTATCTGTTTTAGCCAGCGTTTCACCAAGGATTCATTAAATTCAGCAAGGTTGGTACGCTGCTCCTTGATGAAATCCTGCAGGTCGTTGATTCTGGAAATCTGTGCATCTCTGGCGGCAGTGTCAACAGTACACTTCCGGCGCTGTTCGCGGAGCTTAAAAATTTGGTCGGCAATCTCATCGTAGGCTTCCTTGTTGTTAGCTTTTTTGAGAAGCTCCTTCTGAAGCTCCAGAAGCTGTTCATCAATACCGTCAGCGGTGGTTTTCTGGGCATCCCGGATGACCTTTGCAATGTTCTGCTGAAGTTGTGCCTGATAGGTAGATTTGTCGCCAAGGAGCGTGTTTATTGCTTGAACCACCACATTTTCTAATACCGTTTCATTGACGGTTCTGGCATGGCATTCCTGACCGGTAGGCTCCAGCCTGCTGATGCAGCGCCAGACGATGGACTTGCAGCCGCGATTGTTCCAGTGAATTCTGCGGAACATTTCACCGCACTCACCGCAAATAACAATCTGTGCAAAACAGTGCTTGCAGCTGTAACTGCGTTTTTTGTCATTGGCGCTGGTCCTGACCACTCGCCTGCGTACCAGTTCTTCCTGTACTCTTAGGAATATATCCTTCGGAATTATGGCTTCGTGGTTTCCTTCCACATAATACTGAGGAACGATACCATTATTCTTGACTCTGGTCTTATTCAGAAAGTCTGTGGTGTAGGTCTTTTGCAGAAGAGCGTCACCGATGTATTTCTCATTACGCAGAATTTTGTTAATGGTGCTTGTCCACCATTTTGTTTTGCCGGCGCCGGTAAGAATGCCATCCTCTTCAAGCCCCTTTGCGATTTTGTCCATTGAATAGCCTTCAAGATACTCGCGATAAATGCGCTTTACGACTTCCGCTTGTTCCGGGTCAATGACAAGATTTCCTTCTTCATCCTTGGTATATCCGAGGAAGTGGTTGTGATTGACCTGCACCTGTCCGTTCTGGTAGCGGAACTGTAATCCCAGCTTTACATTCTGACTTAGCGATTGTGATTCCTGCTGGGCCAGTGAAGCCATAATCGTAAGAAGGACTTCTCCTTTTGAATCCATTGTGTTGATAGCTTCCTTTTCAAAGAAAACCGGTATATTCTTTTCCTTGAGTTGCCTGATGTATTTCAGGCAATCAAGCGTGTTTCTGGCAAATCGGCTGATGGACTTAGTGATAATCATGTCTATGTTACCCGCTTCGCATTCTTCAATCATTCTGTTGAATTCTTCGCGGTTCTTGGTGTTAGTGCCGGAAATACCATCATCGGCATAAATACCGGCAAATTCCCATTCCGGATTTTTTTGAATATATTCTGTGTAATGCTCAACCTGAGCTTCGTAGCTTGTAGCCTGCTCATCACTGTCAGTACTGACTCGGCAGTACGCCGCTACTCTGAGCTTTGGCTTATCTTCCTGCTGTCTGGCGGTATTTCCGACTTGCCTTCTTGCAGGAATGACCATAACATTTCCCATTAAATAACCTCGCTTTCTATCAGGCTGTAGAGGTATTCTGCCTGCCTGATTGGATTATCAAAATTCTCTGTAAGGTCACCCAGTCTAAAAGCTGTGGGTGGTCTTTTTACTGGTGGTGCTTTGTAGCGGTCGTCTCTTCCAAGCTTTGCGGAACGTCTGTTTATTTCAAGTTCAACTGCATCGAAGGATTCCTTGTCGATGATTGTCGGATAGAAGTCATCACCAAGGTAGTGATTGTTTCGCATCATTCTTTTTGCGCCAGAATGAAGTAAGTCAAGTCCGGCTTCCTTTGCAGCATTGGTGAGTGAAAGACCGCTTAAATAATTCTTGTATAGTGCCTGAACCTGTGCGGCAGCAGCTTCATCAATAACTGCTTTGCCATCCTCGATTCGGTAGCCGTAAAGTGTGTGTCCCATCAAATCCTCTCCTTAAAAGTAAGACCACAGCGGAGTACAAATCCGACTTCCTGCCGGCTGTAAACATGAATGTGGTCAACGAATAGTTCAAATAAATCTTCTCTGTATTCCTGTAGCATTTCACCACGCTCGCAGAAGTGTATCAAGCGTTCTGTCTCATAGACCTTTGTAGTATCGAGAGTCTGCGAGCGGTTCAGAGCCTCAATGTCACTTCTGAAATCATTAGCCTGCGAAAGCAGTGCGTTGTTTTCCTTCGTGAAAAGAATCTGGTCTATGTAGCCCTGCGCCACCAGCTTATGCAGGGTTTCACGCTGCTCTGCATTCTGTTCCAGCAGGTTTTCCAAGTGCTGGATGAAAAGGAGTGCTTCATCACTTGTGTTTGCTTGCAAGGCTTCAAGGTAAGGTTTCAAGACCAGCTTGTAACAGTAGATTAGCTTGTTAAGCATTGTCGCAAATGCCAGCTTTAAATCATCGTCTCTTAGGTATAGCATGGAGCATTTGCCGGTATCTTCCAGATGCGTGTTGCATACCCAAGCGACATAACTTGTGTGGGTGCTTGAATGAATTCTCCTGCGGAAGGTATCACCACATTCACCGCAGATAATCTTTCCTGAAAAAGCATAGCGCTGTTGGTATTTAGTACTACCACGTTGGACGCCTTTTTCGGCTGCTCTCTGTTTAATAAGACCAGCAGCAGCTTCAAAGTCTTCATGACTGATAATCGCTTCGTGATGGTCTGGGACAAAATACTTGTCGAGTACTCCATCATTCTTATGGCGGTTAAAATTGCTGTCCGTATAGGTCTTTTGAAATATGCAGTCGCCAGTGTACTTTTCGTTTGCAAGAATGCCGCGAATGCTGGTAGAATTCCAGCGACCACCTTTCTTGGTGGGAACCAATTCATCATTCAGGGCTCTTGCAATGGCATCCGTACCTTTCCCGGAAAGCAGCTCAGAGAAGATTCTCTTTACAATTTCTGCCTGTTCCGGATTGACCTTTATTTTTCCATCTTCCCAACTGTACCCATAAGGCACATAGCCGAGATTGTAGGTCCCATTTTCAAAGCGCTTTTTGATAGACCACTTGTTGTTTTCGGAAATCGAAGTAGATTCTCCTTCGGCCATTGAGCTTAGAATAGAAAGGAATAGCTCACTTTCCATTGAGCCCGTATTAATATTTTCCTTCTCGAAATAAACCGGGATGTTCAGATTCAGAAGTGTTCGTACAATCTCCAAGCAGTCCGTTGTATTTCTGGAAAAGCGACTAATTGATTTTGTGATTACAAAGTCAATTTTTCTTGCCTTGCAATCCGTAATGAGTCGCATAAGCTGGGGTCGCTTAGAAGCTTTGGTTCCGGTAATGCCTTCATCAAAATATAGTCCGGCAAATTCCCAATCGTCACGAGCTGTGATGTAGTTTTTATAGTGACTCATCTGCGTTTCCAAGCTTTCAAGCTGGGCATCCGAATCCGTAGAAACTCGGCAGTAGGCTGCGACGCGGAGCTTCTTTTTTGCAGCTTTGGAAGGCTGGATTTTATCGATTTTTGTTACCTTCTTCATGGTATTTCACCTCCTTTGTCAGTGTATATACATCACTCTAAATGCCACAAATGTCAAGTAATTTTGGGCATAATCTCGACTAATAACGGAGAGAATGTGTCGCGGTTTATCTGCGTTAATTTGTTGAATTCTGACAAGGAAATAAGCCCAGACGAAAGCATCATATTTGTGGCCACCTGCGCCATAAAGTAGTCGTAATCTTGCTGGAGTTCTATGTCTGTTAAAGGCTTGGGTGCAGTCTTCAAATTTGCGGATATATCCGTTGTCTGTAAAACCGTCTTTGTGTCTGCCTGCATGGGAGCACCTCCAATCTTAGTTCTTCACTTTTCACTGGAGATTAGAAGGCGATTTGAGCGGATAAAAAAATAAAGCCTGCAAGGAAATAAATCCTCACAGGCCATTAAATAACCGTTATTCACCGTAAATTCCGGCGCGGTCATTAATAACAAGAATACGGAGCATATTATCGTCAAGGTTCAGCTTGCCTTCGTCATCACCTTTCAAATAACCTTTCCGCATAAGCTTGGTTACGGTAGGCTTTGCCCAGTCGGGCATATTATCATCTACCCATGCGTAAATCATCTTGTTTTTCAGCTTGTCAACATCGGTTCGGATACTGCCGATTTCCTTTTTTAGTTCATCATACTGTGCCATAGTCAAATCCTCCTCATTTTCTGTTAATCTCTTTTTAAATGTACCCCATAATGCCCAGTTGTTCTTGTTCATGCTTGCCGGGCAGTTTTTACGGCTTGCGTCATAGTGACGGACTACACGTTCAATCGGAATATTAAGTTCTTTCATAAGATACTTTGTAAGTTCAACCGCTTTTTGAAATGCAATATTGTAATTACCGTCTGAATTTATACAGATTTCAATGCCGATGGAGTTGGAATTTGTTATTCCGTATTTTCCCTTGCCGTCACCGCAGTGCCAGGTATAATATTTTGCGTAGTCATTGACCTGCAGAACCTGCGTATCATCCACAAAGAAATCAGCAGATGAGTTTCTGTTGCCGCCGTTGAAGTAGTTAAAGTGTGCGTTTGCATTGGCACCTTTTCCGGTGTTGCCTGTATCGTGAATTACGATATACACCGGCTTTTGCGTTCTTGCGGTTTTGTTATATGAAATTTGCTTTTTATTTATCTGTACCATTTTTATCGTCCTTTCTTAGTTTTGCAAGGGCATTTTTGAGAGCAGTCGGCAGCGGCAGCCCCATAGCGCCCCAATTTTCAAGAATTGAAAAGCCTTCATTTGCTATGTAATACGAAACGGCTACCGTTCTTAGTGCCATAGAATCAATGCTTATAAGCAAATCAAGCTGTGTGGCAACTGCTACGATGAGCAGAATGCCGATTTTCTTTACTCCGCCGATGTAAAACTTGCTTGAGTCAAATTCTTTCAAAACCCATGCCTTGACAAAGCCGCTTATAAAATCAATAGCAATGAACACAAGAAGAATGGCGAGCATTTTATCCATGCCGCCGAATATGTATGCAAGTGCGGTGCATACGGCCGTGTAAAATACTTTTAATTTCTCCATAAAATTAAGCCTCCTTATAAATCTGCAGATAGCTTTCGCTTGTATCCGCACCTCTGTAATGTGTTACCGTTATATAATAAAGAGTTCCGGCTGCAAGGTCGAAACTCCGGTCATAAAAATATCCGTCATACAGCGGTGCAAAATCACTGCCGTATAAACGGATTTCATGGTCGCCCGATATTTTCTTTTGCGTTATTCTGTAACTTCCGCTTACGGATGGTGTAAAACCGTATAGCGTCATAGAATCGGACTCTGTTTTTAGGTATGCAGAATTAACCTTCGGAAGTGAAACAAGTGAACCGTCTATGTTAACCAAAACATCAGTTGCCTGTTTCAATGCTCCGTCTATATTTGCGTACACTTCACTAAGTTTCTGCTCCAAGCCGTAGTAATTTGCGAACACTCCGTATTGGAAAGTACCCGTTGTCAGTTCATTTACAGTTACTGTTTCGGTTATAGTAAGCTGTTCAATGCCATACCAAGTGTTCCATGTTCTGCTTGAACCGGGATTTGAGGACGGAACACAGGCAATCTGCGTTATAGTATATCCGGGCATATCACGGTCAATCGTATATTTTCCGTCATCCGGCAGAGTAAACGAGCATACCTCATACCACCCGTAGCTTTGCCGATAAACGAAGAAATCCCAAGACCGTCCGAGCACTGTTCCGGAGCCGGTGTTTTCTATCTCGACATTCATTTTTATGTGTTTGCAGCCTGGCACGGCGGTATTAAATATCATCGGGTATGTATAACAGCCGTTGAGCGTTACTCTTGATTCAGACCATTTATTCTGAAATCTGCCGTCTTCACCGTACCCGGCATATGGATAATCATAAGTAAAGTTTACAGTTGCCATATTTCACCTCAAAACGTCTTAATTACAATGTCACCGTAGCTTGTTGCCGGAGGAGTTGAACCGCTTGTCCACAGCACAATGTTTCGCACTTGTTTGGTTGTGTATGCGGTGTTGGAATAAGCAGTCAGCTTGGCGGTCATTGTTGTGTCGGCATTCTTCTTTACAAAATTCGAGTCGACATAGGTTTTGTTTGTAATATCATAGTCACTGCTCGGAGTTTTCACCTTTGCTCTGCCGTTTGAATCACGCATCATCAGCTTGCTTGCGGTATAGTCCGATGTGGCGTTATCAAGCTTTTGCTTATCAGAATAACTCATGAACCCGTTTGAATTTATGGTCGCATTTTGATGCGTACCGCTTGAAATATGATTACTGCATTCCGTAAGTGAAACAGGCGGTGATGCTTGCCATGAATTTTGACCGGTTATTGCCTTTATCCTGTTTGCAAGCCATCCGAGAACAGCCGACAGCTTGCCCTTTACAGCCGCACTGTCTGGTGCAGTTGTAGCATAAATGCTTGGTGTCAGCAGTTCATCAATGGCATCAAAGTTTTCGTTGATGACCGCAATGTCTGCATTGTCTGAATACAGTGGTTTCTTTAATTTATGATTTGCAGTTTCCTTTGGCATAACATCACCCCTTGAACCATATTAAGACTTTATCGTCTGCCACTCTTTTTAGGACGGTATATCCGTTTTCTATGGATTTCACAGCTTTTCCGTTTGCTCCGCAACGGCATATATCGCCGCTTTGAAGTGTTCCGTCATCGTAGACGATAAGCTTTCCTAAGACTCCGACAGCCGCCCATTCCGGTCTGTCCTTTCTCGGAATGTATTCTTGTTCAGCATTCCATTCCGGATTTAACACCGGCTGCGTTTCTGTGTGCTCTTCAATAACTACATTTCCGTCCTCATCCTTTTCAGCCGTAACAATAACCTCATGATACTGTATTCTTCCAAAATCATCGGTTACATATTTCCCCTTCCAGTGCATCTCACCACAGTCACCGATGATTGCCGGAGTTGCGGAAACAATACCAAGCGGTGTGTCAAAATCCTCGCACAATACAATTTTACTGTTTTTAAGCTTTACAAAATATCCTGTTCTGTCATCGTTGTCGGGATTTCCGTCCTCCCACTCAAAGTACTCCGCATAATCGGCACAGGGTGATGTGTATTCCTTATCTGCATGGACACTGCCGTCAGATAAAACCTTGAATGCCAGTCCCGGTGTTTTTATTGCCGTACCGTTGGCAAGTGCCAAGGAACAGCTTTCTGTATTTATTCCGTATTTGCCGAAGGTGACAGCGCCGTCAGCAGCGGAAACAACGTGCATACCGTCAGCAAATGAATACTTTCCGCTTGCAATTCCATAATAACCGCCTACTAATGCTGCATTGGCATATGTTGTTGAACTGTCCAGTGCAAAAATTATACCGTCCGGGAAAAGCTGATGTATATATGACCCGGCACCGCCGATATAGGTATCGTCAGCCATGTAAATTACATTGCCGCTTACCGATTTTACAGTAACTTTGTCAAATATAATTGTGTTTATACAGTTATAGCATCTTAGAATAATTGTATTACCGGCTTTAATACCTGAAAGACTATAGCTGCTGTCGATGGTAAGTGATTTGTTGCTCCAATTAAGATTTGTGCATTTCAACGGTCTGCCGTAAACCTTTGAATAATATCCCATTCCAAATGAATTAGGAGAATGAGTTTCACTGTTGTTAAATGCCGCCGCCTTTTCCATATTTGCTGTTGCTGAATTTGCCGAAAACGAATATGCTCCTTCAGCTCTGCTTGAGCACAGAGCCGCCGAATAATTCCCTTTTGCATTTGATGAGTTGGCCGCAAACGAATATGAACCGCTTGCAGTGCCGTTTCCGGCAACAAAGCTTGATGTTCCGGACGCATTGCCGCCGAAGGATATGCTTGATGCACCTGATACTGTCTTATATTCATCAATAAGCGGAATAAATGTACCTATATACTCATAATCCAGTATTGTATGAGTTTCATCCGGCGGGTCTGCCGAAATGCCTATATCTGTTGTAATCCTTATGTATCCGCTGTCGGTATTGACCTCAAGAACCTCTACTATCTTCTGTGGCGAACTAATGTCTATCCAATCCGACCAATCAGAGTTTGTCCAGGTTTGGCTGACACTTATAACGAGTTTGTCACCGACCTTCAGAGGCATTTCTGTTTGTTCCTCGGAATAGATATAATAACTGATTTGTCCGGTACCTGCATCATAGTAATGAAATTCTATGTTCAAGTAATTATATCTTTGTTTCTTGCTTGCAATTATGTTTATATTATCACCGACAATAATATTATCAGAGCCTATAATAAGGTTATTGCTGCCGTAAACAATGTTATTTTCACCGATGATTACATTGTTTTCTCCGTCAACATACCATTGCTCGCCAAAGCTGCCGCCCTGGGTTCCGTTCTGATAAATCTCGTTTAATGCATCCACCACGTTCTTTGCCGATGTTTTCAGCTTTTCAACGTCACCCACATCGGCAAAGGTGGCAAGTCCTATATCGTTTGGATGTATCTCTGCCATTTATTCATTCCTCCTTGCGTATGCTCTTTTTTCGTTCCATATTACTTTTCCGTTCCCGTTACCCTCCGGGCAATAAAAAATACCACTGTCCGATATATTGAGATTTGACTTTACTTCAAAGGTCAGCATCCATTCCCATGAGTAGTTCTTTGCCGTAGTCCATATCTGTATTTCATCAAGAATATCCTGCCAAAGACGGTATGTAAAAATATATTCCACAGCCAAATGAGCAGGCTTTATTTCCTCAATCATTGCTTGAATATCGGCAATGTTATACGGAACACCGGTTTTTGACGTAAATTTCACCGCAAAGCAATACTCTGACGGATACTCTATAATCTCAATATCACCGTTGACAAAGGATGCAGCTACATTTTTCATCATGGTCTTTGTAACCGTTCCCGTGCCTCGCAGCTTTGAAAGAACTCGACCTCGGCGGGTTTCAATATCAGCGGAAGCATCGGAAATAAGTCCTACATCATCTTCATGACTTTTTATGTCCCTGTCGGATAGAATGACAAAGAACTGGTTTTCCGTAAGGATTGTTTCTTGCTTTAACCGTTCAAATTCGTTTTCGATAGAATGAATTAAATCATTAATTACCTTTGATTTCTGGTAATATCCGGGCATCTTCTCAAGCAACCGTAACCACCCCCAAGACAGGCACCTGCGTTTCCGAAACAGTTATATTTTGCGTATCGCCGTTTAATTTCAAATCACTGTAATCGGCAATTTCATCACAGGCTAAAATACATCCGCCAATCTGTGCATATGAAATGTAGCTTATAGCAAAGGCATTTTTACGCAGATAGTTTGTTATACTTTCTGTTATCTTTTCCTTTGCCGTTTCAAGGCTTGCACCTGCGGCGAGCGTTAATGACACCGACACATCAATCGTAAGCGGCTCGGCACTCTCAACGGTAACCTCTGCACCGATAGGACGGTTTTCTTCAATGTGGTTTTTAACCTCGTCTATTAGTTCATCACTTGCCACACCTTTTTCGGAATTGATGATTATAACCTTAACAGTTCCGTTTCCGTTCCAAAGCGGCAGACATTTAGCGTCACCGACACCGTTTATCTCCTTTGCCCACTGTATGTAATGGTATTTACTTCCGCTTGTTGCCGGGAGTGAAACCTTTTCAAAGTACCTGTCACGCAACTCGTCATCGGTTTCCTCATCAAACCCGCCTGTCGCCGGCTCGTTGTTTGTCACCGAAACAATACCGGAGAGCGTGACAGGGAAACGGTTTATGCTACCTGTTGGAATATTTCCGACAGTGCCGACCGTATCGCAAATAACCGTAACATCAGCAGTTCCGCTATCACTGATTTCTTTATTCTCAATAGCAGAGAAGATGAGATTGTCCGATGCGACCTTATCACCGACAGAAATTACACTGCCCGGTGTGCCTGTTATGGTAACCACCACTTTTGATGCGATACCCGACTTTCTTGTTATGCCTTGCTCGGCAGCTTTGAAATCAAGATAATCGCCGCTTGCCGTCAGTGCAAAGCCGTTCTTTAGGATTTCTTCAAGTCTTGCGTATGCCGTTTCAAATTCTTCAGATGCCGGCTTTGTAACATCATAAAAAAATGAGCCGACACCTTTGTCGAACTCATCCGATATATCAGACAGTAACCGTGACAGTATTTCGTCCTTCATCATTTAACACCACCTCCAGCGTTACCGTAATTGCATTTGTGTTTCGTGTAATATGAAAGTTTGTGACCGAGGAAATCTGCGGATTTTGCTTTAGAGCGTCCTCAATTTCTCGCTTTAATTCAGCTTCAACAAATTCAACCGTGTAACTGTTTCCGATAATCAAATCCTCCAAATGACAGCCGTACTCGGTGTCAGCATAAATTGTATATCTGCCTTTTTCGGTGCGGAGTATCTTTTCAATCCATACCTTTATTGCGTCTATGCCGTCACATTCTACGAGTTTGCCGTCACGCACAACAAAATCACCGCTGTCAAAGTCAAAAAGGTATGATTCTGTTCCGCTTGATAATTTGGTTTCATTATTGACCGTTACACTATTTGAATTCGGAAACATCAGATAACCACTCCTATCACTATGAATTTCTGACCGTTGGCATACGGCAGCAAAACAACAGTCTTACCAATATTGATGTATTCACCTTCAGAATTTTGCTCTTTTAAATTTATACACAGCGTAATATGGCTGTCGGTAAGTATTACCTTTTCACTTATGCGTATTTTCGTGTTCGGCAGTTCAATGACCGTACCGAATATAGGCGAGTACCCGTCACTGTTTTCCCGTTCCTTTAAGAGCTTTGCAAGTTCTGTTATTCCGTTCATGAATACCTCCTAAAAATGAGCATAGAAAAAGACGAATACCGCAGTAATCGTCTTTAGAATACATATCTATACTATTATATTTTTAAGGTAACCTCTAAAAATTCATAAAAAAGTGTTGAAAAAATCGTCAGATTAT
>CAUGRT010000027.1 GCA_959602045.1 uncultured Clostridia bacterium | reverse complement strand
CTGACAACCGTATACTTTGCTTTTGCCTTTGTTAAATCAGCCGTCGCCGCATATCGCTCGATTTTCGAAACATTCCCCTTGTTATCCGTTGCTCTTACAAGGAAATCACGCTCATATTTCTGCGCTTCGCTCAATGTTTCCCCGGCTTCAAAAACGCCGTCAGCCAGCTCCGCCGACTCCCACTTGGAATCGTCCGCCGCAGCACCCTTATCCACGATCTGATATTCGGCTCTCAAGCCCTCCGTATTAAAATCGTCCACACGCACCTTTGCGGTGATTTTCGCCGTATTGTCCTGATATTCGGTATTCACCGAAACCAGTGCAACCTCCGGCGCGGTTCGGTCAATATTGATGGTTTCAAGCGAAACTTCCTCATTCCCGATATTTCCTGCCCAGTCATTCGCCCGAACAATCAGCTTGGTATTTTTGATTTCATCCGCATCGGTTTTAATATGCAGATAATACTCGCTGACCGGCAGATTCAAGCGATTCCATGCCGGCTGATCGGCAGGGTTCAACTGCGCGGTTTTGTAATCCTCCGCCTTTGGCGCTTCCGGAGAATAAGTAATGGCATATTGGAACGTATGCTGCCGATCTCCATCATAAACCCAGGCAAAATCTGCCGTCAATCCGACAAATCCCGACACAATCCCTGCGCCCTCACCGTCATTAAAGGTAATCGGCACACAGAACTCACCCTCGTTAATATTACCGGTCGGTGAATCCGCGGTCACTTGCGGCGCGATATTATCCAGATAAATCTGCTGTCTGGGAACACACGTCAGCTCTTTGGATTTCATCGAGTTGTTGTGTAAATCCCATATATTCTTCACCTCAATCCGAATCGGCTTGATTGGCGTATTCGCATCCTTAGCAGTCATAGATTCGGTGATGGTGATCGGTTGAAAGGTAATCTTGGTTGCCTCTCGTTTATTCACACCATCATAAGTATTTTCCATTTTCTCCGCAACAAGCTCCACCGGGCTGCCGTTGTCTTCAATATTCAGCACAGCACATATTGAGCCGGATTTGCCGCGAGTGATTTTTTTCGTAGTTATCATTGAAAAAGTCACCGTATCGCCCACGCCGGCAAAGATGCTGCTGCGGTCAATATCCTCCGGCCAATCGGATGCCTGGGAATATTTCGATAAATCATATTCCGTTGTGTTCGCGTTGATCATACTTCCGGCAATCTCCACACTGTCAATTTCCGGTGCAACTTTATCCACAATCAACGAAAATGGCGTCAAATCCTTCTTGCCGATTGACAGGCTGTTTCCTGCCATATCCGTAACCGGCGTATTGGCGGTAAAATACTCGTCAATCAGCTTCGGCGCATTATCCACCTTTTTATACTCCGTTCCATAAAAGGCAGAGCTTGAATACAGATAATTATCCGCCAGTGAAATTCCGTACATCTGACCCTTGTATTCGTTCGAACGGCATTGAAATTCGTCAATCCGCGTAATCTGGTATTGTCGGATATTATCCGGATTGTCGATGGTAAAGAGAATACCGTTATTTGTTATGCGCAGCGCCGTTGCGGTCAGTGAAATATTTTCAACGCCGCTTTCAAGATTGCTCGCGCGAAGCTTCAGCGTCATATCGCTAACATTGCCCAGTTTCCGGAGCGGCTCACCAAAATCCAGAAAAATCGAGTCGTTCCCGGCACTTGCGGCTTGAATCGTCGGTCTTGTCATATCCGCAAACAAAACATAAGGTCTGGAAACCACCGCCTTATCGCCGCCCTTGCCGCCGCTCATAACGATAGAATCATTGATTAAATCCTCTTTCGTAACCGACATCCAGCTGCTTTCTTTCACTACCGTCGCATTATTGGGCAGCGATGATCCGTCAATCCCCCGTCCCTTAAATTTCATGGAGGGCTGACTGTTGCCATAATTAGCGAACTTTGCGCCGAACTTCATCTGAATCTGTCCCGTATCCAGCAAATTCCGGAAATCATAGGACGGATACTTCATCTTGAACTCTGCCGACCAGCGATCATTCCCGGATTGGCGAAGCCAGGTTGTCAGATACATCATGGACATCGTATCGGATTTCTCATTAAATCCCACGCTGTACATATACCGCGAATTATACTGCCCCGTAACCTTGAACAGCGGTCCTGCCGAAAGCGTCGGGCTGGTCGTCCACCAGTTTCCCGGCGTATTTTTTACATACTTATTAAATAAATTTGAGTCGTTATAATTGCTCGCGTTCAAAATCGGAACCTTGAGCTTTCCCCCCACATCTTCCTCCGCATGAACCTGTATGGCGGATACAGGGAATAACATTGAAAGAATACTGCTGCAAAGCAATAAGCTTAGAAACTTCTTTTTCACGTTCAACCTCCTAATTATATCAGCCGCAGCTTTTGCGCCGCGGTCTTGGCTTCACTTCTTCGGCTTACGCCGAGCTTCTGCAAAATATGGCTCACATGGCTTTTTACCGTTGCAAGCCGAATATCTAAAATTTCGCCGATTTCGGCATTACTCTTATCGGCACAAAGCAGGCGCAGAACCTGCATCTCCGCTTCGGTCAGCTTTTCCGACATGCCGCGCCGGGGTTTCATGAAATTCGGATAATAAACCGCCTGACCGCGCGTTGCCTTAAGCAGCTGCTTCATAAAAGCCGCATCTCCGCACCAATCACATTCCGTCAGCAGCGGCAGTGCCAGTGCGCCGTACATGCTGATCGTGCGGATAAAATGATACTCCGACGCAATATCAATCGCCGTCCGCATCTCCGCTTTCCATTCCTCATTCCCTTTACGGCGCTTAATTTCCGCCGTCAGCAGTTTCAAATGAATCGTATCAATATGCCGTTCACACTCGGCACAATAGGGAACAAGCGGCGCAAGGGTAAGCAATGCCGCGTCCTCATCGCCCAAAGCCAGCTCCATCATTGCCTGCGTGAAATATTGATACCGTTTCATGACCTGTAAATTAATCAAATCCTTCGGTGCCTTTTGCCGATACCAGTTTTCCGCATACTCCATATCTCCCGTTCGCAGAGCAATGCGGCACAGCAGCGCGTCAATATTGGCAAAAAACCGCGATTGTTCATTCTCGGCAAAGCGGTTGCGAAGCGCTTCAACCGTATGCGCGGCATCCTCCGCCCGACCGCAAGCCACCTGATGTCTGGCGAGCAATCCCACCAGGGCAAACTCAATATCCGGCGTTCCGCGGCTCTGAACATCACTGATTTTCGATACCAGCGTCAGCATGCGGCTTGATACGTCCTCGCCCTTTTCAAACTTACTTTCGGCAATCGCACAATCCGCCATTCCAACGCCGTCCTTTCCCAAAACAGCCTCGACCGGAATCCGCATCGTTGCATACAGTAAATCGTCTTTCTTGCTCCAATCCGAAAAATCCTTGCCCCCGTTCATCAGACTGGGCAATGTGCTTGTTACCGAAAACGGCGAAAGCTTGATTTCCCGATTCATCATAAGCCGAAAGGCGGCGGAAATCGTTTCCGTCATATGAGAAACCCCTCTTTGCGGCAGGGAAATATCCAGCCACGCCAAACGGCTTCTCGCCTCTCGCGCCGCCGCGTCCGTTTTCTTCCGTACCGCAGCGAACCGTTCCAGCTCCTGATACCAACGCTCTGATTCCTTATAATCCATCCGCAGTGAACACAGCATGCTCACCCCCTGCATCAGTGCCGGACTCGCCGCGATCTTTTCCTCCGGCAGCGAAAGATAATACCGCTCCATTTCCTTATAATGCCCCATTCCCGGATGAAGCTCCGCATTCTTTATCAAAAGCTCGGAAACCTTATTATATTCGCCGCTCCTGGAGTAGCACTCCAGTGATCTGCCATAATCCTCGCGCAGCTCATAATAAAGCCCCGCACGGCTGTAAAGACCGCATTGCTGTTCATTTGTATATTCGTGCGCCTGTTCCCAAAGCAAAAAATCTCTGAATATCGGCCAAAAGCTGAATTTATCCAGTCCGCCGCGCAGAAACATCGTTGAATTTTGCCGAACATGCGCCAACATTTCACCTGCCTTGACGTTTCCGCTTACAATCTTTGCAAGATCTGTTGAAAATTCTTCAAACGGTGCCAAATCCAGTAAAAACCGACGCATCGGCAAATCAAAACGGCGGTAGATCGCTTCTTCAAAATAAAGATAAATTTCGTGCAGCACCGCTTCTTGGGTTTCGGGATCATACGCTGCCCCGTTCGCCATCCGCTGCGCTATAATAATCACTGCCAAAGGATATCCCTGCGTTTCACGGAAAATCGTCGTCAAGTCCGATTCCGACAGCATTACGCCATAAGCCGCAAATGCCGCCGCTGTTGTTTCCCGATCAAAAAACAGCGCGTGTGCGTCAATCGTCTGCATGATGCCTGCCAGCTGAAAAGCAATCAGCCATCCCGGCACAATTCCCCGCGACAACAGCACAAACCGCTTTTCCGGATGCTCACGGATCAGCGTACACAATGCCTGCTGCCCCTCGATATCTTGCAGCATGTGGAGCTGATCGACCAGTAAAATATCCCAAGACGCGTCAGCCGCTATTGCGGTCAGATCGTCTTCCTCCGCGGAACACTGAAGCACGCGCCGCCCTTTTAAAAGCGCGGTGGCAACACAGGTTTTTCCAAAGCCGCATGGAGCGCTGAAAAAAAGAATTCTCCCCTGTTCCATCACCGTTTGAAATTGCCCGGCGATCTCCGGCTTAATCAAAATGCCAGATTTCAAATTCTTCTCCCCTTTCATCGAAAAAATTCAATTATCCGAATGTTATGATAAGTATTTTCATCTGTTTTTCATTCCGCTGCGGCTCAGACATCCGCTACGCTGCGCGGAGTAGAACTCGCCTCCGCAGACTGAAAAACAGATGAAAGTTCATTCAGAAAATCGTGTTTTACAATCTTCTATCATAAATTTCGGATCAGTATAAAATGATTATACCATATATTAATTGTTTTGTAATCATCCCAAAGTATGATTTGTGAATTTTTTTTAATAAAATTCATCCATTGAGATGGTTTGAATTTGCGGCTTGACATCTTTTAATGAATATGCTATACTGGGAAAAAATATACAATGCCGCGGCAAACGGCAGAATGGAGAAAAAAATGGATATTAAAAAATTTATGTCAAATGCAGATGAAAAGCCTTTGGACAATCTTGTTTCCAACGGCGGATTTTGCGCTGATTTCAGAACGATCGGCTGTATCGGCGACAGCTTATCCTCCGGCGAATTAGAGTCTATGGAATTGGGCGAGAGAGGGTATCATGATTATTTCGAATATTCCTGGGGACAGTTTATTGCCCGCGATGCAGGCTGCAAGGTATACAACTTTTCCAGAGGCGGCATGACCGCAAGAGAATACATAAGCGGTTATGCGGCTGCACAGGGATTCTTGGATCCGGCGCTCCGCTGCCAGGCTTATATTATTGCGCTGGGTGTAAATGATGTATCCCAGATTTTAAACAAGGATTTGGAGTTGGGTTCAATCGAGGATATTCACCCCACCAATTATGCGCTGAACAAGCCCACCTTTGCCGGCTGGTACAGTGCAATCATCAGCAAATACAAGACCATTGAACCGAACGCAAAGTTCTTTTTGATGACAATGCCGAAATCCACCGAAGATGAAGAAAGATCCGCACTCTACGATCAGCATGCGAAGCTTCTTTATGAGATTGCGGAGAAATTCTCCAATTGCTATCTGTTGGATTTCAGAAAATATGCACCAAAGTATGATGAGGAATTTCGCAGACGCTTCTTTGTCGGCGGTCATCTGAATGTTTCCGGCTACCGTCTGACCGCGCTGATGGTGGAATCCTATATTGATTACATCATCCGAAACAACCCGGACGACTTCTCACAATGCGGTTTTATCGGAAAACAGCATGCTTACAGCGAATAATAAAAACAGCGCCGCAGCTCTTGAAAATGAGAGCTGCGGCGCTTACTATTTATTTACCCGATTACAACGGTTTCGCCCGATTCCAGCGACTTCCGTACATCAATAATCCGCTGATTGCGCGAGCCTTTAAATCGTAGCGTAATATCCTTTTCGGCTTCTACAAATCTTCCGTCCACCAAAACATCAATCATTGACAAAAGCTCTGCCGTCACTTCACAGCGCGCGCGGCTTTCGCCCAAAAGCTCTGTTTCAAAGACATATCCGCTGTAAAACCAGATATTTTTCTCCGGAAACCGCTTTCGCACCTCGCGTAAAAACGGCAGCAATGCACGTTGATTTTCCGGCTCAAACGGCTCTCCGCCGAGTACCGAAAGCCCGGAAATATATTGCGGTGCAAGGGCATGAAAAATTTCCTCCTGCACCGTTTCATCGAAAGCAGTTCCGTAGTTGAAATCCCACGCTACCGAGTTGAAGCATCCGGGGCACTGATGTGTACAGCCGGAAACAAACAGCGATACGCGGACTCCGGGGCCATTTGCAATATCGGTCTTTTTGATTGCTCCGTAATTCACAGATGCATCACCCGATCCTGAATTTCCTGCGTCCGTCCTTGATTCCAGAACTGTGTTCCGATATATCCGCAGGTACGGCGCGCAACATTCATTTTATCTTGATCGGTGTTATGGCAGTTGGGACATTCCCAAATCAACTTGCCATGCTCGTCCTTCGTGATCTGAATTTCTCCGTCATAGCCGCATACCTGGCAATAATCGCTCTTGGTATTCAGCTCCGCATAAATAATATTATCGTAAATATGCTGCATTACGGCAAGCACTGCTTCTATATTATTCTGCATATCCGGAACCTCCACATAGCTTACCGCACCGCCCGGCGAAAGCTTCTGGAATTTTGCTTCGATGGACAACTTGGAAAATGCGTCGATTTCCTCCGTTACATGCACATGATAGCTGTTGGTTATGTAGTTCTTATCCGTTACACCCGGAATGATACCGAAACGCTTTTGCAGGCATTTCGCAAACTTATAGGTTGTGGACTCCATCGGCGTACCGTAAAGGCTGAAATCAATATTTTCTTCCTTTTTCCACTTTTCACAAGCGTCATTCAAATGCTGCATAACCTCCAGCGCAAACGGTGCCGCAACCGGATCGGTATGCGATTTTCCGGTCATATATTTGGTACATTCGTACAGTCCGGCATAACCGAGAGAAATCGTTGAATATCCGTTAAATAACAGCTTATCAATCGTTTCGCCTTTCTTCAGTCTTGCCAGTGCGCCATGCTGCCACAGAATCGGCGCAACATCCGACGGGGTACCCTTTAACCGCTCATGACGGCACATCAGCGCCTTTTTGCACAATGCCAGACGCTCGTCAAGAATCTGCCAGAATTTATCCATATCCCCCTCGGAGGAACAAGCCACATCCACCAGATTGATCGTCACAACACCCTGGTTAAACCGCCCGTAAAACTTGTATTTTCCGTTTTCGTCCTTATAAACTGTCGGGAAAGAACGGCAGCCCATGCAGGGGAAACAGTTTCCGTCCTTGCATTCTTTCATGACTTTTTCTGAAATATAGTCCGGAACCATGCGCTTTGCGGTACACTTTGCCGCAAGCTCTGTAATATGCCAGTACTTGCTGCCCTCGCGGATGTTATCTTCCTCCAAGACATAAATCAGCTTCGGGAATGCCGGCGTAATGTAAACGCCCTTTTCATTCTTTACGCCGAGCAGCCGCTGACGCAGCATTTCTTCAATAATCAGCGCAAGGTCGTCCCGTGTCTGTCCGTCCTCAACCTCATTTAAGTACATGAATACCGTAACAAACGGCGCCTGACCGTTCGTTGTCATCAAGGTAATGACCTGATACTGGATCATCTGTACGCCGCGCTGAATTTCTTCCTTAACGCGCATCTCGGCAATTTCATTAATTTTGTCTTCCGAAAGCGGTAAATTTGCCGCCTCAAATTCCTCTTTTACAATCCGTCTGAGCTTTTGACGGCTGACATCCACGAACGGCGCTAAGTGCGAAAGCGTAATGCTTTGTCCGCCGTATTGGGAGCTGGCAATCTGCGCAATAGCCTGCGTTGCAACGTTACACGCAGTCGAAAAGCTTTTCGGCCGCTCAATCATCGTTTCGCTGATTACTGTCCCGTTTTGGAGCATATCCTCCAGATTAACCAGACAGCAATTGTGCATGTGCTGAGCAAAATAATCCGAATCATGGAAATGGATAATTCCCTCCTCATGCGCACGGACAATATCCTGGGGAAGTAAAAGGCGGCGCGTAATATCCTTTGATACTTCGCCCGCCATGTAATCTCTCTGCACACTGTTTACAACCGGATTCTTGTTTGAATTTTCCTGCTTGACTTCTTCGTTGTCACATTCAATCAGGCTCAAAATCCGATCGTCGGTTGAGTTGGACTTTCGTATCAATGCTCGTTTGTATCGGTAGGTCACATATTTTCTTGCAACATTAAACGCCTTGCGGTCCATGATTTGATTTTCCACAAGATCTTGTATTTCCTCCACGCTGACCGCGTGATTCATTTTCATACATTCATCCGTTACATTCGCGGATATCTCTTTGATTTGTTCCTCGGTCAGCCGATCCCGCCGCGAAACTTCGTTGTTTGCACGCTCGACCGCGCCGATAATCTTGGTAATATCAAAGCCTGCCTCTGAGCCGCTTCGCTTGATAATCTTCATCTTGAATAACCATCCCTTTCTATGCCGCCTGTCAAAAATACGGCATTGCTCTGTGTTTCCTGAAACAATCCGGCGGTATATCGTCTTCCAAATATCATACTGTCCTGGTAACCGCCGTCCATAAAACTAAATATTGTATTTTTATACCCAAGTATTACTATATATTGTGCAACTAATAATATACTATTATTCGATATAAAAGTCAAGAGTCATAATGAACAAATACGGCATGTGATTTTCTACAGGATTTTTACCTTAAAATTATATTACAGAAACATTTCAGAACAATGTCACTCTGACACAAAAAAATCGGGATGATTTCCACAGCCGAACGCCGCTGCAAAGATCCTCCCGATTCATCTTTTACTTTTTTGTTCCTCATGCTGAAGAATTGCGCTGAAATTTATGATAAACTCCGCTTAACCCGGATGCGGTGCAAAGAACCTTCATCTGTTTTTTTCTATTGCGGCTCAAACATCCGCTACGCTGCGCGGAGTAGAACTCGCCTTCATAGAAAAAAACAGATGAAGGTTCTCAACGGAAATGTATTTAATTTTCTGGGATAATTCCGCACGCTTTTTTTACATTTAAAATTCGTTCCACCGCTTGATTCAAGGTATCCTCCTGAATCTGCCCGGACTGAACGCCGCCCACAATTTCCTGCAATGCCGCGTCAAAATCGGATACAATCAGCATATCATTCCCGGCATTAACGGCTTTTATGTAAATATCGCCGTAATCCTGCACGGCTTTCATTGCCAAATCATCCGTCATAATCAAACCGTCATATTTCAAATTGCTCCGCAGCACGCTATGCACCGCCGGAGAAAGGGATGCCGGAAGTTCATGATCCATACAAGTCACGATATTATGGGAAACAAGAATCGCTTCCGTTCCCTCGGCAATCCCGGCTTCAAACGGCAAAAAGTCCTTATTGGTAAAGGTGTCGAACGGACGTGAATCCACCGCAATGCCGGTATGCGTATCGGTATTTGAGCCGTAACCCGGAAAATGCTTCAAGCAACTGGCGATATTATGCCGCTTTGCTGTTTTCACAGCCTCCGCCACATATTGCGCGGTCAGCTGCGCGCTCTCTCCGAGCGAACGCTTATAGATAAAATCATCGGGATCGGTTGAAACATCGGCAACCGGTCCTAAATTCATATTCACACCTAAATCATACAGCAGCTGCGACTTCTCTGCAGTGATATTCATCAGATTGTCCATGCCGCCGGCACGATAATAATACGCAGGGGAATTAAACGGCTCCTGCCGCAGATAAGGATTCGAGCTGACCCGTACAACCGTGCCGCCCTCTTCGTCGGTTGCAATCCACAAAGGAATATCTGAATTTTTCTGATACCGGCTTGTCTTTTCCTGAACCTCTTCCTTTGTCAACCCGTCAAAGTCCTGTGCGAACATCACAATTCCGCCGGCACCCCGATTCAGAATATCCGACATATCCGATTCACAGCGTACCATCAGCAGCTGTGCCGCCTTTCTTTCCAGACTCATGTTTTCTACCTGTACCTCTTTTGCTCCGCAGCCGCACAGTATGGTTATTGCAGCGAACGCCGCTGCCAACATTGAAGCTTTTTTCATAGAACTCTCCATTCCGCCGTCCTCCGACAGCATAAATTCAACGCAAATGAAAGCTTGTCCGCTCTCCTTTCACATCAAAATCTCTATCTTGCGTGATTCATTGTTGATATATTATATGCTTGAAGTTCTCCAAATATTACCAAAATTTAGATTCTTTTTAAAATTTCAAGAATGAAGTTCCATACGCGCTCTGTCGAAGCAAGCTCCAAACGTTCTGCCGGAGTATGAATATCCAAAATATTCGGGCCAAATGAAACGCAATCGGGATTTTTCAGTTTCTCGGACAAAATCCCACATTCCAAACCGGCATGAATCACTTCGATTTTTGGCGCATAGCCGTATTGTTCGGTGAAAATTTCCGACATCAGCGTGCGCAGGGGCGAATGTTCCCGATATTCCCAAGCCGGATAATCGCCGCTGACAGCAACGCCGCCGCCAAACTGCTCCGTCAATCGGGTTAATTTTGCAATCAAGTCCTGTTTTTCGGCTTTGACAGAGCTTCTTACCGAAAAAGACGCGGAAATTTCCTCATCTTCCGTTTTCAGAATCCCGAGATTCAGCGAGGTTTGCACCAATTCCGGAATATCGGCGCTCATGCGCTGCACCCCATTGGGAACACGACTCAAAAAGGCTTTTACCGCGTCAAGGCTTTCCGGGGTCAGCACCGAATACGTCCCGGTTTCAACAAGCTTTGCGGTAATTTGAATATTTTTCTCTGCGGATTTTGTTTGTTCGCTTAACGCCTGACAAATCAGATTCGGATCAGTTTCCGAAAGAATCATGATCGCCGAACGCGGCGGAATGGCATTGTCTTTCAGACCGCCCTCAATCGAAATCAGCTCACAGTCCAGACGATTCAGCAGCTGCCCGGCGAGAATGGCGGCATTGACTCTGCCTTTATGAATCTCGACCCCCGAATGACCGCCCGTCAGACCAGAGATTTCGATTCGGTAGAGGTTGCCGGACGCAGTTGTCCGCTGAATCGGGAGCGTGCAGCATACGGTTGCTCCTCCGGCACAGCCGACAGTTAAAACTCCCTCCGCCTCGCTGTCAATATTTAAGACCGTACTTCCCTGCAAATCCGACAGATCAATTCCTGCTGCACCGGTCATGCCGACCTCCTCATCGGTGGTGAAAACGACCTCAAGCGGCGGGTGGGGAATATCATCGCTGTCAAGCAGCGCAAGCGCATAGGCAACGGCAATCCCATCATCCGCGCCCAACGTTGTCCCTTCGGCAAAAAGATAGCCGTCCTCCTCCCGAAGCGTCAGTCCCTCCGTCAAAAAATCAATGTCATAGTCCGGCTCTTTCTCACAGACCATATCCAGATGCCCCTGGAGAATCACCGGCGGACGATCCGCACGGTCGGCAGTGGCAGGCTTTTTGATGATAACATTATTCAATGCGTCACGGCGGTATTCCAGTCCGCGGTTCTGCGCAAACCGAACACAATAATCGGCGATTTTATCGGTATGATATGAGCCGCGCGGTATGGAATCTATTTCCTCAAAAAAATTTAAAACTGTTTGTACTGATGTCATAAAAAAACTCCGTTCTGCCGCCTTTTACGGCATTTTTATGCAAAAAAACTACCTTTGCGGAAGGTAGTTTTTTTGTTGCTATGTATAGGATAAAAGGGTAGAATGTAATTTCTACGAACATTATTATACCATATTATCCTATACAATGCAAGCCTT
Source organism: uncultured Clostridia bacterium (assembly GCA_959602045.1). Lineage (GTDB taxonomy): Bacteria > Bacillota > Clostridia > UBA1381 > UBA1381 > Ornithomonoglobus_A. The sequence goes on along the minus strand of CAUGRT010000027.1, from coordinate 27,199 downwards.
TTTTAGAAAAATTTTTATGAAAAAGAAAGATTTTTTTTCGCATGTTTTGCACATTATTTACCATATACAGTGTCTGCCGCGATTCCAAGCACTATATTTAGATTTCCGTTTCGACATCTTAACGCATCAATAAAGTCCTTTTCGCTTGCGTCCGGGTTCATGGTAATATCATAGCTCAGCTCATACAAAGAGCCGAGATCGGTGGTCTTGATCCTCGTCAGCTTATTTCTTTTGGTGTACTGTCCGAAAATATCATTAAACGCTCCGGCATAATCCAAATCCTCCGGAATCGTGATCTTCAGCACTCTGTCCGTATCGCTGTTCGCGGCAAAATTGACTTTTGTCAGAATAAACATAAACAGGCACAGAATCAGAACGAACACTCCGCCGTAAAAATATAGACCGATGCCGCAGGCAAGACCTGCCGCAATCGCAAAAAAGATATACGCAATGTCTTTCGGGTCGCCCGGTGCACTGCGGAATCGGATGATCGACAACGTTCCGGCAAGCGAAAAGGCTCTTGCGACATTTGATCCGACAAAAATGATAATGACCGCCAGAATTACCGGCAGCATGGTCAGCGTAACCGCAAAGCTTTGCTGATGCCGCCCCTCATGCGTCAAGGTATAAGTTCCGGCAATAATTAACCCAAAAATAATGGAAACTCCCATCGCAATTAATGCCGTAGTGATACTAATATCACTGTTTAAGGTTGTTGTAAATAATTCTTCCATGATTGTTTCTCTCCTTTATCCGATTATTTTTATAGAAATTTGTAAAAACAGTGTTCTGCTATGGGTTTACCTGTATTTTTCGTTCTATTCCGGCTCAGACATCCGCTACGTTGCGCGGAACTCGCCTCCATAGCTCGAAAAACACAGGCAAACCCACTCCAAATGTATTTGCACTTTCATAGGCTTGGCGTATCTGTTTTATTTTACGAAGGCGAGTTCTACTCCGCGCAGCGTAGCGGATGTCTGAGCCGGCGAAAAATAAAACAGATACGTCAAACCGGCTGTCAGCCTGCAATTCTAAAAAACTTTCCCCCTTCAGGGGAAGGGCAGCACCCTCACCGCCCCGGTATCAAATAAAAAAAACAAAAGTGTTTTACTGTAATTACAATGCCGCCGCAAGCTGCTGATCGTATTCCGCCGAAGGATAAAACCTACGCCGCGGATGTGCGTGTGCTTGCAGATACTCGGTATATTCCGTTCCGTACTTGGAAAAGCTTGAACGCCGGATTTGCAGCTTTGTCAGCGTTTCCGTCAGCCATATCGGCATAGCACGGCTTGTTTTGATTTCCATAATATACTTGCCCCGATCAAGCAGCGGATGTCCGTAATCTCCCATTTCCAGTCTTAAGTCATTTCGGCGCGTACGGATTTTTGTATCAAAGGAAATCCGCAGATCCGCATTGCCTTTTTCAAAATAAGCCAGTCGATCATAGGCGATGTATACCTTTGGCACGATCGGATGAACGCGCAGGAAATATTCCAGTTCATTCAAGACCTGACCGTTCATGTACGCTTGCAGCTCCGGTTTTTTGCCGCTGTCAAGAAAATCATAGGCTTCATGCAGCCGCAGAGTGGTTCGCCGCTTATTCACCAACCCTTTTACTTTCTTCTTGATTTCAAGAAAAGCGGAGGAATCCAGATCAGGTACACCGTAGGAGCGCAGCCGGAGTTTCTCCTTATAGGGCGGCTTTGATAAAGATTGGCGGATCAGCGCATTGTCGGCGGTGTCATAATAGATATTGGCGATGGTATAGAGCGAATGGTTTATGCAATATTGATCCGGAATCATGTGCTGCTCTATGACCTCAAGAAGCTTTGCGAGCGTTGCTTCATCAATACAATACTTATATTCAAACCGATTAAAAACTTCGATTGCCATCTCGCATCATCCTTTCGTCTTGTTTATGAGTCCATTGTACAGGAGAAAACTTAAATAAACCTTAAAGATTGTAAAAATCATGTAAATTCATAAAAAGTTCATAAATTTAAAAATTTTTAAGGCATTTTTAAGAAAGATGTGGTATAATGAGAATATATTAAGGAAGCGTATAGGCTTGTATCAGAAAGGAATGTTGAGGGATATGCGAATACTGGTGATAGAGGATGAAAAGCATTTGGCGGAGGCGCTTTCTCATTTGCTGCGAAAGAACAATTATACGGTAGATGTTTCAAACGACGGGGAGAGCGGATTGGACAATGCGCTTTCGGACATTTATGATGTCATTGTTCTGGATATTATGCTGCCAAAACTGGATGGAATCTCAATTTTAAAGGAGATTCGACGCGAGAGACTGACCGTTCCGGTCATTTTATTAACCGCAAAAGGCGACATCTCCGACAAGGTTCGGGGTCTGGACTGCGGCGCGGATGATTATCTGGCAAAACCGTTCCATACGGAGGAGCTGCTGGCAAGGATTCGGGCATTGGGTCGTCGCCGCGGCGAAATCGTCCGCAATGACGCGCTGACCTTCGGCGATATTTCCTTAAATACGCAGAACATGATCTTGAAAACCGACAGCGCCGAGGTCAACTTGACCTTAAAGGAATGTGAGCTGATGGAATATCTGATGCTGCATAAGGAGATTGTGTCCTCAAAGGAGCAGATCATTGAAAAGCTGTGGGGATTTGACAGTGAAGCGGAAGCCAATCACGTTGAGGTCTACATCTCTTTCCTGCGAAAAAAATTGAAATTCATCAAATCCCAAACCTCCATTGAAACGGTGCGCGGTGTGGGCTATCGCTTAGAGAAATAAGCATTGATTTTGTGCCGTTGGCACGGAAAGGAACGTTGATATGTTCAAAAATTTACGAAATAAGCTGCTGCTGGTTCATCTTCTGATTACGGCGGCATTGATTACGGGGAGTTTTACCGTCATTTTTTTGATGACGCGGCAAAATGTCCTCAACGGCATTGATATGGCGCTGAACGGTGCAATGAGTATCTTGACGGATAAGCCGCATGCAAATGTAGATCCGCCCCGTCTTGACGCTGATTCCACACCGCCCCCGATTCCAACCGGCTCCCCGGACGCTGCTTCGCCCAATGCCGCTCCCCCCGACAATACTGCGCCTGGGCGACAAAATGACAGACGGGGTGACGGGCCGTTTTCTTCTATTCTGAAATATACGATTGACTCCGAGGGTAACATCACCGATCGCAATACCGCAATCCGAATTACGGATGAAACGGTTTTGGCGCAGCTGAATCAAGTGATTCCCGGAATTGTGGCAGAGGGAAAAGAGAAGGGGCATATCTCGGTCGGCGATATGAGCCTGGAATATAAGGTTCGTCCGATTACCAACGGACATGCGATTGTCTTAGGCGAATTTAATGCGGAACGCGGAATTTTGAAGCGGCTGTTTCTGATTTTGATTTTAGTCGAGCTGGGGGCGTTGGGGCTGACGTTTTTTGTCAGTCTGATCAGCGCCAACAGCGCCATCCGCCCGATTGAGGAAAGCTATAATAAGCAAAAGCAGTTTATCGCAGACGCTTCTCATGAGCTGAAAACACCGCTTACGACAATTAATACGAACATTGATGTTCTGCTGTCGCATGAGGATTCATTGATTCGGGACGAGAAAAAGTGGCTGTTGTATATTCAAAGCGAAGCGCAGAGGATGGCAAAACTGACGAATGATTTATTGTATCTTGCGCGCCTGGATCATGGCGAGCCGGTGATTTATGGAGAAACGTCCTTTTCGGACGCTGCCGAGAGCGTTACGCTCGCGATGGAGGCGGTTGTGTTTGAGCGCGGAATTGTGATTGACGAGGCGATTGAGGAGCAGGTTTCGGTTGCAGCGTCACCGGATCAGTTAAAACAGCTGGTGATGATTCTGATGGATAACGCGATTAAATATACGCCCGATGGCGGCAGAATCCGCATTTCTCTTACTGGCGGGCGTGAGGCAACCTTAAAGGTTCGCAACAGCGGAAGCGGAATTGATAAGGAGGATATGAAGCAGTTGTTTGAACGTTTTTATCGTTCGGATAAATCGCGCGCACGGGAAAGCGGCGGCTACGGTCTGGGACTGGCAATCGCAAAGGCGATTACGGAAAGCTTCGGCGGAGAGATTGGGGTAGCGTCGAAAATCGACGAATATACGGAGTTTACAGTCATTCTTCCGGGGATTGAAAATCGGAAAGCATGAATTTGCAATTTGTATAAGTTCTGCTTGAAATTTCATGTCTTTTCTGATATAATAATTTTATGACTAATTTATGCTGCCATTGGCAGCGGAATGGAGATTGGAATGATTTATTTAAGAAAGATGATGGACTTGATTGTTTTAAGCATGATTCCATCGGTGATTTCATTTTTGTGCATGTATCACTATATGAGCTACATCGTATGGCTCATCTGCTGTCTGCTGTCGGTTCTAATATTTTTTATCGGAAATGCTTTATTGATTCGGAGATTTGTCAGAGATATTAAAAGCGTTTCTACATATTATGCGGTTTGGCTGACATCTTTTTCAATTTATGTCGGCGGCGGAGTTTTGTGTATTTTGAACGATTGGGACTATCCTTTCGTATGGATTTATTTCCATACCAAGTTCTTGCAGATTCTTTCGACACCGATGCCGCATGAGCTTCCGAAGTGGATTTCATTTGCTGTGGCAATGGCGGCATATCTGCTTTTGATTCTTATCGGGCAGCCGCTTTTCCTGCATTTATATAAGAAAGAAACGGCGAGACAGGAAGCGGAAGAACGGGAAGCCATTCGCCAGGCAAAGGAGGAACTTTACCGCTACGAACAGGAAAAGGCAAGAATGTTTGCCGCTGCCGTACCCCAGCAGCAACCGGCAGCAGAACCCGTTGCATCCCGTCGCCGCCATAAGCCGGAGCGTGAGGAACGCTATTCCATGCGCCAGTATATGAAAATGGAAGCAAAGGCAAATCGGAGCGCACGCCCCAAAAAGAAAAAGCTTGCACTTCAAAAAACCTCCAGCAGAAAGACCGTTCATGTCATCAGCGAGTTTTTCTTAAATCTTGGTTCTTACAGCTTCTATCAGATGTTAAGCGACCGGGCAAGCCAGGGCGAACCGAGAGGGCCTATTATTAAAAATTACCTCAAGCGCCGGTTTGATCTGGGAATCCGGTTTAATAAGAAACATTAAAGAAAGAGTATAAAAATGGAAAAGACGCTGATTGAGAAATATATAGAGGAAAACGGTGAATTTATCGCTACGCCGGTCGGAACCAGTATGTGGCCGATGCTGCGGCATCGGCGGGATACGGTTTATCTGGTAAAGTATACGGGAGGTCTCAAAAAATACGATCTGCCGATTTACAAACGTTCCGACGGGACGCAGGTGATGCACCGCTGTCTTGAAGTCCGACCCGACGGATATGTGATGTGCGGCGATAATCAAAGCCGCAAGGAATACGGCGTACAGGACGAGCAAATTATCGCGGTTGCAAAGGGGTTCTATCGGGACGAGAAGTATATCCCGAATGAGAATTTTCTGTATCGGTGCTACTATCATTTTTGGTGCAGCAGCCTGACGCTGAGAAGATACATCCTCCGCGTACTGCATCACTTCATATCTTTTGACAAAATCCGAAACTTTGATGTCAAATGAATGTTACGTGGAGTGAACTTTCCAACGGTTCAATGTCACTTTGTTTACAAGACGGTAACATTATTGACAGACTTTGTTGGAGTATGCTATAATGACACTATCCGATAATTTCGGAAATATTGCAAAGAGGTAGATTTATATGGTAACAACAATTCTTATTAGTGCACTGGTTGCTTGGGTGATTTCAATCATTCCAATGTGGAGACTTTTCGAAAAGGCAGGTCAGCCGGGATGGCAAGCGATTATTCCCGTTTACAGTTCTTATATGCTTTATAAAATATCCTGGAAGCCTTCAATGTTCTTTATCACATTGATTTTGGGTATCGTTGCAAGCATATTATTGCAATTGAATGATTATATGGCTCTGGCTGTGATTGGAGGAATCATCAACATTGCCGTAATGGTATTAGGAATTATCTTTAATCATAAGATTTCCAAGTCCTTTGGACATGGTGCCGGCTTTACGGTAGGATTGATCTTCTTAAGCCTGATTTTCTTATACATACTGGCATTCGGAAGTTCAGAATATCAAGGCGCACAAGACTGATACAATTTTAGTTTTAAAAATGGTTAAGCGGCACACCCTGTCATAGTATTATGATGGGGTGTGCTTTCGTTCGGATTGCGGTCTGTATCATATGCTATAAAAATGCGTAAATCATTCCGGGAAAGCAAACAGATCCTATAAATTTTGTCGGATTCTATTGCAATCAAGAACGGAATCTATTATAATAAGAAAGAAATAAGGAACAAGGAAAGGAAAAACAAATGGAAGAAAATAAAATGGGAGTTATGCCGGTGAACCGGCTTTTAGTATCTATGGCGCTGCCGATGGTGGTTTCCATGCTGGTGCAGGCGCTGTATAATGTAGTGGACAGTATATTCGTTGCGCGGCTTTCAGAGGATGCGCTGACGGCGGTATCCATGGCGTTCCCGATGCAGAATCTGATGATTTCCACTGCTGTGGGAATGGGTGTCGGAATTAATGCGCTTTTGGCGCGGAGCCTGGGGCAGAAGAATCCGGAAATGGCGGCAAAGACGGCAATCAACGGTCTTTTTCTGGAGCTGTTGGGATATATCTTATTTTTGATTTTATCCTTTACGGTGATTCGCCCGTATTATGAGATTCAAGCCGGAAAGGGAGAAATTGCCGAAATGGGAATTGAGTATCTCACCATTGCTTCGGCATTTTCATTCGGAATGTTTGCTCAGATTGCGTTTGAGCGAATCCTGCAATCCACCGGGCGAACCGTATATACGATGTTTACCCAAATGACGGGAGCAATTATCAACATCATTTTAGATCCGATTTTAATTTTCGGATTGCTCGGCGCACCGAAGATGGGAATTGCCGGGGCGGCGATTGCAACAGTAATCGGTCAAATCGCAGCCGGAATTTTTGCGATCTTTATCAACCATAAAAAGAATACGGATGTCCGGATTCCATACCGCGGCTTCCGTCCGAACGGAAAAATCACCGGCAATATCCTGGGCGTCGGGATTCCATCCATGATTATGGCATCCGTGGGATCGGTAATGACTTTTGGAATGAACAAGATTCTGATTGCCTTTTCCTCAACAGCGGTGGCGGTGTTTGGTGTTTATTTCAAGCTGCAAAGCTTTGTGTTCATGCCGGTGTTCGGTTTGAATAACGGCATGGTACCGATTGTTTCCTACAATTACGGTGCGCGGAACCGCGAGCGGATGGTGAAAACAATCAAGTATAGTATGATGTATGCGATGGGGATTATGTTGATTGGATTAATCGTAATTCAATTATTCCCGGATGTCATGCTGGAGCTTTTTGACGCGTCGGATAATATGCTGGCGATCGGCGTTCCTGCGCTGCGCATTATCAGCCTGAGCTTCGTATTTGCGGGAGTATGTATTGTAATTTCATCCGTATTCCAGGCGCTTGGAAACGGCATATTCAGTATGATGATCAGTATTACAAGACAGCTCATTGTACTTTTACCGGCGGCATACGTCCTTTCTCTTTTTGGAGATGTGAATAAAATCTGGTGGGCATTCCCGATTGCAGAAGTCGTATCGGTCACAGTGACCTCTCTATTCTTTGCACATACTTATAAAAAGAAAATTAAAATTTTATAAAAATAACTTGACAACAGATTGATTTTATAGTATAATTAATCTGTTGTCATAAGTATTTGCTGACGTAGCTCAGTAGGCAGAGCACTTCATTGGTAATGAAGAGGTCGGCGGTTCGACTCCGCTCGTTAGCTCCATATAAAAACCGCTTAAACACTGTGTTTGAGCGGTTTTTATGTTTTTTGTATTTTTAATTGATTTGCACTTTTGGTCTTTATTTGGTCTTTATTGTGCTTTTTTTGGGGTGTCCGAAATGTCTGGTTTTATAATGCTTTTTTGTGATATGCCGACGAATTGAAAATATCTTGAAGCTGTTCCGCCGCCTGTTTATCTGCCGATTTAATGGCATGAGTATAAATATTTAAGGTGGTCGTTTTGTTCGCATGTCCCAATCTGCTTGAAACGGTTGCAATGTTCACACCATTGGCAATTAGTAATGTACTTGATGTATGCCGCAAACTATGAACATGTATATCGGGTAAATGATTACGCCTTATGAACCTTTTAAACCATGATGTAAAGCTATCCGGGCGGAGCGGTTCGCCGTTGTTTGATGTAAAAAGCTTTCCGCTGTCTTTCCATAAATCGCCCATCCTCAGACGTTCCGCCGCCTGTTCGCGCTCATGTTCTTTTAATAGCTTTATCATATCCGCCGGGATACTTACCGCTCTGTTGGATTGCTTTATTTTGGGCGTATCCTCATATAAGCCGCGCGATGGAGTGTATAATAATTCTTTATCGACGTTGACGATTCCATTCGTCATATCCACATCACTCCAATTCAAGCCGCATAATTCGCCGCGCCGTAAACCGGTATATAGTATCAGCATAACAGCCGCCCTATACTTTATGGGTTCATTATTCAGACAATCCATCAGCTGCGCCACACCATTCTCATCAAGGGCGGCGGCTTCTTCGTATTGACATTTGGGCGGTTCAACCCTACTGCATGGATTTGATGGTATCACTTGCCAATGTACCGCCGCCGTCAGCATGCTTGATAATAGACGGTGATACTTTGCTATTGTGCTGTTTGAAAGCTTTTCTTGACCCTCTGCCGGGCTGAACAGGTCTGTTCTGTTTAATTCTTCTGACAACTTGGCGGCGGTTTCTTTTGAAACGTTATTGCCCTTCATACATGCGCGGATGGTTGTCAAAGAAACGCCGGACTTTTGGGATAATTCCGTTTGTGTCATTTTCGCGCTTTTTAATATTTGCTTGAAATCTTCAATCGGCTTGTATTTGGTATCGGCTCTTATGCCGCTTTCAGCAAGGTTGTTATAAAATTCAAGCAAATGATTAGGGCGTAAGTTGCAAAGGCGTATATGCCCCAACGCTTTGATGATACGCGGCATTAAACCCTTGTAGCCTATTATACTTTGTGTTTTAAGCCGTTTTTCAGCATAGTCCTTGAACCAACGTTCCGAAAATTCCGCAAGCGTTACAGTGCTGTCGAGGAATTGCCCTGTTCTGCATTTTTCCTCAAACAACACCGCTTGCCGCTCCAGTTCTTTTTCAATCTGTTTCTTTGTCATTTTGGGCGGCGGCGTCCATGTCATTGACTTTATAATTTGCCGGTTCTCGCTGTCATAGCCACATGATACCCGTATCCGATACCCGTTATTTCTCTTCGTTATCGTTGCCATTATCGTTTACACCTCAAACGGAAACTCATCGTAATGTATATCATATGCTGAAAGTTGTTTTATAGCTTCTTTTTTCCACAGTGCATAAAGATTAAACATATAAAAACCTTTTGCATGCAATAATGTTTTACGCGCATTTTCCCAATCAACTAAAAAATCATTTATAATTTTTTCGCAATCAAATTCCAGTGTGTTTTGACCTAAAACCTCTATATCTTCAGCGCACAGTTTTCGTCCGCAGGTGCCAATATCATCGAAACTAATATCCACGTGCCTTTTTTCGTGTTCATCAACATCATCACATACACTTATTTTAAGTTTGTGCGCTTTGTCGATTTCAAATAACCGCTTGGCAATATCACCATAATTTTTTATTTCAGTGTCATTTTGTTGGTCTGTTAAGCCACACAGCCAATCAAGAGATACTTTAAATTTATTGGCTAATGTAATTAAAACATCAACCCCCGGCAAATTTTTGCCATCCGTTTTCTCATAATTCGCATAAGTAGCCCTTGCAATGTTTAATTCCTTTGCAAATTCTTCTTGTGTAAGATTTTTCGATGTTCTTAACTCTTTTAATCTCGTTTTTAAAACATTGTATTCTGACATTTTGTATATCCTCTCTCCGAAAACTATTTTTATGCAACAAATTCAAGAATTTGTATTCCACACAAGAATTTATCTTGACTTTATTGCTGTTTTCTGGTATAATATTAGTATACCAAATAACAATAGCATTGTCAAGGATTTTAAAGAAAGTGAGGCTAAAATATGGCAAATGAAGAAATACGCACAAAAATGAGAACTTATCGGGTAGCACAGTGGCAAATCGCCGAAAAGTTGGGGGTCGCTGAACAGACGGTACTTAGGTGGCTGCGCACTCCCTTAACGCCCGAAAAGTACACAAAAGTCACCACGGCAATTGATGAAATTATCGCAGAAAGGAAGTAAACTACATGCAAACAGTAATAGCACCGCCGCCAATGCGTGGAATAAAACAGGCAATCGAAGAACTTAAAAGAAACGACCCCAACACCGCATTAACTGAAAAGGCGTTGCGGCGGCTTATCCTTACGGGTGAGCTGCCTGCTGTTCGGGTCGGAAAAAAATACCTTGTAAACATGAATAATCTTTTTGACTATTTGGGCGGAAAGGTATTCGCCGTAGAAAAAACAGGCGGCGGCATTAGGGCGGTGAACGAATGAAAGGCGGTTATATAAAGCTACATAGAAAAATGCTGGACAACTCATTTGTGCTAAAGGATAATGATTATTTCGCCGTATGGGTGTATCTGCTTTTAACCGCCGCCCATAAGGAAACTGTATTGGAAAATTGCAGTAAAAGCATAACGCTGAAACCCGGTCAATTAATCACCGGACGGGAAGCATTAGGCAAGAAATTGCATATCAGTAATTCCAAGATAGAACGTATATTAAACCTGTTCGAAAGCGCGCAAATGATTGCACAAATTAAAAAACCCCGTAAAGGGCGCATAATTACTATATTAAATTGGGATAAATATCAAGAACGTGAACAAATAAATGAACAAATAATGGACAAATTTCAGACAAATTTCGGACAAATAGTGGACGGTAACAAGAATATAAAGAATAATAAGAATGAGAAGAATATAAAAGAAAAAATATATAAAAAAGAAAAGTCGGATTTTGCGACCTTTAACACCGCAATCTTGAACTATTCGGCAAATAAAAAAATTCAAGAAGCATTATATAATTTTATCGACATGAGGAATCAAAAGAAAAACCCGTTCACAGAATACTCATTCAGCGAATTTTTAAAACGGCTTGATTCTTTTGCAGACAATGATGATGACAAAGCCGAGATTTTACGCAGAAGCATTATAGCAGGGTACCCGAATATTTATCAGCTGCCACAAAACGAAAGGAGTAGAATTAAAAATGACGATGATGACGAATACAAAAAAATCGGCTGGGCTTGAACCAATCAAGAAATGTGAAAAATGTGGTAAGCCCGTAGAAATGTATCTTCCGAATCCCCGTACCGGAACGCCCCAAAAAGTCGGCATAATGTGCGATTGTAAAAAAGCTGAACGCCAACAATGGGAAGAGCAGAACAAGCGCAACGCAGAAGAAACCGCAAGGCGGCGGAACATCGCCAACAGCCTTATGAGTGCCAAAGGGAAAAATGCAAGATTTGAGCAAATATCAGAAACGCCCGAAAACGCCAAAATTATACAAGCCGCAAAAAATTACTGTGAGCGTTGGAAAAACAGACAGGGCGATGAGGATTTCAAGGGCTTATTATTCTACGGTAAACCGGGGCGGGGTAAAACGACAATTGCCTATTGCATAGCAAACCGATTTTTAGAAATGGGTGCAGAAGTAAAAGCGATTACCGCAAACAGCTTTATTGATTTGGATTTTAAAAATGCCGTGACTGCCAGCGATTTCGCTAAAGTTGATTTGGTTGTTCTTGATGATTTGGGTGCAGAACACAAAACAAAATACTCGACCGCAAAAATCTATGCGCTTATAGACGCCGTATATAACGCACAAAAACCGCTAATCATCACAACGAACTTGGATATTCCGGGTTTAAAAATACACTTGACCGGGGAAGATGGTATTTGCAGAGCATATGACAGACTGGTTGAGATGGTGCAGATTGTTGAGGTTACCGGGGAAAATCACCGAATCCAGAATGCAAGTAACAGATTCGGCGGTTTCTCATCGGCTTACAAAAACTAAGTTCTTCGGCATATACTTGAATCCCGGATATATTATAACATATTCGGGAGGTTCAAGCAAGTGTCAAATGAAAAAATGGTTGCACTCATCCGGCAAGGGCATAATGAGTACATGGAAAAGCTATATATTCAAAATCTGCGCTTTATATGCAAAATCATAGCACAATGCGGAATTGATTACCGGAGCAAGCCGGAAGATTATGAGGACGCCAAACAAAATGCCTATTTCGGTTTGGCGGCGGCTGTGGACGGTTTCGACAGCGATAAAGGGTATAAGTTTCTCACCTATGCCCAAAAGTATATAAAACGGAGCATATGGCGCGGCATGCTGACCTACACGCCGATACATGCACTTGATGAATATAATACAATCAAAAAGCAGATAAGCCAATTAACGCAGATAAAGCAGCGAACGCCCACAAGGGCAGAAATAGCCCAATACTGCGGCTTATCCGTTGATAAGCTGAATTATATCCTTTGGCGTAATACCACCGTAAAATCCCTTTATGAGCCTGTGGATAGCGAAGAGGATATTTTACTCTCCGATACCATTCAAGACAATTCAATTAACTTTGAAGAGGATATTGAAAACGATGATTTTAGAGCCTTTGTCAGAAAAACAGTAAACGAGTTGCCGCCGCCATCGGCTGAAATAATAAACTTGCGCTTTATGCAGGGTTTAAGTTATGCGAAGATAGGAAAAATATATAATATTTCGCCCGAACGGGTGCGGCAGAAGCTGAGAACGGCTTTAAAGCTGATGAGAAAACCCAGTATTGCAAAGAAATTAATTGACAATCACACAAAATTCTACACGCATACCGGGATTGAGGAATTTAATCGAACTTGGACGAGCAGCACCGAAAAAGCCGTATTATTCCGCGATTCACTTTATTAATCGAATCCCCAAAACAGGGACTCATCAAAAGCGACCTGTTTACAATTGTTAATATTTTTCCGGGCATAGATAAAAAATAAAAGGGTGCAACTGAATGTTACATCCTTTTTGCATTAAGTGCGATAAAATAAGCGTATTGGCGGCGGCTGTTTTATTCCTCCGGGTAATATCCGGATTTCATTGGAAAAAGTATGTGATTGCCGCCGCCGTCATAATGTCAATGTTTGAATGGTGCTGTCGCGCGTTATTTTGCCGTTGTAAGCTTTCAAATCTTCATTTTAGTGCAGTATATGATTTTCTGCAAAAACGTCTTTAAAGGCGTTTTAAACCTCTTATACGCCCATATTCCAAATACAAAGCGAATTTAACGATAAAATAAAAAAAAATACACGAAGAAAATTCGTGTTTTGAGTTGACATTGATTCGGGTTTATGATAGAATGGTGACAAGAGGAATAACAACGGTTATTCGCTGAATTAATATTTTTTATGCCACAAGGCAAAACCGCTTATCAATTGCAGTGATAGGCGGTTATTTTTTTATGTAAATGATAATCAATAACAATAAAATCAATGTTATTTGCACATCTGCCATATCAACACCTCCATTCTAACTAAGGTGTTGAATAACCGTCTATCCTCTTGTCATGAGAGCATTATACCATAGCTTGTCGCATTTTGTCAACGTAAAAATCCCAACAGAAAAGGGACTGCATATGCAATCCCCTTGTTGGCGTTTGGCAGGCGTCCGATTCTCCTGCATCTCTCAGGGTTTCCCCTTGTCAAACCATCGGCGTGTGGACGCGGACGTATTCCTCCACCTCAAACGCTTTTTCTATTGTATTTATATTATAGCACAATTATTCCGATTTGTAAAGTGCCTTGCTCCCGTTTTCGTACATCGAAATGACCTCTTTCAGATTTTCATCAACAACGGCTATACTACTTTCCTCTACTCTACTTTCCTTTACTTTACTTTGTCCGTTTCTGTATGCATTTTTTTGAGAAATGTATACATTTTCGTCTAAAATGCATACATTTTTATATTTTGGGGCGACCGGAAACAAGAGGTAAGCTTTTTTGACCTCAACATTTACACGGCGGCTGACTGCCTCAAAGTATCGTTTCTGTATTCCTCTTGATGTCAATACCTGATACTTCTCATAAATGTCTTGATCGAAGATCCCTCTTTTAACCGCGGCGCTCACTATTTCGGACACAACATTGCAACCCAGCCCTATATTTTTGCTGAACAACAATGCCACGTCGTTTGTCCATTCGCAGTAGTAACCTTGCCCTCCGTAAATCCTTTGGAAAAGCTTAACGACTACCGAAAACCCCGTCAAACCCAATTCCGCCTCGATTAACTCTAGTTTATCGTCCAAATGCACATTCAAAGGGAAGCAGTCAATCCCTTTGTTGGTATCTTGGTGGGTGTGCCCTTTCCCACATTTCTTTTGACCTCTACGGTGTGTAGCAGCACATTCTCTACTTCAAAATACCGATTCATTTATATTATAACACAATTAATCTGATTTGTAAAGCACTTTTGACGCCCTAAATTGGGGCGTCCTTTTCATCAATACGATTAGTCATCACATCTGCTGACAAAACATCGCTTACACAGGTACGCTATCAACATATTAAACTCAGTAGCAAATCACTATCGAGTTTGGAACTCAATAACGAATTGTTACTGAGTTTGGGACAGCGTGGCGGTTGATGTTTTCTCCGGTTAATATATACTTTTATCACTCTAAATATACAAATTGTTGGCACTTTATCAGCCCATTTTCTACTTGACAATTCAATTTATATGTGTTATACTTTAGATAGCAAAGGAACAGCAAAACAGCTGTTTCTAACAAGAATTTACAAGTTATTTGTAGAAATCTTTTTCTACCCAAATAGCCGTCCTATTCCCGTAGGGCGGTTATTTCTTTATTATCCACAACATAAGCAAAATTACAATCAATACCAATGTATTTTCGCTCATGACTATTTCCTCTCCGAAATCAGCCGCCTACTGTTCCAGTCTATCAAGGTCATATAGATTTTCTCTATTACCCTTTTTATTATAACATGTTTTAATATCCGTGTCAATTATGAATTGCTATACTCTGTCGGTATTAGTTTTGTATATCTCTAACCATGGTTTCCCGTATTGCACGATTAACAAAACCGTTTATACTTTCGCCTTGTTGGGTGGCATGTTCTCGGATTTTGTCTTTCTCACCTTTTAAAACCTTTAATTCTATTCTGTCATATGATTTTGCGTTATATTTAGCTACTGCCTTTCGTTGTGACTCACTAATTGACATAAAAATCCCCCTTGACAATTTAATTTATATGTGTTATACTTTAGACAGTAAAGGAACGGTTTTGACGTTCCGCAAATAGTTGTTTATTTTGTGTTAGAAATTATCTAACGCAAATAGTCGTCCATTTGGCAGAATGGGCGACTATTTTTTTATGTTTCGTATAATCTCTAATACTGTAATAAGTATCAATAATTCAATTATATATTCCATAAAGCAACACCCCCTTTTCGGTAGGTGTCGGAACAGTCGCCGCCGCTCCATTCTATCAAGGTTGTATAGATTTCTCTATTACCCATTTTTTATTATAGCATATGCAAGTACTGACGTCAATATACAAAATGCATAATTACGTCAGTATATATTTGTGAATATTTCCTATTGAAATATACTGACGTAAGTAGTATAATATAACCATAGTCAAGGTTAAAACAGTTTGACGAACGAAAGGAGCAAATCAAAATGAAAGCGATTACAATTATAAGAAAAAAAGTTGCAACAATGGCGAACAGATTAAAGAAAATGGGGCTTACGCTCTCACAGGCATTTAAAAGGGCGTGGGAACTTGTCAAGGGTAATATGATTCACACAAAGGTTTCGGGCGTTACCAAGGGCAGCAGACAGCTTGCTTTACATCACATAGCCACACGGTACAATCCGGAGGATGTCACTGTAAAGCTTGTAAGAGAACGGGCAAATTTATATGATAATAACGCCGTTAAGGTGTTTGTAAGTGTAAAAGACTCTGTGGCTTACGATTTGGGCTATATACCGCGTAATCTTGCTTATGTAGTGCAAGTATCATGGATAAGGGTATGGAGCTTAAAGCGGCATTTAAAGAAGTCAGAGGGCGATATGCCGATTATATGAACTACGGGGCAGTTATCAGCCTACAGATAGCATAAAAGAAAAAAGCCTTGTATAAGCCGCAAACTTATACAAGACTTACCGCCGCCGTGTGCGGCAAACTTCAAAACATAGATATTATAACACCGCTTGGCGGCAGTGTCAAGTAAAAATTGAAAGGAAGTATTTTAATCATGGAAAATATTATTGAAATTTTATTGGATAGGTATAGAGAAACACAGGAATACGCAAAAAACTCTGTTGATATATTTCACCAAACAGATATACAAACAGCGCAGGACACTTTTGTAACTCCGGCATTTGAAAAAGATTTTGAAACGGGTGATAGGCTCGACAATATTTTAACCGGTGCATTGACTGCAATGGAAGATTTCGGATTTCGTCAAGGATTCAAATGTGCGCTAAAGCTTGCGGCGGAATGTGAACTATTATAAACTGTACTTTCAACACGCATAAAATTATATAATTATATGGGGTACTAATTTGTTGCCCCATATACCATATCCATCTAAAATTTTGGTCTTTTCTTGGTCTTTATTTGGTCTTTATTTTGATGAAAAATAAGAAAAAGAGAAGAAAAGGGAAGAAAAATAAACCTCAAAAAATGGCTTAGTTATGCGGTTTTGTGACATATCGTGAAATGCCGTGAAACATCCAAAATAGAATTGGTAATGAAGAGGTCGGCGGTTCGACTCCGCTCGTTAGCTCCATAAAAAACCGCTTATTTAAGCGGTTTTTTTGTTTATGAAATAAAATTTATTTCTCCACAGCAGAAATTTGCGCATTTCCCCACGATTAAACTTCATTTATTCAGCCTTCTCTACGTACCCATGAATGACAAAGCCAAGGGCTTATATTTTCCCCTCATCCTATTGAACAGCGGATAGAATCATGTTTTCTGCCCGAATAAAGCAGTATATTACCCTAAAGTATTCATTCGAATTATCCAGCGGCATAAGCACAGAATGTCATTTGTTTTTAGAGTTTGAACCTCGTTAATTATTTTCTGCTACGACAAAAAAAGAGTACGGTAAAACCGTACTCTTTTTAAATGCCTTTTAAGACTTATCTAGTCTGGAAAGGTGCCTTTGAATCGCTATTTTCATCCAATGTGATGGAGTAAGCAACCTGAACTCTCTTGTCATATACCTTTAACAATGCGAATGATACGCTGTTGATGGATTCTGACTCACCCTGTAAACCAAGTGTTACATACTTACCAGCCTTGTCGATGTAGGATGTGTTGTTGTCATTTGCCTTTGACGGGTAGCTTGACTTAACAACTGAACCACCGTTACCTGTTTCAACCTTGTAGCTCTTTGACTCCTCGCCGGAGAATGTGTAAACTGCATATGTTGAATCATAGGAGTAGTTCTTACCTGCTGCATCTGTGAAGTAAGCATAGTTACCTGATGTAACTGCCTTATCAGCTGTTGTGTTATCGTATGTGATACCACCGATTGTGATGCTGCTAGCACTCTTGTCAAGAACCGGAGCCAAAATGAACTCTACAGTCTTGCCATCACGCTTCATGTGTGATACAGGACCATCTGTAGCTAACAAATCAGCATTGATTGCAGGAGTATTAGCCATGTCACCAGCTGCGATTGAAGCGTCATTCTTCAGAATAGCCTTCATCAAATCGTACTTAGTAACACTGTTCAAATCCTCAATTGAGCTATCCAAAATCGGATATACAGTATCTACATAACCATCTGAGTTTGTATCATAGATGAATGCTGTACCTTCTGTCAAGTTTGTGAAAGTAGTGCTCAGATCTTCACAAATAAGTGTCTTTTCTTCGCCATTCTCAACTACATCCAACTCTGTTCTCTCTACGGAGTCATGAGATGCTGTTGAAGGTGACTTCTTAAGAACTGCTACCGGAGTATCAACAGACCATCCGCCAAGACCTGCAGTAATTACTACAAACGGAACTGACTCTGACAGTGATGTTGAAGCATCCTTAGCTACAACACCGTTGTAATCTACATCATCAACAAATGAGTTAACTGATGACAAGGATACGGACTTTGTGCCGCCCTCCGTCCACCAATCACCGATGTCCAGAACAACTGTTGAATCATCCAAAATGTAGGAACCAAGTCTGTTTGTTGAAGCAACGAAAGACTCAGCACTTGTTAAGAAGGAATCAACACTAATATCTGTTGATGACTTTAACTTAATCTGGTTACTGCTTGTGATTGTGTAATCAACAATTCTCTTCTCCAACGGAGCAGCAACCTTCTGTTCTGCCCATGTTTTATCTCTGTTATCATAGATCAACTGTGCAATGTTATCCGGATCTGCCTTTGTTGTACCAGGATCATCGGACATTTCATAGCTTCTTCTTACACCGTCTTTACAAATCATTCTGATTGTGTATTCGCCGGATGATGACTTATAAACTCTGTCGATAACACCATAGTTTACAGAAGCTGCAAGCTTATCAACGTAAGCAATCTTGTTATCAGCTGTCAAATAAGCTGTGTACTCGTTACCGGTCTTTACAGAAATGTTCATACCGTTAGCAATGGAGTACTCTGTACCGCCGATTGTGTAAGTATCCTGATCAAACTCATCCTGTCCTGCACGTGTAACCTGACCTTCAACAGTCTTGTTGCATACTTCTACATCATAGAATGATGAACCGGAGAAATCTGTCGGATTGTAGGAAATTGAAAGTACATCATTTTCCTTCAAATCTGTAACATTGATTGCGGAACCATCCTTTGTGAATGTATACTTATAGCTATCGTCATCTTTTCTGATTTCCATCTTAGATGCTCTAGCAATGGACTGATCCTTGAAAGAAACAGTTACCTTGTCGCTCTTTTCGCTAATGCTGTCAACAACTGCTGTTACCTTGAAGTCAACGGCTACAACATCATAGTAACCATCAGTGGATGTACCACCCTTCGGGTTATCTGTCATTGTAACTGTTACACCCTTGTTTTCTTCAATGTATGTCTTGATGTTAGCCTGATCAGCTGTAACTTCAATACCGTTTACAACAAGTTTCCAAGCTGTATCCAACTTGTAAGTTGTTGTTGTGTTTGTTGTTGCGCTCTTACGAACGTCAATTGTGTTGTACTTTGTACCAGTTGCGTAGCTGCTCTCTTTGTACAAGTTTGAGTTAAATGTCAAAGTATCGCTCTTTGCACTACCCTCAATGTAAACGATCTCAGGATCGCTGTAATCGTCAGCCTTGATGATAGCCTTTGTGTACTGGTTCAAATAGTTATCAGCACCTGTTGTACCATAAGTAGCAGTAACAAGTTCTTTATTGCTGTTGTTGCCGCCATATACGGAGCTTGTGTTGTATGCAGCACCCAAGTAGTTCTTTGACTTCTGGATCTCATACTTAACCTTATCTGTGGTGTCGCTGTCCTTACCGTTGTCAGTAACCTGACCGTTTACAACGTACATATCCCACTTGTCAATTAAAAGGGACTTGAACGGTGATCTTTCCTCTGTGCCGCCGTCCTGCTTAATCAGGTTCGGTACAGACTCACCCTTCCAGTTTGTTGTGTAACCGTTCTCTGTAAGAGTCGGAGCTTCCAAAGCATTTGCGATCATCTGAGCGCACTGTGCTCTTGTTAAAGCTGTGTCGTAGGAAACGCCTGTAACACCGCTCATAACGCCGATGTCGTTACCATACTTTAAGTAACCTGTCGGATAACCGCCGGCTTCCTTTGCCCATGTATCATATCCGCAAGCTGAAACAAGCATCTTAACTGTCTGCTCGTATGTAACGTTCAGATTCGGGTCAAAGTTACCATTACCTGTACCATTGATGAAGCCCTGTGTTGATGCTGTTGCAACCCAACCAGCAGCCCAGTTGTCAGCAGGAACATCGTTAAATACCTGAACCTTGTTGGACTCAGCGTTAGCGATATTCAAAGCGCTTACAACCATCTTAGCCATCTGTGCTCTTGTAACCAATTCATCCGGATGGAATGTGCCATCTTCAAAACCTTCAATGATACCCAAAGCTGAAAGCTCATTAATAGCCGAAGCATGCTTGTCAGTATCGGGAACGTCAGGATATGAAGCCATAGCTACGAATGAAGTTACTGATAAAGCAAGAGCAGCAATTGCTGAAATTACTTTTTTGAGATTCTTATTCATAGTCTCAAATCCTCCCTTTATTGTCTTTATCTGAAGGGTCTTGTTTTGATGCTTTTCGAAAGGTTCCCTTCCTAAGCCTTTCAAAAGCGGAGACATCCGAGACAAGCCCGGACCACACATTGATTATATCACATCGCTGCAATATAAGTCAATGAAGTTATACAGTTGTAAATAAACTGTAACCGCTGTATCATTTTCCGACGATAACCTGCTTACCTCTGAAAACTTCACAGCAAATATTACGGTAACAGATTTCTCAAACGCTTCTACCCAATTATCCAAATCTGCTACTAAACATTTTACTATCTCACGGCAATAATGTCAACTGTTTTTTTATGCCAATTTGTGAAAATCGCACATTTTCATGACAATTCTATGATTTGGCTGAAACGTCATTCCGCTTTTTGTGCAAATTGACCATGCAGTGATCATCTTTGTGAGATTACGTTATATTAGACGTTTGAAGTCAAAAAAAGTTCCACTTTTTAAAAAAATTTTTAAAAAAATTTTTTCTTCCTATAATATATACACCTCCGGGAATTTTTATCCTCCAAACGTCCGATACCGTATCAGTCGCCGAAGCTGATTCCGATGTCGCGCGCGCTCTGCACCAGTTCGCCGTTTACCGGGACGGTTTTGAGCTTTCCGGCAACGACATTGAGCGGAACCGGAACAATCATGCCGCTTTGTACGGCAACCATATTCCCGTAATTTTCGTCTAAAATCAGCTTTGCCGCCGCTGCGCCCAGACGCGTACACAAGACTCTGTCATACGCACAGGGGCTGCCGCCGCGCTGAAAATGACCGGGAACGGCAACGCGAATCTCATAATGCGTGCTTTTTTGCAGGTCATCTGCCAATTTATATGCAACGGACGGATACGGAAGCGACGCGCGGTAGGCTTTCAGCTCTTTTTTCTTCATTGCGGCTTCTTCCTTGGAAATCGCGCCCTCCGCGGCTGCAATAATCGTAAAGCCTTTGCCGTTTTTCTCGCGTTTGCGAATCACATCCGCCACCTTATCCAGCTCATAGGGGATTTCGGGAATCAGAATGACATCGGCGCCGCCGGCAATCCCGGCATGAAGATTCAGCCAACCCACCTTATGCCCCATCACCTCAACAATAAAGACGCGGCGATGTGAAGTTGCGGTGGAATGAATACAGTCGATAACCTCGGTTGCAATATCGCAGGCGCTCTGGAACCCGAACGTCATTTCCGTTCCGAAAATATCGTTGTCGATGGTTTTGGGCAGGGACACCACATTCAAGCCTTCCTCGCTCAACATATTGGCGCTTTTCTGTGTGCCGTTTCCACCGAGTACCACCAGGCAATCCAAGCCCATCTTTTTATAGTTCTTTTTCATTTCCTTGACCTTATCCAGCTGCGTGGTTTCGTCAATGACGCGCATCTGCTTAAACGGCTGACGGGAGGTGCCGAGAATCGTTCCGCCGATCGTTAGGATTCCCGAAAAATCGTTCCGGTTCATTTTCTGATAATCGCCGTAAATCAAGCCGCCGTAGCCGTTTTTGATTCCGTAAATTTCAAGATCATCGCCGAGCGCCTCATAAAGCGCCTTTGCAACGGCGCGAATGGCGGCGTTCAAGCCCTGGCAATCGCCGCCGCTGGTTAAGATACCTATTTTTTTCATGATTTTTAGTCCTTTCTCTGCCGAAAAATTCGGCATATGCTGAATTTATATCAGCTTTTTATTTGCGTTCTCATATGCCTGTTCATAAAAATATTCCTGGGAATTTAGCGTCTCCCCCTCTGTTTTCTGCTTGCGGTAAATGCCGTCCGGCCCTTGAATCCGCGCTTTCACATTATCCCGAAGCATCGTGGAAAACATGTCGGTGATCCGCGTTTTGATCATTTCATCATAAATCGGTACGGCAATCTCAACACGCCGCAGCGTATTTCTTGTCATGAAATCCGCAGAGGAAATATAAACCTTTTTGCGTTCCTCCGTGCCGAAAATATACACGCGCGAATGTTCCAGAAAACGTCCGACAATGCTGATGATTCTGATATTCTCCGTATATCCCGGAATCTCCGGCACAAGACAGCAGATTCCGCGGACGATCAGATCCACATGAACGCCTGCCTGCGAAGCCTCAATCAGCTTTTTGATAATCGCCTTATCGGTCAGCGAATTGATTTTTGCCCCGATATATGCCGGCTCGCCGATTTTGGCAAATCCGATCTCATCATCAATCCTGTCTAAGATTTTATTTTGCAGACACTTCGGCGCAACGAGAAGATGCTCCGTATGCTCCATGACCTGCCCCATCGCAAGCTCATTGAAAACCTGCCCGGCTTCTGCGCCGATTTCGGACGACGCGGTCATGAGGGAATAGTCCGTATACAGCTTTGCGGTTTTTTCGTTGTAATTTCCTGTTCCGATCTGCGTGATGTAGCCGATGTGGTTTTCCTCCTTGCGCGTAATCAAGCACAGCTTGGAATGAACCTTCAGCCGATCCAGGCCGTAAATAATCCGACAGCCGGCGCTCTCCAGCCGGCGTGACCACTCGATATTGTTTTCCTCATCAAACCGCGCTTTCAGCTCAACCAGAACGACAACCTCTTTGCCGTTTTCGGCGGCATTGATCAATTCCTCGATGACTCTGGAATATCGTGCAACGCGGTAGAGCGTCATTTTGATCGAAACGACATTCTCATCCTCCCCTGCCTCATGCAGTAGCCGCAAAAACGGCTTCATGCTTTCATAAGGATAGGACAGCAAAATATCGTGCTTGGCTATCTGCGAAATCATGCTTTTGTTATCCTCTACCAACGGCGACTTTTGCGGCAAACGCGGTGGATAGAACAACTCCTTATGATTGCGCAGCTTATCCTGGAGTCCGAATATAAAGGATAAATCCAGCGGCGCTTTCGACAGGAAAATCTGCTTTTCCGACAATCCCAAATGCGAACAGAATGCCTTGCGCACATGCGGAGGAATTTCACGCGTAATATCCATACGCACCGGGCAAAGCTTTTTCCGGCTGCGGATAATTTCCTCCATAGCGTCCCGATAATCGGACGCTTCTTCATCAATCGCCTCATCGGCATCAATATCGGCATTGCGGATGATTCGGATCAACGTTTTGCTCGTGATCTTATATCGGTCAAAAATATCCGCCGCGAAGTGCAGAATCAGTTCCTCGGCAAGCATAAAACGGTTTTTATCCGAGGGAACCGGAATCAGACGGTCAAATACGCCGCTGCACGGAACAATCCCCAGTTTTTCGTTCATGTTCTTAGTTTCCAGTGACACCAAAGCATAGATTTTCTGATTTTGCAAAAACGGGAACGGCTGTCTTTTTCCGATGACCTGCGGCGAAATCAGCGGCATGATTTCGTTAATGAAATATTTCCGCAGATATAGTGCGTCCGCTTCGGAAAGGCTTGCAAAATTAATCAGCTCAATCCCATAATGACCGATCTCCGACATAATTTCCTCATAGACTGCGTCCTTGCGCTTCATTAATCCATCGGAGCGTTTTAAAATCTCCGAGATTTGCTCCTTGCAGGTCATATTCGTTTTGTTTTCGCGAATATCCTCATCCAGTATCATTTTATCATGCAGCGAGCCGACCCGAACCATGAAAAACTCATCCAGATTGCTCATGAAAATTGACGCAAAGGAAAGCCGCTCGCACAGGGGAACCTGAGGGTCGGCGGCTTCTTCAAGAACACGCTCATTAAATTGAAGCCATGAAAGCTCGCGGTTGCGGAAACAATCCCTCAGCGTATAGTTTGTATGTTCGCTCATAAATTCATTCACTCCTTTAGATTTTTTTATAATCTTTCGATCTTATATGTATCACGATGCTGTCTTTTTTGACAATACTCTTCTTATTATACCTCAAAAATGTAAAATATTCTATCAAGCCATGCAAAATCCATGTAAAACTTATTTCCGATTCCGCGCCAGATACTGCTCCAGAATCAAGCATGCGGAAACGGTATCCAATACGGCTTTACGCTTTTTACCGCGGGTATTGGTCGTATCCAGATAGCGTGTTGCACCGACGGTTGTGAGCCGTTCATCCTCGAACAGGATTTCACCGTCAAAAATTTTCCCCAATGCATCGGCAAATTCTTTGGTTGCGTCAACGCGGAACCCCTCTGTTCCGTCCATATTTTTCGGCAAACCGATCACGATTTTCTCCGGCTTGTATTCCGCCAGAATTTCCGACAGCTCCGCCATCAGCTTTTTATGGCTTTTGTTCTGAATCGTACGCACACCGGATGCCATGAATCCCAGCGCGTCACTAACCGCAACACCCACGCGCGCATCGCCATAATCAATTCCTAAAATTCTCATTTTCACACTCTCCCTTTATCTCGTCAGCGACTTCATCCACTTATCGGATCTCATTCTGAAAAATGAAATCACGGATTTAATCGGCTCATCAATCTTCATTAAAATCAGCACCGCAGCAACCGGGAATCGTAACCATGACGCACCGAGCGCAAGCGGAATCGCAACCAGCCAAAGCGCTGCCATTTCAAGAATCAAGCAGAACTTTGTATCACCGCCCGACCGAAGAATCCCGACGATCGAAGTCGTCGAAATGGAAACGAAAATCGTTACAAAGGCGATAACAATCATTAATTCGCTCGCCAAAGCGCGTGTTTCCTCCGGAACGGTATAGAATCCGATCACCGGGTCTTTAATCAGAATAATCACACCGCAAGCAGCAATACCCAACAACACACTCAGCAAAAAGAACGTTGACGATTCATCCTTTGCCCGTTCCGTGAAACCGCCGCCGATGGATTTTCCGATAATAACAGCCGCGGAGTTTGCCACACCGAAAATGACAACCGTCGAAAGCTGCTGCACCATTCCGGCGATGGAATTTGCGGCAACGGGATCGCCCGAAGCATAATTGATATGCCCCAGAATCGCCGACTGGATTGTGATCCCCAAAGACCAGATCAGCTCATTCAAAAACACCGGGGTTCCATAGCGCAGGAAATCCAGTGCAAGGGTTTTATCAAAGGACAGCAAATCCTTTGGGCGAAGCTGCAAGCGTTTATCCACAAAGAAAATGTAAATCACGGTAATAATCAGCTCCGTAATCCGGGCAGTCAGCGTAGCGATTGCCGCGCCCTCAATCCCTAACGCCGGCGCACCGAGCTTTCCGAAAATCAAAACCCAGTTCAGGAATGTATTCATGAAAAAGGAAGTCAGATTTACAATGACCGAAATTCTCACAAGCTCAATTCCGCGGATGGAGCAGAGCATTGTCGAGGAAAATCCGAAAGTAAAGTACGAGATTCCGACAATCCGCAAATAGCGCGCACCGGCTTCAATAACGGCATCGTTGTTGGAGTACAGACTCATAACCCATTCCGGCGCAAACAATACCGCACAACCCATCACGGCAGACAGCAAAAATGCAACCTTTACGGCAATCGAAATAATACGCCGAATAGACTCCATATCCCGTTTTCCCCAATATTGCGCAGTCAGCACCGTAGACGCACTCGCCAGTCCGAATGCAATCAGTGACAAAATAAAAAAAGGCTGATTCGCCAACGAGGAAGCGCTCAGAAACAATCCTGTATCTTCGGCGCGCCCCAACATGAGCGAGTCCATCATACTCGTGGCGAGAGTAATCAGATTTTGCAGCGCAATCGGCACTGTTATCAAAAGTATATTTTTGTAAAAACTTCTATTTTTAATGATTTTCATACGTTCTCCTTTACCCGGCACAGGCTGCCGGATTTTGACTTTATCTTAAATTTACGGACTTTTACCGTCTTCTATTTTATATTATACATGAAAAGAGAGATAATATCAATAGAAATTTTTTAAATTTCTTGACTAATACGCGATTTCACTGTATAATATTACTATATCGCCGAACCGGGATTTTTATGGGAAAAGGAGAACGGTATCATGAATCGGAAAATGCTTTTTATATTTAACCCTTGCTCCGGTAAGGGTCAGCTAAAGAACAGTTTATATGAAATCATCGAAATATTTACAAAAGGCGGTTATGACGTCACCGTCCATCCTACGCAGGAAAAGAATGACGCGTTTCGCACGATTCAAATGACAGCGTCCCAATACGATGCGATTGTCGTATCCGGTGGTGACGGAACCTTAAACGAAGCGGTGCGCGGAATCATGGAATATCCTCCGGAGCAGCGCAAGCCGATCGGCTATATTCCCTCCGGAACAACGAATGATTTTGCTTCAAGCCGCGGAATTCCGAAAGATCCGGTTAAGGCGGCGGAGAAGATTGTAAACGGAGCTCCGACACCGGGAGATGTCGGCATGCTCAACGGTCAGGCATTTAACTATGTTGCGGCATTCGGCGCATTTACGGACGTTTCCTACGATACACCGCAGGGTGTGAAAAATGTTCTCGGTCAAGCGGCATATGTGGTCGAGGGAATCAAACGGCTGCCTAATCTTGAGTCCATTCACGTTCGCGTGCGCGGCGATGAAACCGAAATTGACGATTATTTTTGCGTAGGCTGTATCTTAAATTCCACCAGTATGGCGGGAATCAGCTTTGACGGGAAATATCAAGTCGAGCTGGATGACGGATTGTTTGAAATGGTCTTAATCAAAATGCCGGTAACGCTGCTTCAGGCACAGGAAATTTTCTGGGCAGTCCTGAAAGGCGAGGAGGACACAGAAAAATTCAAGCTCATCCGATCCTCTGAATTTGAAATTGATTTTGACGAAGAAATCAAATGGACACTGGACGGAGAATACGGGGGCGCTTATAAAAAGGCTGAAATTCAAGTCATGAATCAAGCAATTGAATTTATTTTATAAATGAAAGAAGAATCCCCTCTTCTCAATGACTTAGCATGTGTTTTTCATTCTATGGAGGCGAGTTCTACTCCGCGCAGCGTAGCGGATGTCTGAGCCGGAATAG
>CAUGRT010000026.1 GCA_959602045.1 uncultured Clostridia bacterium | reverse complement strand
GATATGCGGCGACGGCTGATTTAACAAAGGCAAAAGCAAAGTATACGGTTGTCAGTGACTTATCACAATTGAATACATTGCCGGAGATTCAGGTTTCGGCACCGGAGAATCCGGAGGGGAAAGCATATGCCGATACGCGTGTAATTCTTGCGATGGGGGATCAATATTATGCAAGAGTTTACAGCAATACGGCAGACCGTGAAAATCTGTTCAATTTTGAAGGAACATGGTATCAGCTTACATATAATCAAGATCAAACTGCCTTTTCAACCGTAGAGGAGGTAACGGACAAAACGGTGCTTGAAAGCTATTACGGCGTTGTTCGCGTGAAGTTTGAAAGCGCATTTGCGGATTTGACCCCGGTTGCGGATGCAACTGTCATTCCATCGGATTCCGAACAGTCGGTATCCTATCAGGAGGAGGGCAATTTTGACGTTCTGTATGCACCGGCAAGAGAAAATTCGCACCAGGTTACGTTTGCCAAATCATTCAAAGATGCGGACGGAAATCAACCGGAGGTGAGAAACGGGCATATTACCCGACAGCAGACGATGACGGATATTCGTCTGGATTTCTCGCTAAGCAATGCCTTAAAACCGGATTGGGGAATCAAGAATATTGATTTTGAAAAGTCCTATCTCTTGATTCGTAATTTCGAGAATCGGGAGGTTTACCGTGCGGCACTCAGCCGAAATGCAAATCAGACCTTTGCGATGCCGGAACGGGATATGGACGGAAATCTGTTAGATACGGACGCATATACTATTTCGGTTTATCTGTATCAGATCGGCAACGATACGCCGCAGGAATTCCGTTATGATACGGCGGTGGTATTGGATAATATTAAGCCGTCAAAAGATTCGGGAATTACAAAATATGAAATTCTTCCGGATCATAGGTTCAGCCCGATTAATCCGAGCGGTGATCTGATTGGTTTTATCACAAAGGAGAGTGAAACGCCGTTTACAACCATCAATATCGGAGCGGCGCAATGGGCAGAAACGGACAGAAATACGGAGGAAGCGTATGCCTTAGAGCAGTCCGGAATGTTCTATACCGCCTTTACGCTGACCGGTAAATCGGAAAAGCGAACCTTATACGGCGAGAAGCTGGGCTTAATTTCAGGCTTACGGCTTTGGAATAAGGCTTGTACGGGCGGAGAAGAACTGGAATTTAAAGCAACCTCCGACAGCCGGGAGTATCGGGTTTATAATAGCAATATCGTGGATTCGCTGGACGGTACGGCGGCAACCGGAGATTTGCAGCTTGCACGCGGCATGAATACCATTTGCTATCAGGTGAAGCTTGAAAACGGCAATGTTTCGCCGATTTATGAGTTTACGGTGAATGCGGTGGAAAGTGTTCCGCAGATTGCGATGAAGATGACGGTTGAGCCTTCGCAGAATGTTGAGGAAACGGGGGGCACGATGCGGATTCTGTCGGCAGATGCAGCCATTACGAATGTTTTTTCGGAAAACGGAGAGGTGACCTTGTACCATGCCTATAAGGGCAAGGATAATAATTATGCAAGCTTTGCTTTCAAGAAAATTGAAGTGGATGAGCCGGTACATATGCAGGGGGATTCCTTGCTCAAATATCAAAGCTATACCGATCCGGGCGTTGATGAAAAGAGATACGCTGCAGAAGCACTTATTGCGGTGGATGAATACGGAAATGTAGCCACGATTGTTCCCCAGTTCAGGGACGGCGAGAAATATGTGTTCGAAAGCGAGGCAGTTGTTCCGTCAACGTGCGGTCTGAACAGCAGCAATTTCGGAAGTTATATTTATCAGATGAACGGGGAGAATGTGGATGTGAGCCAATCGACCATTTGCGTCGACGATGGCGAAACACTCCCGATGCAGGATCCGCCGATTCCGAATGAATCCGGATATATGGGGGTATTTGTTTCGGAGAATACGCTGCTGCTCAAGTTTACCAAGCCGTGGGATTCGGAAAAAACAGGGGAAGTATTCCTCAAAAAGCTGACGGTAACACGGCATGGCGTTCATGGCGATGTAGTGTCGCAAACGTTTGAGGATGGAACAAACCTAAATGGATTGACTTATGTTGAGCCGACGGTTCGGATGTGGGCTGACGACTATAACCGCGGAACGAGAATTGATTTTAACGGCGATGTCTGGGTGCAGGGCGATGATGACTATCTGAACGATATTGTTCGATATTTCCCGATTTTCTCCAACGGAACCTATGATATTGAGGTAACGGATTTCTTTGGCAAAAAGCATACGGTGCCGGTTTCGGTGGACGTATGGGAGGATGGCCCGCAGGTTACGGTTTCGCCGATCTATCAGACGAGAGGAAATGTCACCGTTACCATGACGGCGGACTATAATATTACCGTTACGGAAAAAGAGGGAAATCATTTTGCTGACATTCAAGGCAGCGGAACAAAGAACGTTACGGCAACCGTAGCACAGCCAACCGATTTGATTATGAGCTGGAATGACGGTACGGGCGAAAAGAGCCGCACGATGTATATCGGCAATAATGAGATTAAGCCGATTGTGCCGAAAGTGGTCTGGGATTATTCCGAGAATGAGGTTGAGGACGGCTGCGTATACGGAAGCGTTACGGCGACCTTGGTGGATGAGAACGGTTCCACTTTACGGGATTCCGCAACCGGAGAAGTGCCGGAGCATACGTTCTATCCGGACGGAGAAACGGAATTTACATTCAGCGGCTATGAAAATCAGCATGGAGATCGGGGCGCGGACTTTACGGCAGTGCTCCCGGTTACGGTCAAGCCGATTCCCTCGCCGGAGGAGTGGCAGGATACCGTTGCACCGAGTGTGGGAATTGTCGGCTATGTGGTACGGAACGGAATTGCAAAGAGCAAGAATCTGATGCTGAAGCTATATGACGAAACAACGGAATATACCAATGCCGCATTGCCGGAATATGAGGGATATGAGGTTGTTGCCGACAGCAATACCTTTATGCAGAAGATGGGTTGGTCAACGCAGTATCGTTTGAACGTGAATATTTCAGATCACAGTGCGGTAAAGCTGATCGCAAAGCAGGGATTGAGCGCAGCAGTGCCGTCATATGACGCGCAGAGTGATGTGATTGATGGGGTTCGCGTCAATGGAAGAACAGTTGACATTACAAAGAATGTGCAGTTCACCCTGTTTGCGGTGGACAGCTGCGGAAATGCAAAGGTCATTCCGATGCATGTTGAAAATATCGGCGACGCACCGGTTCCGCATCTGGAGAAGGTAGCGTCAAACGATCTGCAAAAGGTCAAGGTTTACTTAGTACCGCCGGCTGACGGTCAGCTGGAGAATCTGAAAATCACCGATGAGGGCGCAAAGCTGGAAACGGGTGACGGCAGCTATCAAGGTTTCTATTATGTTGAGTGCATAGGTAATGAGGATGTGATTGTTCATTATAGCTACACCTATAAGGGGCAGGATGAAAGCGGTCAGCTGAGTACATCCGTTACGGAAATTGATAAAGCGCCGGCAAGGGTATTATCGGAAAACTGGTCGGAAAATGCGAACAGCTTGAAAACCAACCGCAATGTTACGGTGCAGATTCGCTTTGATAAGGCGATTAAGGACGCTCGATGGGAAAATGCTGCGGGCAATGCACCCGAAATTTATAAGCTTGATAATCAAGTAACCGTATCCTACAGCCAAAATATACCGTCTTTGACGATGATCTGTACCGCGATAAACGGTCAGACAACGACAGTGGCGCTGAATGCGGTTGAGAATATCGACAAGACGATGCCGGAGATTACGGAAAAGATTACCGTATCGCCGAATCATAAGAAAGCAACCGTAACCCTGGAGGCTGACGAGGAGGTTATCTTCCGTGAAGCAGGAAAGCAGGGAACGACATTCACCAGAGAAGTGAACCAAAATGGGGAATATACCTATCATTTCTCGGATCTTGCCGGGAATTTGACGGAAAAGACGATTACGGTAGATCAGCTGGTATTTGATCCGCTGCTGTTATCATTCAGCATGGCAAGTGATGGAGCGAACAGCCAAAGTACGCCGGAGCAGCTCGGGAATATTAAAATCGGTGATTCGGTTTATGTTCGGTCAAATCGGGATTGTTCGGTGATGTGGAACAGCGATCTTTCGGGTACGGCTGTGACGAGCGGCACATGGACTGCGCTTGCGGTCAAGGAAGATCAGGCAGGTCTGTATCCGATGCTTCGCGCAGTGGATGGATACGGCAATGAAAAGCGGTATCAGTTCATGCAGATCACTCCGCTTGATAAGCAGGCGCCGAAAATCAGCTTGAAAAAGGGGACATTGGATGTTCAGCTGAGTCTGAGCGACGCAGAAATTTTATCGCTGTTAAAGGCAAATGCGGAGGTACACGATAACGAAACGGCTTCCGATAAAATTTCACTGGATATTCAATATACCAAGCCGGCAGCGCCGGGGACGGTTGCCGTGCAATATACCGCAAAGGACGAGGCAGGCAATCAAGCGGTAAAATATGCGTCTATTCATTTTTACGGTGATACGGAATTGCGGGTTACTGTGAACGGAAATCCAATTTATCGGGATATGGTAGTAATCGGCAAGGCAGGCGAACAGAGTATTGTTGTGGAAAGCGGCGGTGAGCCGTATAGCGTGACCTGGAAAAACGGAATCAAGACGGTCGGGCAGATGAAGATCGGCACAACCGCATTAGTGAACAATCGCGAAGATGCGGAGCCGATGAGCTTCACACCGAAAAAGCCGGGTTATTATACATTCTGCGTTCAAACGCAGGGTCATGACAGTTATCGGTTTGTACTGTATATTCAATAGGTTTATGCCGCGGATAGGACCGGCGGCGGAATGGAGATTAGTATGCTGCAAAAATTAAAAAGATGGATATCGGGGGCGGTGGCGGTTGCCATGCTCTCGTGTCTGCTGCCGATACAGGCATTTGCCGACGGCGGAGCAGAATACGAGGAACTGAATGACGGCTATATTGCCGTCAAGGTTTCCTCGAAGAACGGCGGTTTTCTGATTGATACCGTCAAGGGAGATAAACTCAATAAATCAGACAATAATAAATTTCTGCTTTTCCCGGACGAAAATTACGATACCTCCTATACCACGTTCCGCGTGACGCGCGGCAGCGAGGTGAAGGATTATATTTTCGGCAGAAAGTATGGCTTTCTGGGAAAAGACAGCAGCGGTGTTACGCTGGAGAAGAAGGATGATACCATTACGGCGAAATGGAGTGCGGACGGTATGACCTTTACGCAGAGCATTACGCTTGCCAATACCGCTTCACCGCTTCACGGAATGGTGTCGGTTTCCTACGGAGTCCAAAGCGCGGACGGTCGTGCGGCGGATAATGTAAAGGCAAGAATTATGCTGGATACAGCACTGGGGTATCAGGACTACGCGGTTTATGAATTGACCAAGACGGACAGTACCTATCAGCAGGTTCGGCAGGAGGCGCTGATTGATAACTCAGACGGAACGGCGTATAACAATGTGCTGTTCGGTTATGATGACGCAAAATCACCGTCGGTTACGGCATATACGGTGAATGCTTCGGTGGATAATAAAATTGTCAAGCCATATCAGCTGGCATTCGGACATTGGAATAATTTGGCGGCGACCGCATTTGATTTTACGCCCGATCCGTCACTGACATTTACGAATCCATATAATGAAAAATATCTGACGGCGGACAGCGCGTATGCCCTGTATTTTGATATGGGCAGTGTGGCGGCGGACGGAACGGCAAATACCATTTCCACAAATTACGGCGTTTATTCCAATGCCTCCGTCAATAATGAAAATAAGGTCAGCGTGAACTTTTCAGCGGAGCTGGAGGCGATGCAGCTGACAGCGGAAAAGGACGCATACACCTCCCAAATCAGCGGCGGTGTGAACGGCGATTTTACGGTTTCGGCACAGATTAAAAACATTTCCGAGGACGAAATGAAGCAGGTTGCCGTTGCGGTTTATCCGCAGGAGGGCATCACGCCGTATGACCTATCGGGAAAGTTAGATCCGACGGCAAGCTATTCCGATCCGTATTTTGTCAATATTGTAGACTTTAATCCCGGAGAGGAAAGACAGGTGGTATTTAAGCTCAATGCAGAGCCGCTCAATGCAACGGATTACCGCAAGATTGAGCTTCGCTGCTTTGATGTCAGCGGAACGGACGGAAAGCTGCTTTCTGAAAATGTACTGGGTTCGCGCAGCATCTACCTGCTCTGTCCGGGTGCAGCCGGAGATCGCGTTTCGTTTTTGAGCGCAACGCCGGAAATTATCTATAACAGCGGAACACGGCACCTTTACCTTGCCGGTCAGAATTTCAATCTGCTCAAGAATAAGGCGGAATATGACGTGAAGCTTCAGCCGGCAAACGGCAGTCAGTCGCTGATGGTCAATTCCGAGAACTTCATTCTCGATACCGAGAATAATACGGCGGATTTGGTACTGGATCAGTCGATGGATACCGGAACCTATCAGGTTGTGTTTGATATGAAGGATCCGGCAAAAAAGGATATTACCTCCGAGACTCTGCGTTTTCTTGTCAGTGACGATATTGCCTATCAGGGCGGTTCTTACGGTGTGGTCACGATTGAACATGCCGGAAGTGACCGGTATGCGTTAAAGGCATATCGGAATGAGGAGGATTATAAGAGCAAGGTTCAAGACGCGCAGAATGTTGTTTTACTGGAATTTCGCGGTGATTTCACCTTAAAATATGATCAGGGAAAGCTGATTGAGGCAGAAGCGGTTTCGCTGGAAACCGTAGACCATAAGGCGAAAAGTACAATTAATATCAGCGATTGTCTGGATGTGGAAAAGGGAACGGTGACGATTTCGGTAGAGAATCCCGATACGGATGAACAGACGATTGATGTGGATATTGACGGTGAGGTGTATACAACCGGTGCGCGTACGAAGGTATGGAGCGGTGTTTGTGCGATTTCCTCATTTGAGAACGGTTCGGAATCCACGCTGCTGCAATATGACGAATCGGGCGAGCCGACCAATGATGTGGAAAACAGCGTTGCCAATACCAACGGCATTACGCTGATGTGGCCCGGTGCGGCAAGTACGGCGCAGACGATTGCCGGAATGATTATGGAATTTCGGTATTGCCAGTTCGGGCAAATGGCACTCCAGGATGGCCCGGTAACGCCGAGTACGCCGAAAAAGAGAATTATTGCGTTCGGCGCACAGCTTTCACCGGATTTTCTGCTTCCGTCCAATTATAAATGGAGCGAAAGAGAAACCTCCGCGATGGAGGCGGTGCAGTTAAAGCTGGCAAAAAGCAACTATACGCCGGATCAGCTGCGTGATGTTCAGGAGCGGTATGCAAACGACCAGGAGGCATGGGAAGAAGCCGAGAGCGGCAGCTTAAGCCTGTATATTCATGACATTCTGTTCGGCGGCGGCTTTATTGGCTTTAATACCTCAGTCGAAATCGGTTTACCCTCCTATGCCGACGGATTGCCGAGTATTGAGGGTACGCTAAATTTAAAGGTGATGAATCAAGAGTATACGATCGGCGTTGAGGGCAGCACCGACATGATGGCGTTTGAGATGGAGGCGGCGCTTCGGTTGAGAAGCCATAACGGAATCCCGATTCCCGATAAATTCTATTTCTATGCCGGCGGATTTACTCCGGGTATTAATGTAGACGGATTCGGAATCTTCTGGATTAAGGGTGCCGGCGGCGGAATTGATAATCTTTATGAAACGATTTATCCAAGCTCCTCCGTACCGCCCATCACATTGCTGTTAAGCGGATCATTTGCGCTGTTTGATGTGCTTTCCGCAAGGGGCGATGTCAGCATCAGTCCACGGGCGTTGAGCATCGGCTTATCGGATGTGGAAATTGCGAATATTACCCTGCTGAATTATGCCGGAGTCGAGTGCCAATGGTATCCCGAATTGCGGTTTGCGGCAAGTATTTACTTAGAGATTCTCGATATTATTGAGGGTCAGGGCAGTATCGTTGTAGAAAAAGATCAGCTGAAAAATAATTACTTCTGGGAGGGCTTTGCAAGCGCAAGCGTATCCATCCCCAAAAAGATTCCGCTGTTTGGCGGTACGAATATCGGTTCTGCCGATTTGGGCGTCAATGCGGAAAAAATATGGGGTGCGCTGCATGTGTTAAAGATAGATGCCGGTGTCACCTATTACTGGGGCGGCGATGTGGACTTTGCATTCGGAAAGTATGACGCACCGGAGGCAACCATAGAATTACAGTCCATCCCGATTTATCACGATAGTGAGAACGATCGCACACTGTACATGAGCTTTACCAACAACATCCATACCTTAGCGTCGAACGAGGGAATCGCATTGTTTGGAGTGACCAACGCAAGCGTATCCTCACAGGCGGATAAGAAGTTGCATACAGTAAATTTCGGATCGTATAATAATGAAAACGGTGTGCTGACGATTACGTTTGACGCGCCGAGCCAATTAATGGCGGATACCTATGCAAAAGCCATTGTTATGGACGGTTATCCGTTAATCTGGACGGATAATACCAAACCGGCAGATGACGCGCAAAATGCCAATGCCAATGCGATGGTTCAATGGGATGAAACAACCGGCAAGGCAACGGCGACCATCACCGTAACCGATCCGGCACAGTTTAACAAAAACATTTCCGTCAAGACAACGACCGCTTCGGGACTGACATTATATGCCCTTTCCAAGCTGCCGACATTGGATCGAATCCAAGCGGAAAACAATACGCTGACCTGGGACGGAACGAGCCTGGAGAAATTCAGCAGTCTGGCGGTTTATGCGGTGAGCGCGGATAACGTGTTGTATCCGCTGTATAAAACGGATCAGAATGCAGACATCCAAAAAAAGACCGCGGCAATTTCCATTCCGGAAAATATGCCGAGCGGCGAATATACGATTCGTGCCGTAGGAACGACAAGTGATGAAAGTGCGAATCCGATCGTAGACGCTGATACCAAGCTGACCTATACGAACCCGAATCAGCCGGAAGCGCCGCAGTTTACGGTTCGGCTCGGCGGAGATTACAGTCTGGATTTAAGCGGTCTGGATTCGGCAAAGTACGACGGCTATAAGATCAATATCTATGAGGTTGAAAACGGCAAGAATCAGTTGACGGTATTCCATGATTTAGATATTGCAAAAAATACGGACGGAATGCTGCCGAGTGAAATCACGGTAGGCGGTCAGTATACGCAGACCGTGGCAAAGGACAGTAACGGCAATATTGTCAATGCCAATCTTCTGACCGAAGAACAGCTCAAGGACTGCACCACCGAGTCGCAGCAGCTGGGATTGTTCGGCGGCAAGCAATATGTTGTGGGAGTGCGCGGTTATAAAAATCCCGACATTGCTTCAGCAGAAACGCTGAGTGCACCGATTGCAATGACCGAGCCGAAAAAGGCGAATGTTGTTCTGAAAGCGGAGGATTCCGTTCAAGTGAATGACACCGACACCGTTAAAAACGGAAATGTTTCGGTAAGCTTGACAGCGGATATGGCAGTTTCGGGAACATGGAGCCTGGATAATGGCGAGCAGAGCGGAACGATTGCCGATAAAACTACATCGTCTGTCATTTCCCTAACCGGAGTGGCAGAGGGAACGCATAAGCTGACCTTTAAAGGAGAGAATGAAACACAGGACGGCGTTGTGGCGCAGTATCTGTTCACGGTGGATACACTTCCGC
This sequence comes from uncultured Clostridia bacterium, assembly GCA_959602045.1. Lineage (GTDB taxonomy): Bacteria > Bacillota > Clostridia > UBA1381 > UBA1381 > Ornithomonoglobus_A. Next base: position 31,655 of record CAUGRT010000026.1, on the reverse strand, counting down.
CGAGATTGCAGATCAGCAGTCCCGACAACGGCGGATTTTTCGACAGCTCCGTAACGGTCAAGGGTCTGAGCGATCCGGGGGCAACGGTATGGATTGGCATCGGAACACAAGCGCCGCAGCAGGTGACAGTCGGAGAAAACGGTGAATTTGAAACAACGGTAACGCCGGATTCTCTGATGGCATATCAGAAACTGACTGTTTACGCTGCTGATGCGGTTGGCAATCAGACTGCGCCCGTTACCCTGCAATTAACCAATCGTGCGCTCGGCAACCCCGACAGCACATTGGCGTTGTACATTAACGGCGAAGAATATACGAATAAAAAGCTTGCCGCAGGCAGCACAGGGCAGCTTTCGCTGAAGGTTAAAACCGGTGGAAAGAGCATTACGCTGAATGAGGACAGCGCCGCGGCAAATCGCGTTGACTGGAATATTACGGCGGTTTCCGGAAAGGCGGAAATTGATGAAAACGGCGTTCTCACAACGGATCAGAATATCAATGGCGTGCTGAGCGTGTCATTGGATAATCAAAGCGCTTATGCGGTTTTGGGCGGCAGCGATACCTTTATGCCGGAAAATCCGAGCTATACCATTCCGACAGATCTGACAGCGGCCTATGGGCAGACATTGTCCGAGGTGACATTCCCGACTGCGGAAAACGGAGCATGGTCATGGGTTGAGCCGAATACGGTTGTCGGCGACATCGGGCAGCATGTCTTTAAGGCACGCTTTACACCGAGCGATACAGTGAATTACAATACAGTAACCGCGGATATTACGATTACTGTTCTGCCGGCAACTCCGACCATTGCAACCGCACCGACCGCTGCAAAAATCACGCCGGGCAGCAAGCTGTCAACGTCGGCAATTTCAGGCGGTGTTGTTAAGGGAATCAATGATACCGAGCTTGAGGGCGTATGGAATTGGGAGAACGACCGCGATATGACGGAAACCGGAACCTTTACGGAAACGGCAGTCTTTACACCGCTTGATCCCAATTATGCACCGATCAAGGCAGAGCTTTCCGTAACGGTAGCACGCACCTCATCCGGAGGCGGCGGTGGCGGCGGAGGTACGCCGAGTTATATCGTAACGTTTGAAGTGAACGGCGGCAGCCTTGTAAAGCGGCAGTCGGTTTCCAGAAACGATACCGTAACGAAGCCGGAGAATCCGACGAAAGAGGGATATACCTTTGCCGGATGGTTTACCGATGCGGAGGGAACAACAGAGTATGATTTTGCGAGCCGCGTTACAAAATCAATGACGCTTTATGCGAAGTGGACGGAGAACGCAGTGATGCCAACGCCAACCCCGACACCGACCGAGCCGGGTGCATGGAAAAATCCGTTTACGGATGTGCATGAAAGTGATTGGTTCTATTCGTCGGTAAAATATGCGAACGAGAACGGCTTGATGAAAGGAACCACCGATACGCTGTTTGCACCGGATGAAGATATTACGCGCGCCATGTTTGTGACGGTGCTTTATCGAATCGAGAAAGAGCCGCAGGCGGCGGCTGTCGGATTCAGCGATATTGAAAGCGGCAGTTATTATGAAAACGCTGTTGCATGGGCGGCGGAGAACGGAATCGTGAAAGGAATTTCCGATACGGAATTTGCGCCGAACGCGCATATCACGCGTGAGCAGATGGCGGCGATTGCTTTCCGTTATGCACAGTTTAAGGGGCATGATACGGCAATCAGCGGTGAACTCAGCTATACCGATAACAGCTCTGTTTCCGATTGGGCGAAAGACGCTGTGATTTGGGCGGCTGAAAAAGAAATTATGTCCGGAAATACAGACGGCAGCTTTGCTCCGGCGGCAAACACCACCAGAGCGCAGGCGGCAGCGGTATTTATACGGATTCTTGAAAAATTGAATTAATATTGAGGAGCTGTAAGAGCACATAGGGGCGATACGCACATCGCCCCTATCCCAATGCTTTTTGCAGCTTCTTTTTTATGTTCCGAGATGAAATTTTGTTTTATGAATTTTCCCAAAAAGTATTTACAAAGTGAAAATTTTATGATATGATGAAAATGCCAAATATATTCCAATTAAATATGTTGCACATTGCAGTGCGTGTTTTTTGCTTCTGTAAAAAAATGCGGACTCTTATTTACGCGTGCTGTTGTGTAGATATTGGAATATGTTTGGCGACAATTCGGAGCTTGCATTTTTTTATGCGTCAGTCTTCGGATTGGCGCATTTTTTAATTTTACGGAGGGATAGAAAATGAAAAAGAAATTGATAGGATTATTTCTTATTGCTATGTGTGTGTTTTATATACCGGGCATAATTGGAAAGCAAGCACAGGCATCCGCCATTTCTGCTGAGGAAATGAAACAAAAATTGGATACACTTAGAAATACAGTGGGTTTTCGAGATGGAGATACAAATTACGGAAATTATCATAATGCAACACAGTGTATGGGATTTGCGGTTGAGGTGTGTTACAGATTGTTTAATGAAGATTGCCGTCAATTTTATGTGCATGGAAATGTGGATAATTTATGCGTAGGGGATCATGTTCGCTATCGTTCTTCATACTGGGATCATTCAATTGTTGTAACAAATATATCCGGTAACACCGTGTATTTTGTGGATTGTAATGGAGCTGGAGGAACAAATAAAGTTGCATGGAGAAGTACAACGAAGTCACAAATCAGCAGTTGGATTTCACAGCGAATCTGGGAAACCGCAAATACCAAACGAAATGGGTATGGGTATATAGAAACTCAGAAAGATAATTGGGTAAGAACTTTGGATGGAGTGGGAGAAAAAGATACAGAAAGTCCTCAAATTAGCGATGTAACATATAAGAGAACTTCAGATGGATATATTGTATCTTGTAAGGTCATAGATAATACTGGTGTTGCAAAGGTTTTATTCCCTACATGGACAGCTAACAATGATCAGGATGATTTGGATAGTCAATGGGCTACAGAAAATAGTAAGTCAAAAGGCACACGGAATGGGAATTATTACACATTTTGCGTAAAAATGGCGGATCATAATAATGAAGAGGGAATATATTATACACATATTTATGCATATGATTCAGCTGGAAATACATCATCATCCAGCATTACTATAAATGTTTATCGAGATACAGAGCCGCCGGTTATTAAAAATGTTAAAGTTACTCAAAAGGATAGCCTTGGATATACGATACAGTGTGAGGTGACGGATAATAAAAAGTTGGATAGGGTACAATTTCCCACGTGGACAGCATATAATTCTCAAGACGATTTATGCAGTGAATGGAATGTTTGTACAAAATGTTCAGGTACAATAAAAAATAATACTGTTATCTTTAGAGTAAATATTTCCGATCACAACAATGAGAGCGGTATTTATAAAACCCATATCTATGCTTATGATGAATGTGGAAACAATACTTGTATTGGGCAGCTTGTCTTAGTAAATAGCAAAGGGTATTCACCTATAAGTGAGGTACAAAACAATGTTAGCAGATATATGTTTTTTGAAAATCCGTATAGTTTGAATTGGGATGAATTAAAACAATATTGTGAACTGATAGGCGGTCATCTTGCAACCATTACATCAGAATCTGAAAATAAACTATTGGAAAATGAAGCAGCACGTCATGAAAATACATATTATTTCATAGGCGCCAGTGATAAAGAAAAAGAAGGTGATTGGAAATGGGTGACGGGGGAAACATGGTTGTATACAAATTGGGAATCCGGGGAGCCGAACAATAAAAATGAAGAAGATTATCTGGCTATTACAAAACAAGGGAAATGGAATGATTTGGCGTTAGGTTATCAAGCAGGTTTTATATGCGAAGTGAAATTACAAAGTTATAAAATAACATTTAATTCTAATGGGGGAATTAATGCGCCGGGTAGTCAAACAAAAACGCAGGGAAATAATCTTAATTTAACAACTGTAAAGCCTACACGATCCGGCTATAAATTTAAAAATTGGAATACAAAAGCAGATGGGATGGGAAAATCATATCAACCCGGTGACACTTATTCCGAAAATGCGGATTTAACTTTATATGCTCAATGGGAGCGCACAATCTATACAGTCTCTTATAATTTAAACGGAGGAAATGGTAATATTGCAGCACAAACATATAATTGCGGACAAACTGCTCCCATAACAGACCTCATACCCACTCGTGAGGGTTATAGATTTCTCGGTTGGGCAAGCTCAAAGGATGCAACCGAACCGGAATATGTTTCCGGCGGCTTTTATACTGCCAGTTCGGACATTACATTGTATGCGGTATGGAAAATTATCCCTTATACACAAACAAGCGTATCGGATTATGGTAGCTATAAACTATGCAATATAGAGCTAAAATATATTGATGGAAATCCAGATATTCTGGCTGCATGTTATAAAGAGGGAAAGCTGATTGGTATTGAGAAGCGTACATATAGCAAAAGCCCAGAAACATTTGCGCTTATGGGTGATATGGACACCATAAAAATCATGGTATGGGACAGTGTTTATTCCATGAAACCGATCACCAACATCGAAGAAATTCCGGAAAGCAAGTGGCTCACCGAATAAAAAAACATATGCCGAGCCGAATCGGAAAGATTCGCGCTTGGCATATGTTTTTCTTTGCAATAAAAAAGTGAGCAAGTCTGTAAGCCGGGTTCTGTATCGGACAATCATCTATCTGGTTCTGCCGTTACCGGCAGACTCAAGCCTTGCAAGAGAACACGCCGAGCATAGCTTATCGTTCTCAAAGTTGCTCCGGATGGGGTTTACACGGGAATTCAGTTGCCATCTTCCCTGTGAGCTCTTACCTCACATTTCCACAATCGCCGCGTACGAATACGGGCATTTATTTTCTGTTGCACTATCCTTGAAGTCGCCTTCACCGGCCGTTAGCCGGCATCCCTGCTCTATGGAGCCCGGACTTTCCTCACCCAAAACGGGCGCGATTGTCTGACTTACTCACAAATTAATATTATATCATACTTCATCATCATTTACAAGCATTATTTTTTCAAATCCCCAAAAATCCACCGTCGCATGTAATGACCTGCCCGGTGATAAAGGACGCTTTTTCAGAACATAAAAATGCCGCCAGCTCCGCAACCTCCTCCGCGGTGCCGAGTCTGCCCAGGGGCGTTTCCTCTGCCAGCTCCGCTTTGGTTTGTGCGTCCAAGCCGCTGTTCATGTCCGTGTCAATCACGCCGGGGGCAATGCAGTTGACGTAAACGCCGGAAAGTCCCGCCTCCTTTGCCAGTGCGCGTGTAAACCCGATTACCGCCGCTTTGGATGCGCTGTAATGAACCTCGCAGCTGGCGCCGGAGATCCCCCACATTGACGCGATATTCACGATTTTTCCGCTTTTCTTTTGAATAAAATCGCCGTAAAATTCGCGTGTGATCCGAAACATATCACGGATATTGACCGAAAACATCTGATCCCAGTCCTCATCGGTGATACTCTGGAACAGCTTTTGCTGTGCGATTCCGGCATTATTAATTAAAACATCTAACGTGCCATAGCTTTCAATTTGTTCTTTTAAAAGCTTCGGTTCGCCGGCTTTCAGCATGATCGCGCCGGTTTTGCGGCAAAGCTCTGCCGCAGCCTCTGCGCTGTTTTTATAAGTAAAGAAAACCCGATCGCCCAAAGCAGTGAATTTTTCGACGCAGGCTTTTCCGATTCCGCGGCTTCCGCCGGTTATGAATACGTTTCTCACAATCCAACCTCATCTCATTCTTATTGACTCCATTATATCCGTAAAAATAAATTTTGTCAATAAAAATCTCTGGTGCAGAATGATTTTATCAGAAGAAATCCGCGAAAAAGATGAATGCCAGCGCCGCAAGCAGCAGCTTATCATCGCAGTCGTCCAGCAGCAATGCCGCGGCAACAATGATTAGGATAATGTCATCTGTTTCGATACCGCCGAAAAGACCGCCGGAATTTTCCGGCTTTTTAGGCTTTTCCGGCGGCGGTGCCGGCACAGCCGGAGGCGGCTTGGGCTTTTCTGTGATTGCCTTCGGCATATTGTGATAGCTATAAGATTTATACATATCCGCCACCTCCGCTGGAATTGAAATTTTGAGTGGGCGCTGTTATTTAAACAGCATTGCAAGCTTGCTCAGATTCAGCAGCTTTACCGCGCTGTCAATGGAGCTTTGCCTGCTGGTACGCATGTACGGTCTTAAGGACATCAGCAGGTTGGAACGCGGGTCATTATGACTGGTGGAAAGCTTGCCGATTAAGTCCTTCATTTGAAGAATATAGTCTAAGCTTCCGGAATCCAAACCGCCACTGTTGCCGCCGCCTGCGGAAAGCGAGTCCATGACATTTTTGATTTTATCCTCGGCTCCGTCACCGAGAATCCCTTTCAGCGTTTCCATCGCGTCTGCCATATCACATTCCTCCTTTTCTTTGATGATAGCAGGTGATTATAAAAACCAACGATCCAAATGGGGGAAGTATCATCTGTTTTTCGCTCTATTACGGCTCAAACATCCGCTACGATGCGCGGAACTCACCTTCATAGACCAAAAAACAGATGATACTTCTTTCGAGAGTTCAAAGCTATGGCTCTTGGTGGGGGCAGCAAGTATTTTTAATTTTATTCCGGCTCAGACATCCGCTACGATGCGCGGAACTCGCCTTCATAAAATCAAAAACACTTGCTGCCCCCATACCGGAAACCTTGAATTTTTACAATCATCGCTCCGATTATTCTATTATAAATTATTGATAATCTTCAAAATATCCTGTTTGCTCAAGCTTTTTAAACGGCTGTTGACAACCTTGGGATCCAGCTTTTGAAATTCGCGCAGCAGTTCGTTTTTATTGGAGGAATTGATTTTATTTTTAATTTTCCGCCCTTGAGAGCTGTTGAGAAAATCGTTGATTTCGCGAAGCTGATTCTGATTAAAGCTGCGCAGCAGATCATTCATATTCGGCATGATTTTTCACCTCTTTCCTTTTACCGAGGATATATAAAAAACTCATATATACCACAGTATATGCAGTATATATGAGTTTTGTTCCGCTTTTGGGAAAGGAGCGTTGTCCCTTTTTATTCGGTTTTTTCAGTGACATTCACAGTTGAGGTTTTCTCGTCATAGGTTACATCAAAGCCAAGAACCTCCATAAATTCTCCGAACGGGACATAAATACTGTTCCCGTCCTTATAGGGTGCCGTTCCGACAAAACGGGATTTATCGCCGTGATACAGTACGTTGGTTCCGGTTATCAGCGTTACGGTGTTTCCGTTATACTCCGCAGTTGCGCGCACCTCGCCCTCCGGTGTATTTTCACGCGTAACGGTTATATCAAAGACTTCGGCAAGGTAATTCAAATCCAGACAAGTATCCGCATCGAATTTCTCAAGCGTACCGTTCAGAGAAAGATAGCCTTTCGGTGTTTTTAAGATCACGCCGCTCTCATAATCGGCACGGTTCCGTTCCGTCACGTCAGTTCTGCCTACGGCATATAGCCGATCACCGACCGCGTCCAAGCGCATGAAACGCAGCTGATAATTCGGCATCCAAAAGTCGCGGTAGTTGACGCCGTCCGTTGAAACTGCCAGGAAATTGCCGGTATCGGGGTCGGTATCGTAATTTTTCAGCGAACGGATCATATAATAGGTATGATCTGCGGCACGGATTTCCGTCACCTCTGGGTAGGCAAAGTTTATTTTCTCAAATTCCTTTTTGCCGTTATAACGGATGTACCAACCGTCCTCGCGCTTTTCCAGAATACTTTTTCCATCGGTAATCGGCATTTCGGAACGTGTGCTTTCGGTAAAGGTAATGCCGTTGGCGCTTTCGTAGATTTTGTCGGTGCGGACGTAGGTAATGCCATCCGCATAAAGGCTTTCCCAAACGTAGGAGGGCATGGGGATCGTCTTGACATAGGCGAATTTGTTATCCAGAATATATAGCTTATTTTCATTGGTATCGTCCGCGATATTGCCGCCGTATTGGTCATACCCGGCAAAGCGCGCGATGTAACCGGAAGAGGTTTTGGTGAGCCGAATATCCTTTGTTCGTCCGGCAAACAGCTTTTTCGTTTCTTCGGGGAGTGATACCTTGCTCCATTGATCCTTATAAATGTACAATTCTCCGTCCTGCCAGCGCATGGTTTGGTATCCGTCAAACCAGGTTTCCGTATCATAGGGGTAGACTTCGGTTTTTTCGGGAAATTCAATAATATCTTTCGGCTCGCACAGCAGCTTGGAATCTGCCGTCAAGCCGTTGACGATGCCGCCGTAACAGTTGGTCGGAAGCGTGACATCCAAAATCAGCGCTTTGGTTTCGCCGGGTTCAAGCATCGTACTAAACATATAGTCTGTTTTTTTCTGCCAGTTGATTCCCTTAGACTGTGCGAAAGCGTGAGTTTGGGACAGCGTATAGGGGTTAAGCAGATTGCCTTTTTTATCCCGAACCGCCACGATACAGGAAGAAAAGCTTGCGTCAATGTAGTAGTTGATGCTGCGTTTTCGGGTATCACTGTTTTTCAGATTCAAATGGTATCGGGTGGTTACGCCGAAATTGCCGAGATTAAACTCGTAATCCAGATTCGGCGGATTTTGAATATCCAGGTTTTCCGGCAGCTTATCGTTCGGGACGTGCGAGGTGGAATTTTTTGAGGGACAGCCGTTTTCGTAGGCGGTTGTGTTGTGGTGGTAAATATCAAAATGCCATACATCGTCCCGATTGGAATAGGCAACGCCGGAGCCGTAATAGCTCAACTTGCTTTTATCCTTCAGCTCAAAGGAAAGCATATCCGATTCTGTGCTGCATTCCTTGCTATAGGCATACGCGTCCCGATTGGGGTTGATGTTCGTCATCCAATAATCATAGGTGTTGCCGGCAGGGAAATACTGGTTGTACACCCGTACCGGAATCGCCGTACCGTCATGCATTTTTGAAGTGACCTCAACATTCAGATTCGTTTCGACAATCGGCAGGGATTCCCGTTCGATGCCCTTGATGGCGGTATCATTTTTATACGGGGATTGCGTTGCCTTTGCAGAATGATGGGAGCGATCGCCCAGAACATCGTAGGATTTGAGCGCTGCAAAATTCACATCCGCCGTACCGCTTTCGATCGTGAAATCCACCAACATATTAAATGTAACTTTCGGCGATACGGAATTGTAGTTATAGATATAGTTATGAATCCATTCGTTGGATTTCTTCAATGTAAACGTTTTGGGGAGGTCTTGATTTTGATAGGGAACATATTGCGTTAAACCATCAATCGTTCGGATATTCAATCCCCAATAATCCGACCATGCGCCAAGACAATCCCAGTAGTCCCAGCCCTTGGGGATGTAGTAGCCGACAGAATTGACCGTGATTTTGGCATTGTCGGAAACAAACTCAATATCCGGCTCCACATCAAACGGCGTCCAGTTATAGAAACAGAAAAAGACCGAGTATTTTCCCGGCTTTAGACCCTCCTGTTTCATCATATAGACCGGATTGGGATTTTCGTCTGTTGAGAGATCTTTTTCACTGATAAATTCAGGGTTGTTGCAGTACAGAAATTGTCCGCCGCCATGCTTTGTGAAACGGATGTCCACCGGTGTGACATTTGCCGCAAGGGCAGGTGCAGCGCAAAGCAAAAGCATTGCCATTGTCGCCAGCGCTGTGATTAACTTTGTTTTCATTGGCTGAAATCCTTTCTTTTTTTGTGATTGGGATTATTGTAAACTACTGTTTTTTGAATGAATTCTCATATGTTTTTCGGTCTATGGAGGCGAGTTCCGCGCAACGTAGCGGATGTCTGAGCCGGAATAGACCGAAAAATATATGAGAATTCCTGCCGCCCTATCCGGAATGAAAAACAGATGATATTTCGAATTTTTATATGTACAATCATTCCCATAAAAGCAAATATGCAGAATCTGCTATTAATATTCTATTACATTAGACGCAGATTCTGCATATTTTGTTCCACTTTTTCGGAAATTTATTAAATTTTTATAATTCTAAGGCTTCGGAATTATTCCGCCTGAGAGAGTTTTGCCGCTTGATCGGCGGTGATCAGCGCGTCAATAATCTCGTCCATATTGCCGTCCAGAATCTGTTCCAGTTTATAGAGCGTCAAATTAATTCTGTGATCGGTAACACGTCCCTGGGGGAAGTTATAGGTTCGGATTCGTTCGCTTCGGTCGCCCGAACCGACCTGGGATTTTCTTTCATCGGCAATTTCCTTGTTGCGCTGTTCTTCCATGACATCATAGATACGGGAGCGCAGAATTTTCATTGCTTTATCCTTGTTCTTGTGCTGAGATTTTTCATCCTGGCAGGAAACGACAATTCCGGTAGGCAGGTGCGTGATTCGTACGGCGGAGTCGGTCGTATTAACGCACTGACCGCCGGGGCCGCCGGCTCTGAATACATCAATTCGCAGATCGTTCGGATTGATTTCCACCTCAACCTCCTCGACCTCCGGCAATACTGCAACGGTTACGGCGGAGGTGTGGATTCTTCCGCTGGATTCCGTTTCCGGCACACGCTGTACGCGGTGAACACCGCTTTCAAATTTCAGACGGCTGTAAGCGCCTTGTCCTTCAATGGAGAAGCAGACCTCCTTGTAGCCGCCGATGTCTGTCGGACTGGAGTTTAAAATATCAATCTTCCAGCGCTTGGATTCCGCGTACATGGAGTACATCCGCATTAAATCAGCCGCAAACAGCGCCGCTTCATCGCCGCCCGTTCCGCCGCGGATTTCCACAATAACGTTCTTTTCGTCGTTGGGGTCTTTGGGGAGAAGCAGGATTTTCAATTCCTCGGCGGCTTTTTCAAGCGCGTCCTCCGCCTCGGACATTTCAGCCTTGATCATTTCCTCAAATTCCTTATCCTGTCCTGCCTCTAACATTTCCTTATCGTCCGCAATCGTCTGCTTGGCGGTTTTGTACTCTTTATATTTGTTGACGATCGGCGTCAGATCGGAGTGCTCCTTGCAGTATTTGCGCCAGGAGGCTTGATCGGCAATAACCTCCGGATCACTTATTTTCTCCGAAACCAATGCAAATCGTTCTTCAAGTGCGTCTAATTTATCAAACATAATCGTTCCTGTGAACTCCTTCCGCCGGGAACTTTTATAGCCCGGTTTTTCTTCTTATTTTATATCATTTTCCGTGTTCTGTCAAGAATTAAATCAATATGAGGGCAGATTCGGGTAAAAAATACAAGCAGATTTTAAAAGTGTTACAAAAAATTCATAAATTTGATATAGACAAGTAAAAAAAAATCTGTTATAATGGTAGCATGTATAATTCAGAATAGGGTTATCATTTTTTAGAAAGGACGGATGAGCTTGTATATCAAGAAGGTTATGCCGAAGCTGGGCGCGCTGATCGTGATTGCGCTGTTGGCTTCCGGCGGAGCAAATGCCGCGCAGGCTGCGGGAAGCAGTGCAGCGCTTTCAGGGAATGACGTATTGGATCAGGCAGTTGCTCTTTACGAAAAGCTACATAAATCCGAGGTTGTTGTTCCGGAACAGCTTTTGAATCGTGGTTTGGACGAGTATTTGCTCAAGTCGGTCGTATTGGGATATGTGAACCTGGACGATGCCGAAGAAACCGTAAATGCGACCGAGGTCAGAAAGCAGGATGTTATGACGATCCTGTACAAGACGATCATAAACTATGATAGCAGCTATGCTATTTCTGAAGAAGAAGCCAATGAGATACTAAACGATTGCTACGATAACGCATATATCGACGCGGAAAATAAAATTGCCTATGCATTCATGATTCGTCAGGGAATCATATCGGGTAAGTATGGTACGGAGCCGAATAAACCGCTGACATGGGATAGCTGCCGGATTCTGGTGGATTTAATCTATGATTATTTTATCCAGGAGGTGACGGTCACTGTCAATGATACACCGATTACGATCGGCTCGAATGTGGAAAAGGTTCTGGAGAATCTGGGAGAGCCGAACCGGATTGATAAGAGTGATTATGGATTTGAGTGGTATATCTACAATACAGATTACAAAAAATTCGTGATGGTTGGCGTTGAGGGAGATCGCGTATGCGCCCTCTATACCAATGCGAATAATTTTTCTTATAATGGGATTCAAAGCGGAGAGGATTATTCCGCTGTCCGTGATTCGGGCAGTGCGAATTTGAAATTCACGGAGGACGAAAACGGGAAAATTGATTCGGTGCTGTATAATCCGCGTTTCGAGGGACAGGATTCCGCAGCAGAGGTGAATGTGGCAAGAGGTCGGGAGCTTCTCGACATTATCAATGCTTTCCGTGTAAAGCGCGGTCTGGAGAGTTATGTTTTCAACCAGGATTTATCCGATACGGCATGGCTGGAATCGGTTGACTATATGGTTGGCAAGCAGAGCGATAATACCCAGGCAAAGGGCTACGACATTTATGAAGTGTATAAGCAGCTGGTGCAGCTGCAAAGTCCGGTTCTGACCGAGAGCGTGAAGAAGAATACGGCGGCAGGAATCAGCACACCGGTAGGCGATGATGAAAAGATTTATGCCACGATTATTACGAAATCGGGGATTCGCACCAAGCGTCAGATTGAACAGGTAGACCCGGCGGAATTGCCGGAATATACCCCGAAAACGGAGGATACATCGGATAAGCTGTTTGGGATTATCCCGGTGGCAAAGGCGGAGAAAAATACAGAGCCGGAGCCGACAGCCAAGCCGGTGGAGGAGGTTCAGACGCCGCAGATCAAGGAAATTGCACCCGATGAATATGATAAGGGTGACGATATTGTTCTGGATTTAAAGAAAAGAGCGGCGGATCAGTATCATCTGGAGGTCTATGATATTGAATCGGAGGATTATCTGATCAATAGTTATATTTCGACCGCCGATACGAAAATCACCGTTCCGTCAGAACTTTTGACGGAGGGTTTGGACTATACCGTAACACTCAGTTCCGTAACCCCGGAGGGCGACGAACTGGCAGCTGATGAACAATTGGTGAGCTATGGATCGGCATATGACACCGGCGTTACCATTACCGGCCCGGCACAGGGCGGAACGCAGGAGTATGTAACCGACAGCGATTATATTGCGCTTGAATGGGACAGCAAGCTGTATCATGATTTCTATGTTGACGTGTATAATACGTCCGGAGGTCTGGTACTCAGCACAATTATTGAGGATGATAACAGCGCACTCATTCAGGGTTTGGATCCGGGTGAGTATTATGTGTACGTTACGGCACTGCGGCGCGGAACCATCGTTGAAAAGGCGCAGGCAATGCTTCCGGTGAAGATTGAGATGCCGCAGCCGGTCATCAATGAGTATATTCTGGATAAGGATGATAAATACTACTTTGTATATGAGGATGAAGCGCTGGGCGTACTGTACTTCTATGATGAAGAGTTGGTGAACGTAGAAGAAAACGGCGAAACGGTTACAAAGAAGAAAATTATTCAAAAGCAAGTAAAGTCCACCAAAGCGTACAGAAATCTGGCACAGTACCGGAGTACGCCGGAATACACAACGGGCGATCCGACTCCGCATGTTCGTGCAAGCGAGATGGGTCAGGCGATTGTGGACGAAGCGAAGAAATACATGGGTGTTCCGTATGTATGGGGCGGAACAACACCGTCCGGTTTTGACTGTTCGGGATTGGTACAGTATGTATGCAATTCTTTGGGAATCTCGGTTTCCCGTGTTACATATGACCAGGTTAAGGATGGCGTGGAGGTACCGCGCAGCGAGCTTTCACCGGGCGATTTGGTATTCTTCTCCAATAACGGAGATATTCATCATGTCGGTATTTATATCGGAAACGATGAATTTATTCATGCGCCGCGCACCGGCGATGTGGTGAAGATCAGCTCCTTAAACGAATCCTATTATGCAGGACAATACTGCGGAGCGAGAAGAGTTTACTAAAAGACACCTGTTAAATTTATGCTGCTGTTGGCGGCGGAATGGAGAGTACAATGAGCAAACCAACCTATGCGGCTATGGCATGCACCAATAAAGGCTACAGAAACCGCAGCGGCATTGCGATCGGGATTCTGAGCGCATTGTCCTTGCTGTCTTTGGTGATGCTGATTCTGGACTTTATTAACGGAAAGATTCTCTGGGGCGTATTCTGGATCCTTGCTTTGATTCTGGCGCTTTCGTATGTGATTATCCGAATCAATTCCGTGTATACCACCTATCTGGCTACCGATAAGAAAAAGGTATACATGAAGAATTGGGTCAATGACTTTTTGCCGTATGACGCGGATAATAAAATCAAGATTTTCAGAGAGTTCATTCCGGCAAGAACGAAACTGATTCAGATTCCGATTGAGGATATTGCAACGATTTTGATCGGAACCAAGAATTTTATCAAACGCTACGGCGAGGATAACGAGAGTTTTCGAGTGAATCTGAAGCCACTGGAGCAGTCGAAGGATTATTATCAGAAAAAGACGGTTCAGAGCATGGATTTGATTTATGTTTCCACCTATGACGGTGAATGTTATTACATGCCGATTGTGAAGTTTACACCGAGGGACGTTTCGCGTGTGCTGCAATTTATTCAGCGTGCGAATCCAGAGGCTGAAATTCGTGTGAACAGCAAGGAATTTAGGATGAGTTTGAAGAAGGATTAATTGCAGGGCTGTCCCGGAGCGCTTCCGGGACAGCCTTCATTCTGTATTCGAATGAAATTAAATATACCGGTATCGCCGGTACGGAAAGGAATTAGAAAAATGATAGTAGGAATTAAACATGCGATATTACATATTTTAGACGCCAATTCGGGGGTGACGGTGTACTCAGACAAAGAACTGGACGTTTCGGATGCCGGAATCAACAGCTTTATCACGAAGCATATTGATAAGGTTTGCGAGGGTGCGGGATTGCGCAAGGGCGAATTTAACAAAAACAGCGGATTTTTGTATCATTTAAAGGAATATTTGGAGCCGGTAGAAGAGGAACGTGACTTGCAGAGTCTGTCGCTTTTTATTGCCGAAAAGATTTATGAGGGGATTTCCTCGGCGGAAAATACCGAGTCCTGCGATATTCTGGTTTGTGACTGCAACATTAATGAAACCCCGACGCTGGCGGTTTTGAAGTGTGACAACAAAATCGGCTATACGCATCAGGTGCTTCAGGAGGATGGAACGGTTCGCAACAATCTGATTAATCATTATGCCATTCTTCCGTCCACCTCTCAGCGGATTTCGGAGTGCGCGTTTATCAATGAAACGGATTATTCGATTAAATATATGGGCAGAAAACGGAAAATTGATGGGGAAAACGTGGATTTAATTGCGGATTTCCTGTTGGAGTGTGTGTTTGATCTTTCCCCGAAAGAGGCAATTCATGCGGTCAGCAAGATTGCGAAAAAGGTCACGGAGGAAAACGGCGGTGATTCGATTGAAACGAGCGCCAGAATCAAGCAATATGTCGTGGAAAATATTGAGGAGAATGATTTTGAATATATCGAGCCGGAGAAGATTGCCGAAACGGTTTTTGACGGACGTCCGGTGATGAAAGAAGAATTTATTGAAAAAATCAAGGACGCGGCAGTTCCGGAGCAGGTAGAGGTCACGAATTATGTGACGAAAAAGATGACATCGAATATTAAAATCACAACGGATATTGGCGTGGAGTTGTCTTTCCCGGCGGAATACTATCGCGATAACAAGTACATTGAAATTTTGAATAATGACGATGGGACGATTTCGATTCGCATCAATAATATTAATGAAATGACGAACAAATAAGCGGTGGAAAGAATTGTTCACAAAAAAGTCATTGAAATCATGTATAAAATATGTTATAATAATTGTGAATAATTTTCGGCATTCTTCGGAAACCGAAAATTTGCCGAAGTGTGGAAGGGATTTGATTGGATTGGCTGAAAAATATGGAGTAATACCGCCGAAATTTACAAAAGCATGGTGGGAGTATTTCTGGGATTATTATAAATGGTATGTGATTGGCGGCGGATTTGTGTTGCTTTTGGTTGTGGTAACGGCGGTGCAGTGCGCAACGCAGAAACGTTATGACATGACGGTGACCTATGCCGGAAACGCATATTTTAGCGAGGAGCAGCAAACGCAGTTAGAGGACGCGATGGCGAATTTCGTGCAGGATGTGGACGGAAACGGCGAGCAGGCAGTGTTTTTTCAGAATTTAACCATATCGGGACAGAAAGGGCAGGAGCAGTTTGATTATGCGATGCAGACCAAGCTGGAATTGGAATTTCAGAATGATTGTTCGTTCATTTTCCTGTTCAGCAAGGAGCAGCTGGATTCTATGCTGAGTCGTGATTATGTTGCGGATTTATATGTGCCGGTATCGGAATGGGCGCCGGATCTGAGCAGTGATTTTGAAACGGTTTCTGCGCAGGATGGCGTAGCGTATGCGGTCAATCTGGAAAACAGCAGCTTCTTCAAAAATTTAGGGATTGACAGCAAGGATTTATATGTCGCTATCCGATACCAAGCCAAGGACGATGAAAAGAATCAGGCGGCTTATGAAAGCTCGCTGAATCTTCTGAAAGAATTTACGAAATAAGGATTTGATAGAAAATGGCAGTTGTTATGACGCAGAACGCCAAGACAGAATACGAGCTGTTTTCGGAATATAAGCGGACACGGGATACGGCTCTGAGAGATGAGATTGTGGAGCGTTATATTTATATCGCTGAAATTTTATCAAGGCGCTTTATCAATCGCGGCGTAGAATACGATGATATTTATCAAGTGGCGTGCATGGGGATTTTATATGCGGTCGAGCGGTTTGATCCCGATCGGGGCGTGAAATTTCCGACATTTGCAACGCCGACAGTCTTAGGAGAAATCCGCCGGTATTTTCGGGACAAGGGAAGCTTTGTCAGAGTACCGCGGCGGCTTTATGAGGTGTTTTATAAAGCGGAAAGAATCCGCCGTGCAAAAGGGGAAGCCTCCCGGACGGAAATCGCAAGGCTGCTGGGACTGAGTGAGGAAACGGTGGACGAAGCGTATCAGATGGGGGACGCGGCATTTATAAAATCCTTAGAGGATGAGGCATATGCCGATGGCGCGATGAATCTCGGACATGTGATCGGCGCGGAGGACGATCAGTTTCTGATGATCGAGAATAAGGACTTTTTGCGCTGCTGCATGGAATCTCTGAATGATAAGGAACGGGAATTTGTGCAGATGCGTTATTATGAGGAAATGAGCCAGGCGGCGATCGCGGACAAGCTGGGAATCACACAGATGCAGGTTTCGCGTTTTGAACGGCGGTTGCTCAAGCGGCTTAGAGATTTATATTTTAAAAACTGAGGAGGAATCCGAAATGGATCAGACAAAAAAGGAATTTATTGAATTTATGATGGAGTCGGACGTACTGCGCTTTGGCAGCTTTGTAACCAAGAGCGGCAGAAATACACCGTATTTTGTAAACACCGGTAACTACAAAACCGGAAAGCAGATTGCAAAGCTGGGTCAGTTTTATGCAAAGCTGGTTAAGAACACGATCGGCGAGGATTTTGACTGCATGTTCGGCCCGGCTTATAAGGGAATCCCGCTGGCAACAACAACCGCAGCGGCTTTATACAATGATTATCAGATTGATAAGCCGTATTTCTTTAACCGCAAGGAAGAAAAGGATCATGGCGAGGGCGGATCTCTGGTTGGCTACAAGCCGAAGGACGGGGATCGCGTGATTGTCATTGAGGACGTTATTACAGCCGGCACGGCAGTAAGAGAAACTATGCCGATTTTGAAGGGTGCGGCGGATGTTACGGTCGACCACATGTTTATTTCGGTCAACCGCTGTGAATTTGGTCAGAACCCGAACAAGACAACGGTTTCGGAGGTTATGGAGGAATTTGGAATCCAGGTTCATGCCATTGTGACCGTTGCGGATATTCATGAGTATTTAAAGGAAAGCGGAGAATATGCCGATGTATTAAAGGGTATGGAGGAATACATGGCAAAGTATTGCGTTCTGTAAGTTGGTGCGGTGTTTCATCTATTTTTCAATCTATTACGGCTCAGACATCCGCTACGGTGCGCGGAACTCGCCTTCATAGACCGAAAAACAGATGAAACGTTATTGTGGGAAATAGTAAACTTATTTCGGAACAGTGCCGGGACTTTTCATCTATTTTTTCAATCTATTGCGGCTCAGACGTCCGCTGCGGTGCGCGGAACTCGCCTTCATAGACTGAAAAACAGATGAAACGCTATTGGGAAATAGTAAACTTATTTCGGAGCGGTGCCGGGACTTTCCATCTATTTTTCAATCTATTGCGGCTCAGACATCCGCTACGATGCGCGGAACTCGCCTTCATAGATTGAAAAACAGATGAAAAGTCATTCGGGAAATTGCAATTACCTATGGAATGTATGGGAGAAAGGAAAAAAATCATGAAATTGAAAAACATTATTTGCGGCATTTTGGCGGCAAGTACCCTTGGAGCTTTTGCGGTTCCGGCGGCGTTTGCGGAAAAGGATGTCATATCAGTTTTGGTGGATAATGAGGAAGTGGTCTTTGATCAGAATCCCACGGTTATAGATGGGCGGACGCTGGTTCCGATTCGTGCGGTTTTTGAAAAATCCGGCGCGGTCGTGGACTGGGATCAAGCGACCTTAACGGCGACGATTCAGCGCGGAGAGAATACGGTTCGGATTAACCCGGATAAGGATATTCTTTTTAAAAACGGAAAGGCGGTTGCGTTGGATGTTCCGGCGAAAATGATTAACGACCGAATTTTGATTCCGGTACGGGCGATTGCGGATGCCTTGGATTTTGGCGTTACATGGAATGGCTATCAGAGTACGGTTTTGATTGCAACCGACAATAAGCCGTATCGGGCTTATGCCGGGGTAAAGAGAGGATTCCGTGATTTGCCGGCGGTGTCGGATTTCTATATTAACGGTTCCTGCGTTAATACCGAGGCGGATCTGGACGGGGACGGTGTGAAAGAGGTTGTATCCTTTACCAAGACAACCGATACCGAGCATGAGGAAATGCCGCTGTTGGTGATTGATAATCAAGACTTCACCGACATACTTCAGCAAAGCTTTTCCAGTCTGAATGCCCTGGCGGTTATCAGCATGAACGGAAAAGACAAGCAGATTGTTATTGTAGAGAATGGTGATGTGCAGACTGCGCATTTCTATACCTATGACGGAAACAATCTGGTTCCGTGCGGCGGAAATTCGGAAATTCGTTTCAGAACGCGGTTGCTGTTTGATGAGCAGAAATATGTGTTATCCGATTTACACGGATTGTGTTTCACGGATATTATGGTTACGGGAAGCTTTTATAAATTCGAGGACAGCCGGTTTGATTATTTCAAGCTTTCAAAGGCAGAGGAAATTGCTCCCAGACTGCTGATTCATACGTATAACGATCAGATGGTTTATCGGAAGATTGCAACCGATAAATATGTTCAAGGCGCCTATAAAAACGCAAAGACTTTTGAAACCGTCAATTCTGAAGCATTTACGCAGTTTACGCTGCTGCAAATGTATGTAGATCCGAAGGATCCGGCGTATGTGGAATTTTATGTTGAGCTGCCGGATGGAAGTAAGGCGGTTTTGACCCCTTACGGCGTATAATTTGTGCCGCTGTTGGCGGCGGATTGGAGGATTTTGATGAGAAAAGCATTCAGACTTCTGCTGATTGCCGTGTTTTTGCTGCTGCCGGTTTCGGCATATGCATATAACGTGGTGGATTTGCCGGAGGAAATGGCATTGTCGGACGCGATGGGAATTTTCAGCGGTGAAGAAATCAAAAAAGCAACGATTTCCAATGTGGAGGAGGGACAGTATTTTGAGCTGACCTCGGATGAAATTAACGATTTCTATTATGCTGCCTGCAATATGACGGTATATCGCTCAATCAACCCAACGCCTTTTCGGGGAACTGCCATCAATCTTTATACTGATACGGACGTTGTAAGCTATTATGTCGGCTCCGGAATCCAAATCGGACTGTACGGAAGTGACAACTATGTTTGTTATAAGGTCAAAGGAAATGATGAAGTGTTTTTGACTTATCTGGATTCTATGTACAAGGATCGTGAGGAAAAGTATAACGGTGAGGAAATTCATCGGAGTACAAGCAATGACTTTTTGAAACTGCCGTCAGCCGCATGGGCACAAAGCAGTATCAAGGAGGCAGCGAAGAATAATCTGCTGCCGTATCGGCTTACGAACAAATATAGCAGTAATATTTCGCGTGAGGAATTTTGTATTCTGGTTGGTCAGCTGATTACGGTGACTTCGGAGTATGCGAATCTGGAATCGTATGTGCAGGCGAAAAACGGCATGTATCTGAGAAATAATTTCTCCGATTGCTCCGGAAAGGATCGAGCGATTGATATTTTGTATTCCCTGGGCATTGTGAACGGCAGAGGGGACGGAACGTTTGATCCGGACGGAACCTTATCCCGTGAAGAAGCGGCAAAGATGATGATGTCGGCGGCGGAGCAGTTTGTCTATATCAATACAAACCGTGAGCTATCCTATTCAGACCGTGGAGATATATCACGCTGGGCATATTATGCGGTTCAGTGGGTAACGGACAACGAAATTATGACCGGTATGGAGGATAACAGATTTAACCCCGGCGCATATTATACAGTAGAGCAGGCTGTGGCAACAGTCAGCCGCCTGTTTAGTTACTTGCGACGAATGATTGTCTGATGGATTGTGCAATTTAGACAATAATTTATGAATATTTTATGAATTTTTTTAAGAAAAAACTATTGTAATTTTTCGCTAAAGTGATATAATAGATATATCGAAAAGATATTAAGGCAAGGACGTCTGGCTTATTTATTGAGATAGGTCGGGCGTTTTTACTTGCTTTTTTTATTGCTATTTTTTAGGGAAACTGTGTAGCCTGCAAAAGATTTTTTATAAACGAGGATATTTTTTTGTAAAAATTGATTGACTTATTGGGAAATGAATGATATAATAAGATTGTCTATATCGCTATATAAGGATAAAGAAAGGAAGAGGACATTCATGAAAAGACAGATTTCATTTGTTGCGGCACTGGTGATGCTTATCACAACAGTGTTCAGCGGAAGTGTATTTGCGGCATTCTCCGATGTATCGGACGATAACCGCTACAGAAACTCCATCATAACACTCTCACAGCTGGGCGTTATTGATGGTTATGAGGACGGAACCTTTAAGCCGGACGGAGAAATCAAGAGAGGCGAATTTACAAAAATGCTGATTACCGCTCTGGGTTATGGGGACAACAAGAAAGAGCCGACAGAGTTTGATGATATAACGGATCACTGGGCACGTTATTACATCAAGACGGCGTATGATTTAGGCATTATCAACGGTACAGGCGAGAGAACCTTTGAGCCGGATCGACCGGTTACATATGAGCAGGCGCTGAAGATGCTGGTTTGCACATTGGGTTATGAAACAACGGCGCAGAGCAAGGGCGGATACCCGAACGGTTATCTGAGCGTTGCATCTGATTTGTCATTGGGAACCAACGTTGTAGATCAGGCAAACAGCTCACCGGCACTCAGACAGGTTGTTGCACAGATTTTCTACAATGCTTTGGAAGTGAAGTTCCTGGAGAAAAATTCAGCAGGTAACCTGGAAAAATCAGATCGTACCTTGTTGAAAGATTACTTGGGCGTTGAGAAAGTAAAGGGTAAGCTTACCGGTGTTGAGGATACAAGAGCAAATGATTGCGATGTAACTTTGATCAGAAAGCAGATTGCAGTAAAGCCGACCTCCGGCAGCAATAACAACACGATTGTTATTAATCTGGGCGATTATGCAGATCGTACTGTTGGCGAATTGACAAAGCTGATCGGTAACGAAATGACTTTCTATTATAAGCAAGGCGACAGCGAGGACGACAAAGAACTGAAGATTTTGGACGCTGAAACCACGAAGAACAGTACGATTACCGTAAGCGAGAAGAATTTCATCAGCTACGAGAGCGGCGCTTTCAGATATTGGGAAAACAATAACAGAAAGAGCTTGAAAATCAAGAGTGATGCTACCGTTCTTTATAACGGACAGGCAGTGAGCAGTTCTGATTTGCCGATGACATTTGAGTCAAGATATACGACCGGCGAGAGCAAGACTGCGTCAACGATTGAAGAGTTGCTGAGCATTTGGATCGGTTCTGACGAGGCATATAATATTCGCGGTGAGGTTACATTTACCGATGCCGGCGATGATGGCAATGTAGATATTATCAGCATCAACGATTATAAGACAATGTTGGCATACAAAGCTCCGACAACTTCGGACTATCGTTTGCAGAATAAATTAAAGACAGGTGACAGCTTGGATTTAAGCCCGAATAAGGTAGATACAAAGATTTATATTGAAAAAGACGGTAAAGAAATTGAAGCAACAGCAATTCGTGCAAATGATGTTGTTTCCTATACAGAGAGCTTGGATGGAAGTATCTTGAATCTGTACGTTGTCAACAAGACCGTAACAGGAAATGTAAATTCACTGAATACTTCGGACAAGACGATTACCATTGCAAATACCGAATATGATTTGGGTGAAGATTGCTTGAAGTATATTCAGGAAAAAGAAGGCAGAGAATTAACAACCGGTGTTTCCGGTACATTCTATCTGGACAAGCTGGGTGCGGTTGTTTACGGAACATTGAAGGATGTTGCTGCAAATCCGTATGCTTATATTACGGGAGTAACAGAGGATTTGGATGAAAGCACAGCTTATGTAACAGCATTTATTCCGAGTGTTTCCGCAAAATCCACAACGACTTATAAATTAGCAGATAGAGTAAAGGTAAACGGAAGCACAATTAAAGATTACGGCGATGTTATCAGCAAGCTTAAGGATGTTGCTCAGAACACAAATGCCGATGCAGATGCCACAGGTTTGTATACTTCCGGCACAGCAACCAATATTGAATATTCACAGCCGGTAAGAATTAAGGTTTCCGGCAATGAAATCACTGAGATCAACACAGTAGACAGCAGTGCGGATGTAAAGAATAAGCAGAATGAAGATTCCACAAAGGTAGCACTTTATAAGGATCTGAACAAGTATTATTATACCGGTTCCAGCTTTAAGAAGGGAAGTTCTTCCGGTTCGGTTGAATTTACCGTAAATTCCTCCACCACCGTTTTGATGGTACCGCAGGATCGTTCTGTAAAGGCAGATTATGCGAAGAAGACAATTTCGAATGCATTTACAAGCAATAACTCTTACTGGGTTGAGGCATATGATGTAAATAAGTCCAATGTTGCGTCCTTAGTCATTGTTTACGGAAGCTCCGCAACACTGAATGAGGTAAAGAATACATCGGATTATTCAATCGTAGCAAAGATTGATGAGGAGTATGATGCAAGTGAGGATACTACTACACAGGCATTGAACTTGTACACCGGAACAAACAATTCAGCGACAAAGACTTGGTCTGCTGAAAACAGCAATGTAGTTACCGGCGTAGAACAGGGTGACGTTATTCAGTTCGATTATGACGATGATAACAAGGTTCAAAAGGTTTATACAAGAATCCACTATAGTGATGTTCTGGATGTTTTGAATGGCACAGCAACGGATGTCAGCTACACAGACGATGAAGGCGGCACAACAACTCGGAGTGAGGTTTACAACTGGAATGAAGCAATGACTCCAACCCAGGATAATCACTGGCAGAAATTTGAGTTTGACTTCAGATTCCCGCAGTCCAAGACTGAAAACAAGGGTGATAAGATGCATACTTCAACATCTGTAGGTACAGTACCGCTGTCAAGAGTTTGTGTATACAATGTATATCAGCTGGTTGAGGATGAAAATGGTGAAGTAAAGAAGCTTTATCTGACAAAAGAGGGCTTTGACGCTTCAACAGGTGAAAGCAGAGAAGACGGAACGGTTATCTATGATGAGTATAATGTTTCTTCAAGCACAAAAATGCTGAGAATTGAGGAATCCGGTTCCAGCCTGTCATTCAGCTCAACCGTTGAGGGTGGTTCAGATGCCTTGACCGTAAGAGAGTTAAAGGATGCAAAGCATTACGGAAAAGATTGTTCTAAGGTTATTGCAACCACGAAGTATGGCAACATTCAGATGTTGACAGTTCTTCCGTAAGCTAATAAAACCAATATGATAACAAAAAATCGTCCCCTATAGGGGGCGATTTTTTGCTTGAAATTATAACAGATTGAATAAGTCCGGAAACAAACTCAAGCTTCGCTTTAGGATGTCATGCATATGTGCGATGGCGATACCGTAGTTTGTAAAAGGAATCCGCTGATCTTCGGCGCATTTCATGCGATAGAGCATTTCGCGTTCGTTGAGCATGCAGCCGCCGCAGTGGATTACTAAGGAATAGGAGGATAAATCTTCGGGAAATTCATTGCCCGAGGTGTGGGTAAGGTGAAGATCGGCATGGGTGTATTGTTTCAGCCAACGCGGCAGCTTAACTGTGCCGATGTCATCACATTGCCGATGGTGGGTGCAGCCCTCGCAGATCAGAACAGAATCACCGGATTGCAAAGCATCCAGAATCGCCACGCCGCGGACGGCTGTTTCCAAAAATCCTTTGTACCGCGCCATCAGAATGGAAAACGAGGTCAATGGAATCCGGGTCGGAACCTCGGCGGCAACTTTTTGAAAAGCTTGACTGTCGGTAATCACCATTGCCGGAGCTTTTGACAGACTGTTCAGTGCAGCTGTCAGCTCCGTTTCGCGCACGACAACCGAAAGTGCACCGGCTTCGAGTAAATCGCGGATGGTTTGCTGCTGGGGCAGGATGAGCCGACCTTTTGGCGCGGCACTGTCGATAGGCGTGACGAGAATGACTGTATCTCCCGATTGAACCAAATCACCAACCAACTTTCGCCCCGAGTCTTTCGGCGCAAGGGACGCAAGCTTTTCTTTTAGCTCGTGAATCCCGATATTTTTTAAAGCGCTGACGGCGATTCCATCGGTTTGCGGTTGTTGTGTGGAGCGTAAGTCGAGCTTGTTGTATACGACCAGATAGGGAATGTTTTTTTCTTGAAACAGTTGAATCAAATCTTGCTCGCAAGCCTTGATTCCCTCGGTAATATCAACCACCAGAACCGCAATATCGGTTTTATTCAAAATGCGTTGTGTGCGGCGAATCCGCAGCTCGCCTAATGTGCCTACATCGTCAAAGCCCGGCGTATCAATGATTACAACCGGCCCTAAGGGGAGCAGTTCCATTGATTTGGAAACGGGATCGGTGGTCGTTCCCTTTGCCGAGGAAACGATCGCCAAATCTTGCCCGGTTACGGCATTGACGACACTGGATTTTCCGGCGTTTCGTCTGCCGAAAAAGCCGATGTGTACTCTGTTGGATGAGGGGGTGTCATTCAGTCCCATATAAATCCTCCGTTCTGTCGTGTGTTGATTTTATCATATTATACCATTCTTTTGGACGTATTGCAAGAAAATATATGCTTGTTACTTATAGAAAACATTTGCAATCGTACTTGTAAAATATTCCGAAATGGTGTATAATGATAGAAGATATAATTTCCTAAGAACGACATCGGGATGAAAGGATTTAATAAATATCATGATGAATGGTGTAAATTTATATATTGTCGTTCCGTGCTATAACGAAGAAGCGGTTTTGCCGGAAACGGCGATCAGGATGCTGGAGCTTTTTCAAAAGATGAGGGACGATGGATTAATTCAGAAAAAGAGCCGGATTGTTTTTGTGGATGATGGATCAAAGGATAAGACTTGGGAAATCATTGACCGTCTTTCACGGGAGCATGTTGAAATTTCGGGAATCAAGCTGGCATGCAATGCCGGTCATCAGAATGCGTTGTTCGGCGGACTGATGACGGTGCGGCAGGAATGTGACTGTGCAATTTCTATTGACGCGGATTTGCAGGATGATATTCAGGTAATTCCGGAGATGGTGCGGAAGTTCATGGAGGGGTGCGACGTAGTATACGGCGTACGGAAACAGCGCAAGACCGATACCTTTTTTAAGCGTACAACGGCACAGGGATTTTACAAGCTGATGCAGACGATGGGCGTGCGGATGGTTTATAATCATGCGGATTATCGCTTGATGAGTGTCAGAGCCTTGGAGGCATTGGCACAGTTCCCGGAACGTAATTTGTTTTTGCGCGGAATGGTTCCACTGACCGGTTTTCGGTCGGATTGCGTTTACTATGACCGCCATGAGCGATTTGCCGGTGAATCCAAGTATCCGCTTAAAAAGATGCTGTCCTTTGCGTTTGATGGGATCACGTCATTCAGCGTCAGCCCGATTCGCATGATCAGTGCGTTGGGTGCAATTGTCTGCATTTTTGCGGTTATTATGGGAATTTATACGGTTTATGAGAAATGCATGGGGAATACCAATGCCGGTTGGGCGTCTTTGATGATGTCCATCTGGTTTATCGGCGGCGTACAGCTTTTGTCGGTCGGATTGATTGGTGAATATATTGGCAAAATGTATAAGGAAGTCAAGCGGCGCCCTCGGTATATTATTGAAGCGTATCTCCACGATACAGAGGAATAAATTAGAAATTTGGTCGTTATTAGGGATATGATCTGTCTTTTATTTTATGGAGGCGAGTTCCGCGCAGCGTGCGGATGTTTGAGCCGGAATGAAATAAAAGACAGATCATATCCCGGCCGGGGATAATATTTATAAATGGATAATACAAGGATATAGAAAAGCTTAAAGTACATTCCGAATTTTGCTTGCAGAATATCGGGAGTTTCTTTCAGTCCTGCGTTTTGCGAAAGGAGTTTTAACATGTATGATGTAGTAATTATCGGCGGCGGCCCTGCCGGAATGAGTGCGGCGATTTATGCGTGCCGCGGCGGTATGAAAACTTTAGTGATTGAAAAGCTGTCCTGCGGCGGACAGGTCATGCGGACAAATGAAATTGATAATTATCCGGGATTTTATGAGAATCCGTCCGGGGAGGAGTTGGCGCAGCGGATGCGTGAACATTCGGAGAAATTCGGCGCGACCTTTGTCAGTGAAACGGTGCGGTCAATCGAAAATGCCGAATACGGCGTGAAAATTATTCATACCAGACGGAATCGGTATATGACAAAATCCATCATTCTTGCGATGGGCGCTTCCCCGAAAACACTCGGTGCGGAGGGAGAGCAGGAGTTCACCGGAGCCGGTGTTTCCTATTGTGCGACCTGTGACGGCGCATTTTTCAAGGATCAAGAGGTCGCCGTAATCGGCGGTGGTAATACGGCATTGGAGGACGCGCTGTATCTTGCGCCAATTTGTAAAAAGGTGTATTTATTGAATCGTTCGCAGAAGTTCCGAGGCGCGGCGACATTGCTGGAAAAGGTTCGGGCAAACGGCAAAATTACAATTTTGCCCGATACCGTTGCGGAACGTTTTGTAGGGAGCAATATGCTTTCTGAAATCAAAATTCGCAATACCGCGACCGATGAGCGCGGAACGCTGCATGTGAGCGGTGCGATTATCGCCATCGGCGTTACGCCCGATTCCAAGCTTGCGGCAGACTGCGGAATTGCGCTGTGCGACCGCGGATTTATTAAAACCGATATGAATCTGGAAACCAATATTAAGGGGATTTTTGCCGCCGGAGATGTGCGTGTGACACCATTACGGCAGGTGATTACGGCGGCGGCAGACGGCGCGGTTGCCGCAACCGTTGCGGTCAATTATGTCAATGCATTGGGCATTAAATCCATATAATCCGATTCATTCAGAAAGGGAGTGCAAGATTGAAATGCACATTATGTCCGCGCTGCTGCGGTGCTGATCGCGAAAAGGGGCAGCGCGGCTTTTGCGGAGCAGGAAGTGAGGTTCGCATTGCGCGTGCGGCACTGCATTTTTGGGAAGAACCGTGTATATCCGGAACGGAAGGATCGGGAACGGTGTTTTTTTCGCATTGTACCATGCAATGTGTTTTTTGCCAGAACCGCGAAATCAGTGCCGGGGGAAAAGGCTTTGTTGTTACGGAATCGGGGCTTGCCGAAAAATTTTTGGAATTGCAGCGGCAGGGAGCAAACAACATCAATCTGGTAACCCCAACGCATTATGTGCCACAGATTATTCGCGCGCTGATGTTGGCAAAGGATCAAGGCTTGCATCTGCCTGTGGTGTACAATACCGGCGGCTATGAACGCGTGGAAACGCTTCGGATGTTGGAGGGCATTGTGGATGTCTATATGCCGGATTTGAAGTATTACAGCGACCGATACGCGGTTCAGTATTCCGCGGCACCGGATTATTTCAAAATCACCGCGGCGGCGATTCGGGAAATGTATCGGCAGGTGGGGGCAGTGCAGCTGGATGAGCGCGGCATGATGAAGTGCGGTGTGCTGGTGCGGCATTTGATGCTGCCGGGATTGCTGTTCGATACGAAGAAGATTATTGATTATCTGGAGGCGGAATACGGCGATCGGATTTATATCAGCCTAATGAATCAGTATACCCCCATGCCGGCGGTGCGGAATGTTCCGGCGCTCAACAGGCGGTTGGGGGAGCGGTATTATGAAACTATGCTGCAATATTGCATGGATAAGGGCATGGAAAATGTGTTTATTCAAGAGGGCGAAACGGCAAAGGAAAGTTTTATTCCGGATTTTTTTGGCGATGCGGAATAGATTTTCCTAAGAAATTTCCTCGGTTTTCCGGAATAATGCGAAAAATGTATGAAAAAGTAAATAAACTTTTAACAATATACGATTTTTATTGACAAAACCCATTTCCGAGGCTAAAATAAAAGGAAAGAAAGCTTTATGCCGTCAACAGGCGGCGGAATGGAGATTACATTGAAAACCAATACGAATATAGCGCAGAAAAAACGGCTGTGGCTGCGGCGTGGCAAGCTGTTTTGGACGGCTGTGACATTCACCGTTGCGGCGTTGGCGGTGCTGTCCTTTGCGTTTATCAAGAATACGGATAACCACGGTGATTTTACGCCGGAATCCAACGGCGAGGCAGTGTATCCCTCGCTTTTTTATCATTATACGGGGTTTGATGAAGACCCGGCAGGGGCAATCAAGCTAACGTGGAAAAAGACGAATTTGCGGTTAAATGGCGAAACGGCGCAAATCCATCTGGGGGTACGGATTTTTCCGGTTACATTGGATGATAAGCGAGTGACCTATCATTCGGCGGATGAAAATATTGCGACCGTTGATGAAAGCGGCATGATTACGGCATTGAAGCCGGGTAAAGTGAATATCAGCGCAACATTGGAAAAGTCCGGACAAACGGAAACGGCGGAACTGGATGTGATTCGTCCCGTTACGGGCGTGATGATTACAAAAGGTAATTTGAAAATGAACCTTTCCGATCCGCTGCAGCGCTTGGAGGTCATGGTCTATCCGGAGGACGCAACGAATAAGGAAGTCACATGGGCGGTAAAGGACACAAAAGTAGCGACGGTGGATGAAAACGGAACGGTACATCCGGTCGGCGTAGGCATGACGGAGGTTACGGCAACTACGAAAGATGGCGGATTTACAGCAAAAGGCTTTATCAATGTCGTGAACGAAACAATTCCGGTCGAGTCGATTCATATTCAAAATAAGGGGAGCGCGACTATGGGCGTGGGGGAGAGCACCAACCTCATTGTAACGGTTTCCCCAAATAATGCAAAAAATAAAATTATCACCTGGTCCAGTTCGGAATCAAGCGTTGCCAGTATATCAAAGACCGGAAAACTCAAGGCGCTCGCGGAGGGAAAAACGGTTATTACGGCAAAATCTTCAAATGGAAAAACAGATACGATGGAGCTGACGGTGGACAAGTCCTCGGGCGACAGTGTGTTGAATTTGAATGGAAAGGTGACATCCGATAAGGATATTCCGACCGACATTCTGGGTAATACGTATGTGGCGAACGGCACGAGAGTGGTGGATGGACAGACGACCTATACCAGCTATGACATTACGCTTTCGGAGATCGTCAGCCTACAGATGGGGCTGAATCCGCCGCCGAAGATTTGGAGAGATGGCGGATCGGTTTCGGCAACGGAGGCGGAAACGACAGAATACATGGATCCGGGCAATTACTATGCCGGTGCTTATAAATATCAGTTCCTGGATTTATCCTGCACCAACGGCGTCAGTGCAGACGCACTGAATCGGTTCCTGCAAGGGAAAGGGATTCTTGAGGGGCAGGGACAGGCGTTTGTGGACGCGGCAAACGAGAGCGGCGTAAGCGAGGTTTACCTGGTAGCGCATGCTTGTTTGGAAACCGGAAACGGCACTTCCACGCTTGCAAGAGGTGTTTCGGTGAACGGTACTACCGTCTATAATATGTTCGGAATCGGTGCTTATGATAACAGTGCGGTATCCTCCGGCTCGAAACGTGCCTATGACCAGGGCTGGACGTCCCCTGAGGCGGCGATTCGCGGCGGTGCGGCATGGATTAGCCAGTGGTATATTAACGCTTCTCCGGTACGCCAGAACACGTTATATAAGATGCTCTGGAATCCGGAAAGTCCGGGCGAGCATCAATATGCAACGGATATTGGATGGGCGGTCAAGCAGGCGGTCAGCATTGAGCAAATCTTTGCGTATTTCCCGGAGGCGGTATTATCGTATGACATTCCGGTTT
Organism: uncultured Clostridia bacterium; assembly: GCA_959602045.1. Lineage (GTDB taxonomy): Bacteria > Bacillota > Clostridia > UBA1381 > UBA1381 > Ornithomonoglobus_A. The sequence continues at coordinate 1,158 of CAUGRT010000026.1, read as the reverse complement.
ATCAGGGTCAGACAGCAATTACAATACAATAATGTTTCAAGGGGCGGCGGATACCGTCCCTTTTTCATGCAAAAAATAAGAGCCGATGTTAAACATCGACTCTTATTTAAAGCGTTTTTAGTGCTTATGCAAGCTCTGCAAAATACTTAATTGTTCTTACCATCTGTGATGTGTATGAGTTCTCGTTGTCGTACCAGGATACAACCTGAACCTCATATAAATCATCAGCGATCTTGGATACCATTGTCTGAGTTGCATCGAACAATGAACCATATCTCATACCGATAACGTCGGATGAAACGATAGGATCTGTGTTGTAGCCGAATGACTCGGAAGCAGCAGCCTTCATAGCAGCGTTGATACCGTCAACTGTTACGTCAGCGCCCTTAACAACAGCTGTCAAGATTGTTGTTGAACCTGTAGGAACAGGAACTCTCTGTGCGGAACCGATCAGCTTGCCGTTCAACTCAGGGATAACCAGGCCGATTGCCTTTGCAGCACCTGTTGAGTTCGGAACGATGTTAGCAGCACCTGCTCTTGCTCTTCTCAAGTCGCCCTTTCTGTGCGGACCGTCAAGAATCATCTGGTCGCCTGTGTAAGCGTGGATTGTTGACATGATACCGCTCTGGATCGGAGCGTAATCGTTAAGAGCCTTAGCCATCGGAGCCAAGCAGTTTGTAGTACAGGAAGCAGCTGAAATGATAGTATCGTCTGCTGTTAATGTATCTTCGTTTACTGAGAATACGATTGTCTTTAAGTCGTTGCCGGCAGGAGCGGAGATAACAACCTTCTTAGCGCCTGCATCAATGTGAGCCTGTGACTTTGCTTTTGATGTATAGAAACCTGTACACTCAAGAACAACGTCTACGCCGATCTCACCCCAGGGAAGCTCAGCAGCGTTAGCCATAGCATAAATCTTTAATGTCTTACCGTCAACTGTGATTGTACCGGCTTCATCGTCAGCCTCTACAGTGTGAAGATTCTCACCGATCTTACCACAGTAACCACCCTGTGCTGTATCATACTTTAATAAGTCTGCAAGCATTGAAGGCTTTGTTAAATCGTTGATAGCAACAACCTCATAACCTTCTGCACCGAACATCTGTCTGAATGCAAGACGTCCGATACGACCAAAACCGTTAATTGCAACTTTAACTG
>CAUGRT010000025.1 GCA_959602045.1 uncultured Clostridia bacterium | reverse complement strand
CTATTGTAACATTTTGGTTCGACGGTGTAAATGTGTGTATCATTTGACGCTTACTTTATTTTTCATTCCGTTCCGGCTCAGACATCCGCTACGTTGCGCGGAACTCGCCTCCGCGGACTGAAAAACAAATGGCATCTCATCCAAAAGATTTCTAAATCAATCCCACCCAATCCATACGCCAAGAAAGGGATTGCCGCAAATTTGCAGCAATCCCTTTCTCTGATGAAAATGCCTAATGTATTTTGTGAGGTTATTGATAGCTTCCCCACATGCCGTTGGTTTTATACGCGTTATGTATAAAATTTTAATCCAAATGGAACACCGGATGCAAATCCACCGATACAGGGCTGTTATCCGGATTGGTTTCCATAATATCTGCCATAAAATCCCACCATTTTCGGTTGATTGCCGTATCAGCGCCCTTTGCCCAAAGCTCCTCATTCTCAATTTCAATATATCCGTACAGAACCATTGTTTCCTCATCCAGAAAAATCGAATAATTCTTTCCGCCATGCTCATGAATCATATCCTGCATTTCCGGCCACAATTCATTATGGCGTTTTTCGTATTCTGCCGCCATTCCGTCATAAAGTTTCATCTTAAAGCCTTTTCGAATCATCATAATCCTCCCTCTAAAATTCCATAAACCAATACTGAATTTTCTAAAACCTAAAACAACCCGGAAATAACGCTGTCCTTATCCACGTCAATCCGCTCTGCCGCAGGCTGTTTCGGCAATCCCGGCATCGTCATAATATCTCCGGTTTCTACCACAATAAAGCCTGCTCCGTTAGAAATCCGAACATTGCTGACGCTTACGGTAAAGCCCTCCGGCCGTCCCAGAAGCTTTGGATTATCCGACAGCGAATACTGTGTCTTTGCCATACAAATCGGCTTCCGATCCAGTTGATATTCCTCCAGACGTGCAATCTGCTTATTCGCACGTACCGAATAACTGACATCGGTACCCCCATATATTTTTGTAACAATCTGCTTGATTTTCTCCTTAATGGGTGCGTCCGTATCATAGACAGGATGATATTCCGCAGGGGTGGAATCTATCGCCGACAAGACTTTTTCTGCCAGCTCCAGACCGCCCTCTCCGCCTTTGGCAAAGACTTCGGACAAAGCGCAGTCCGCGCCCCATTCGCGGCACATTTCAATGATCATATTCAATTCCGCGTCCGTATCCGTATCAAAGCGGTTGACCGCCACGACAACCGGCGCGCCGAATGCTTTCATATTTTCAATATGCTTCTGCAAATTGCCCATACCCTGCTTCAGTGCGTCCAGGTTTTCTTCCTTTAACTCCGCTTTCGGGATTCCGCCGTTATATTTTAAAGCGCGAACCGTTGCTACAATCACCACCGCATCGGGATGAATCCCGGCTAAACGGCACTTAATATCCATAAACTTCTCCGCGCCCAAATCCGCTCCGAATCCGGCTTCGGTAATCGTATAATCCGCCATCTTCATCGCCAGTTTTGTCGCCTGAATACTGTTGCAGCCATGCGCAATATTAGCGAACGGCCCGCCGTGAATCAAACATGGCGTATGCTCCAGGGTTTGTACAAGATTCGGCTTGATCGCATCCTTTAAGAGCGCTGTCATCGCGCCCTCTGCCTTTAAATCCCTTGCATAGACCGGTGCTCCGCTTCGGTTGTAGCCGATAATAATATCACCCAACCGCTTTTTCAGATCCTCCAAATCCAAAGCCAGACAAAGAATCGCCATAACCTCCGATGCAACCGTGATCATGAAACCATCCTCGCGCGGAACTCCGTTCACCTTACCGCCCATGCCGACAACAATCTTGCGCAGCGCACGGTCGTTTGTATCCTCCACGCGTTTCCAGACAATATTCGTAACATCCAAATCCAGCGCATTGCCCTGGTGGATATGGTTATCAATCATCGCGGAAAGCAAATTGTTTGCCGCCGTAATCGCATGCATATCCCCCGTAAAATGCAGATTAATATCCTCCATCGGTACGACCTGCGAATAGCCGCCGCCTGCCGCGCCGCCCTTTAATCCCATTACCGGGCCTAAGGATGGCTCACGCAATGCCAGAACACACCGTTTCCCCATACGCGTTAAAGCGTCGCCTAAACCAATTGTGGTCGTGGTCTTTCCCTCACCTGCCGGCGTTGGATTGATTGCCGTAACCAAAACGAGCTTTCCGTCCTTTTGATCCTTGAACTTCTCGCTCACATCCCGTCCCAGCTTCGCCTTATATTTACCGTAGTATTCCAGTTCATCATCGCCGATCCCGATCTTTGCGGCAATCTCACGTATATGAAGCATCTCTGCCTGCTGTGCGATTTCAATATCAGATAGCATTGCCATACCTCCTATATAACCTCAAATAGAGCTGAGCTAAAAAGCCCAACTCTGATTTTTTGCTTTTTAATTTAGTAATTAGTTATTGGAAAAATATCCTCTGTCCTCTCTTACTTTTCTGAGAAGCAAGTCCAGACGATGTTCAACATCGTTCAATACGTCATCTACATACTGATCGGTGTCGGTTTTAATTTCCATAGCCTTTTTCTGTGCGTCATTCACCAGCTCGTTTGCCTGCTCATAAGCACACTTTGTAATCTCATGCTCGTCAATCAGCTGCATTTGCGTTTCTTCCGCATTCTTCTGAATTGTTTCGGCTCTGTTCTCCGCCTCGCTCAAGATTCTCTGACGTTCTTCCTTAACCCATTTAGCTTCCTTCATTTCATCCGGATATACCAAACGGATTTCCTGGATATAATCAAGCAGCTCATCCTTATCAACCATTACCTTTCCGGTAAGAGGAACAGCAGACGCCTTTTCAATCGTCTCCTCCATCATGTCGATAATTTCCATGATATCCATATCCATGTCCATCTTTTTTCATTCCTTTCAGACTATTTATATTTTTCTTGTATTTTGTTAATGATTCCCCCGGGTACAAGGCCCGTCAAATCTCCTTTAAAACCTGCAAGCTCCTTAACCATACTGGAGCTTATGTACGAATACTTTGTATCCGTCATCATGAACATCGTTTCATATTCGGGATTCAGCGCCTTGTTTAAAAGCGCCATCTGAAATTCGTACTCAAAATCCGCAACAGTCCGCAGCCCCTTGATAATAACCGTAGCGTCCTTTGCTTTTGCAAATTCCACCAACAATCCGGTAAAGCTTTCTACTTCAACATTGTGAATGTCAGCCGTTACCTCTTTTATCATGGCAACACGTTCCTCCGGTGTGAACACCGGACTTTTTCCGCCGTTGTGCAAAACACCGACAATCACTCTGTCGTATAATTTGCTCGCACGGCATATAATATCCAAATGACCGTTTGTAATCGGATCAAAGCTACCCGGATAAATTGCAATTCTTTTCATTTTCCTATCCACTCCTGCGCCAAAGGCGCTGTCAATCTGAAATTGATTTCCCACGAAAGACTCATTGAAAAATTCATTCAGATTTCTTTCTCTTGTATACCGTGATATAAGTTCTTCCGTATTTTCGCTGTTTGAGAATGGTTAATCCTTCTGTTTCCCGGCAAAAATCCGTATCATCACTTTCAAGAACTACGATTCCTTCTTCCCCCGGAATATCATATCGGATCAAGCTCGCCAATATCGGCTCGATAAAGCCTTTATTATACGGCGGATCCAAAAAAACAATATCGAACTGCTGTCCGCATCGTTTCAGATATTCCATGCTGTCCGTATTCAAAATTTCACATTTATCCGTATAATTCAGAGTCTGCGTATTCTTTCTGATAATATCCGCCGCACGCTTGTCCTTGTCAATGCAAATTGCCTTCTTTGCGCCCCTTGACAACGCCTCCAATGAAAGCGCTCCGCTGCCGCCGAATAAATCTAACACGCTTGCCTCAGGAATATATTCCTGAATGAGATTAAACATCGATTCCTTCACTCTGTCTGTTGTCGGACGTATTGCCTGTCCTTCAAAATCCAAAAGCTTTCGTCCCCGATGTTCCCCGGATATGATTCTCATGTACACTCCTCCGCATTATACGTTATATTCTATCCTAAATCTTCAAAAAGGTCAACACTATTTATAATATTTCTAAAAAAATCACAAAACATCAATCTTTCTGTAATATTTTTGATACAATATTACAACTATATTACAAGATAATATCCATATATTATACTGCAATCCAAATAAAGGATTCTATTTTACTTAACCGCTGTAACGGTAATATCGCCCTCTGTAATCAGCTTCATTTCATTTTCTATGTTCATTGTATACGTATTGCTGTCCAGATTTTTTAAATTCTGCGAATCCACCACGCGGTTAGACGCATTGGAAACCACGCGGAACGAACCCGTTCCGGAAAACCGGTAGCGCCCTGCGGCAAGGTCTGCCGGGCATTGATACGTTCCGGGCGTCAAAGCTCTCGGTTCTTCGGTTGCGGCATTGGAAACCTCGTTTAAGGAAGCGTTATACTGGGTCAAGCGATCTTTTTCATCGGTTGCTTTCTGAATATCCGCATCCAACTGCGAATTTTTCTGTCCGTAATCCGTAATCTCATTATAATAGCCTTTTATCGTCTTTCCCTGTTCTTCATTTTGCGAAAGCTTTTCGGTATTCTTTTGAATTGCCTTTAAATAATTTTCTTTTTGTTTCTCTTTTTCGCTGTTTTCTTTTCGAACGGACTTGACCTCTGTTTCCAGTGTTTCCGATGCATATCGGTAAGCGCCGCTTCGCTCTCCCTGTGCATAGACAAAATAACCTCCGACCAGGCTCACAACGACAAGGATTGATACAAACCATATTCTGAAACGATTCATTTCTTTCTCCTTTCATACTTTGAAATCACCTAATAAAACCAAACGCTGTTTTGAGATTTCATCCGGTTTTCAGTCTATGGAGGCGAGTTCCGCGCAACGTAGCGGATGTTTGAGCCGCAATAGACTGAAAACCGGATGAAATCTCCCCACTGGCTACTGTGTTGATTTTAAAATAAATTCGGTAGTATGATTCAATTTCACCGTATAGCCTTCCTTGAGTTCCAGCTGGGTTTTGGTGTCCCTTGAAAGCTGAATATTAATCTTGGTTTCTCCGACTGATGTTGCCCCGATCAGACTGCCCTCGCCCGAGACATCATAACTGCCTGCCGGAATATTTTTTCCGACGTAATACACGCCCGGTGTTAGAGTCATGGAAAGCGTCTGCTGCTTCAATGCCTGAATTTCCTGATTTAAGCTATACAATGTATCGTTTTTTTGCTGAAAATTATCTTTCGCATCCTGGAGCTTTTTCTCAAGCGACTGCTTTGTGCCATCATAATCTCCCAAAGTATTGGTAAGCTCCTGTATCTCCAGTTGCTGCTGCATTAAATCTGCAAGTTCGCGATCCAGCTGCTGATTCTTCTCGGTAGCGTCCAGATAATTGCTGTCACTCGTCCGCAGCTGTTCAAGCACCGCTTGAATCCGGGATTGACTTGCAGAACGGTTTGTGCCGACCGAATACGCCGTACACAGAAAGATTGCCGCCACTAAAATACATGCCGAACAAAACAACAAATTGCTGTGCTGTTCGATCGGAAACTCATAAATTTCCTCCGTCAATCCGTCATCAATATCAAAATCAAATTTCAGCAAGCCGCTCTTTGGCTTGGATTCCTTTTTAGGCTGTACCGCCGGTTTCTCATCGGCTTTTTCCTTTGATTTCTTTTGTTCCTCATGGTAATATTCCGCAATTTCTTCCTCCATTGCTACCTTTTCAATCTCGGAATCCTCCCATTCGGAACTGCTCTTTCTTTCATCGTCTGCCATGGATACACACTCCTGACTTTTATTCTTTTAACGATAGGTTCGCACAAGGAACGTATCCTTAAACTGATAGGAAAAGCTTTCCGCCGAACGATATGCCTTTTCCTCATCCTCAAAAATACCGAATACCGTCGGCCCTGATCCGCTCATCAGCGCACCCAATGCACCGTCTTTCAGCATTTTTGTCTTAATTCCCCGAATAATCGGGTGCATCTTCTGTGTAACACTCTCCATCACATTGCAAAGATTCTTGGCAATCTCGCCGATGTTGTTCTCACTGATTGCCCGAATCATTGCCGCCGTATCGGGTCTGTGCCGAATTTCGGCATGATCAATTTCTTCATAAATCGCCGCCGTAGAAATGCCCAGGGACGGTTTTACCAATAAAATCGTTACTGTTTTCAATGCCGGCAGCGGCGTCAAAATCTCTCCGATTCCTCTGGAAAGCTGAGTTCCGCCCATAATGCAATACGGAACATCCGCTCCCAATTTTGCGCCCATCCGGCAAAGCTCACGCTCGCTTAAGCCCGTACCGAAAAGCTGATTCATTGCTGCCAATACCGCCGCGCCGTTTCCGCTTCCGCCGGCAAGCCCTGCCGCAACCGGAATATTTTTATGAATCATAATCCGTACGCCGCTTCGAATCCCTGTTTCGGCAAAGAACAATTCCGCCGCCTTGTAAGCAATATTTTTATCGTTGACCGGAAGATATTTCAGATTGGTTGACAGCTTGATTTCACCCGGTGTTCTGTCCACCAGAATCAAATCAAACAGATTGACCGTCTGCATGATCATTTCCACATCATGATAACCGTCAGACCGTCTGCCGATGACATCCAGCGTCAGATTAATTTTCGCATAAGATCGCGCCATCGCCCGACTGCCTGTGATGACAATATCATCGCTTATCATCTCCCGTACACTTCCTTCCTATTCTCCCTTGCCGGCTAAGGTTTCATGCGACTGATCCACGACTGCGCGAATCATTTTCTCCGTAATCTGCCGCTCGCAAGGCTGCTTTTTCAAATACGCCAGATATTCAATGTTCCCCTCCGGCCCTTTCACCGGTGAAAACGACAATCCGGCAACAAAAAATCCAATGCTGACCGCAAAATCCAGAACCGTCTTAATGACCGAATAATGAACCCGAATATCCTTAACAACGCCCTTTTTCCCGACTTGCTCTCTCCCTGCCTCAAACTGCGGCTTAATCAGCGCCACCAGTTCGCCGTCCTCTTTCAAAAGCGTATACGCCACCGGGAGCACCAGTTTTAAGGAAATAAATGAAACATCAATGGATGCAAAATCCAGCTCACATCCGATGTCCTCTTTCGTCACATAACGGATATTGGTGCGTTCCATATTCACAACGCGCTCATCCTGTCTGAGTTTCCATGCAAATTGTCCATAACCCACATCAACCGCAAAAACTTTTTTCGCGCCGTTTTGCAGCATACAATCCGTAAATCCGCCGGTGGAGGCGCCAATATCCATGGTCGTCTTACCCTCCAGGGTAATCGGAAATTCCTGCATGGCTTTCTCCAATTTCAAGCCGCCGCGCGAAACATACCGCAGCTTTTCGCCGCGAACCTCCGGAACAGTCTTTTCCTCATCCACCATCATTCCGGCTTTATCAAATTTTTGATTGTCGATGAACACCTGCCCTGCCATAATCAGCGCTTTGGCGCGTTCCCGGCTTTCAGTGATTCCCTGATTCACCAGCAGTACATCTAAACGTATTTTTGACATAATCTATTATTTCCTCGTTTCCAAGCTCGTATTTTTCATCCAGCTGCTCAACGCTCCCCTGCGGAATAATCCGATCCGGCAGAGCAAATATTTTAAAGCTGCAATCCAATTCCTTTTCCGCAAACAGCGCACCGATCATCGAGCCTAAGCCCCCGATCTTCACATTGTCCTCAAGCGTAATTACATGCTTTGTTTTCCTCGCGCTATTTATTAAAGTTTCCGTATCCAACGGCTTAATCGTCGGAACAGAAATCAGCTCGCAAGAGATTTCGCCCTCCAATGCCGCACAAATCTGCGCCGCCTTTTGAACCATTCTTCCGGATGCCACCAGTGTAAAATCGTTTCCGTCTTTCAGCACCACGGCTTTTTTGTAGACAAATGCCGGAACCTTTCCGTCATACTGCGCCGAACCGCGCGGATAACGAATCGCAATCGGTCCTTGATGAACATTCACCGCATAATCCAGCATTTGCTTTAACTCCGTAAAGGTACATGGGGATAAAATACTCATGTTCGGCATATGCGACAGGTACGAAATATCGTAAATTCCCTGATGCGTTTCCCCGTCAGCCCCCACCAGTCCGGCGCGGTCAATCGGGAAAACCACATGCAGATTCTGCAAGCATACGTCATGCAGCGTCTGATCATAGGCGCGCTGCAAAAATGAGGAATATAGCGGAATAACCGGTATATATCCTGCTGCCGCCAGACCTGCGCTCAATGTCACGCCATGCTGCTCCGCAATCCCGACATCAAAAAACCGATTCCGAAATTGCGCCGCAAATAAATTCAAGCCTGTTCCGTTCGGCATTGCTCCCGTAATTGCAATCACGCGCGGATTAATATCGGCAAGCTGGCAAAGCGCCTCGCCAAAACACTCGCTGTAGGTTTCCTTTGACGGGGCGCTTTCCCCTGTTTCTTTGTCGAACGTTCCAATCCCATGAAACCGCTGCGGATCGGATTCTGCCGGTGTATATCCTTTTCCCTTTTTCGTCATCACATGCAAAATCACCGGCTTTTTTTCTGCCTTTGCATGCTCCAGACACAAAAGCAGTGAGGTCATATCATGACCGTTAATCGGCCCGATATACGTAAATCCCAAATCATCAAAAAGCGTTGTCGGAATCACCATACGCCGAACCCAACGCTTGATATTTTTCAATAATGCCGCCGTTGCTTTGCCGCCCACCGGAAGCTTTGTCAAAAATTCCTCCACCGCATGCTTTGACCGGAAATAAAACGGCGAAATCCGAAGATTTCTCAAATACTTTGAGATTGCTCCGACATTTTTCGAGATCGACATTGCATTATCATTCAAAATCAGAATCAGCGGTGTTTTGGTGGTTCCGGCATCATTCATTGCTTCATACATCATGCCGCCGGTCAATGCGCCATCTCCGAATAAGGCAACAACATTATAATTGTCCCCATCCAGATCACGCGCCCTGGCAAGTCCCAAAGCCGCTGAAATCGAGGTGGAGCTGTGTCCGGTATTGAAACAGTCATATTCGCTCTCGTCACGCTTCGGGAATCCCGATAAGCCGTTAAAACGGCGCAGAGTCGAAAACCGTTCCTTGCGTCCCGTCAGTATTTTATGAACATAGGATTGATGTCCCACATCAAAAACAATCTTGTCCTCCGAAAAATCAAAAACGCGGTGCAAAGCAACGGTCAGCTCCACAACGCCCAAATTGGAGGCCAGATGTCCTCCTGTTTTAGAAACATGATCAATCAAAAATTCCCGCAGTTCAGCGCATAACGTATCCAACTCCCCTGCCGGGAGTGCTTTCACATCTGCCGGAGAGTTGATTTTATCTAAAATCTTCATTTGAATCTAAGTCCTCTTTTCATTCCGGCAGTATAGCCGCTACCTTGTACGCTTAAAAAATGCCGCCGCCTTGCCGATACTGAAAACAATCGAATTTCCATTCCGCATGGCAATGCCCTTGCAAACCGCCTTTCCGCCGATTGTCAGCGATCCTACCAATCCCGAAAGAATCAGGCTCGGAAGAATACTGTTCCAGCCAAAGGCAAAGACCAACTCGGTCACGATGGCGGCAGTCGCGGCACCGGATATGATTCCGGCAATATCCCCGATAACATCACAGCATAAATTCGTCAGCTGAGGGGCATGCCGAATCAGGCGAATACTCTCTTTCGCACCCTTTACCTTTCTCGCGGACAGCGAGTGAAACGGAGCCTCCTCCGCAGCCATCACCGCCGTTCCGATAATATCAAAAAGCACATTCGTGCCAATAATCAAAAATAAAACAACAAACGCCGCCGTCACGCTCAGCTTCTCCATAGCAGCGGATGTCACAAACGAAAATACAACCGATAGGATAAAGGATAGAAACACCACAAAAACAGTCCATTTACTGCTTGCCGAAACATTCGTATTCGGTCTTGGCACCTTAAAACTCTTCTTATTGTCTGACGCTTTCATATCGTCGCTTACTCCTTTTGCCTATCGTCGGTATCGTCTTAAAAGAAAACAAAATAGGGCAGTGGATATGGTAAAGTTTACGGCTTAGGTCAAGCAGGCTTTCCCGCGGTTGCTGCTGAGCCGTCGCCGGCAAAGTGGTTTCCCTTTAAAGCTCCGCACCACACAGAAGAGGTTGCTTGATTGCCACTGAGTCCGTACTGCAATCCCACATCCACCCAAAATTGACAGCCTAGAGGATTTCCCAAACAGCCTGGTGTTTTCCGTATCCTCTTTTGCAGAAATTGGTTTCCGGAAGCAATACTGTTCCCCGCCCGCGCGCGGCAAAGAAACAGCTGTCATCTATCCACCAATCCCACTCAAGGCTGGCTACGCTGCCCACAGCATTGGCGAGGACATCCTTTTGAGATGGCTCGCTACTAACCGCAAAGCAGGTTTTTCCCCGTGCCGTAACAACTTACGCCCTTAGGGGGCATGGGTTGCCACAGTCACGGGCCTCCACGGAAAGAGGGTTCATATTTCCATGCCATTGGAAAGAGCCCCCAAACCTTAACTCCCAGCATCCGCCCCGAACTGGGCGTTCAAAGCAAGACACCAGAAACTTCATCGATGTGCCATTTGGCGGATTTTTAGGCCCGCTTTCCGAAAAACAGAACTGACTAGGATACTGCACCGCTATTTTGAAAAAATTATATCATATTTCAGCAAAAAAGTCAAATAGAATTATCATGGTATTAATTTAGCTTACCGGTTTTATATCTTGCTTCGTCCTTAGACAAGGTATTTCCTGAGTTTAAACCTTTCTTTGGCGGTAAGTTTTCTGTTACGGCATTATACATACTTTCTAATTACTCATCGCCTGAAAAGATTGCTAACATGAACTCTAAATCTTATGAAGCACTACGCAAATTATCTCGTGGCAGATTTTCAACAGTAGATTTTGCAAAGCTCAGCCAACTTGCTAAAAACACTGTAGGAAACACCGAAGATTATCTACTGCAAGAAATGCAGATTGTTTTGGAACTTTACAGCCAATTGGATTCAAAGGTTGATGAAACGGAAGCTTCTATCAAGGAATGTGTTTCCGATATGAATCCGCCTATGCTTTCCGTTCCGGGAATCGGCATTGAATCTGCTGCTGTAATCTTAGCTGAATTTGGTGATTTCTCTAAATTCAAAAATGCTTCTCAAATGCTTTCCTTTGCCGGATTAGAGCCGGGATACTTCCAATCAGGAACATCCGAAACAACCGGCAAAATGGTTAAGCATGGTTCATCATATTTGCGTTATGCACTTATGAACTGTGCTCAAACTGTTGTAAATTATGAGCCGACATTTGCTATGTTTTACGCTAAGAAACGTGCAGAGGGTAAACCTCATCGTGTGGCTTTATCGCATGTTGTTAAAAAACTGCTGCGTGTTATCTATACGCTGCAAACTAAAAGCATTACATATAATGCTGATTTTGTAAGGTAACTACTAACCTACTATTTTTTAAGTCCTTGCAATACAGGGCTTATTTGCCATGTACTTTTTTAGTTTTTTTAACTTTGAAAAACTTTTCAAAAACTCTTGACTTTTAATAGTTAGTCACGTTGCTTTTTTTATGGCTTTCGCGGCGTGCTTTTCCTCTCATAAGTATCTCCGCAATATTATTCACTATCTCTTGTCTTTTTACAATGTCGGGGTTCGGATTGCCTATAAGCCGCATTGTGCCTAACCCTTTATGCTTGACTTGTATCATCTTATGTGCGTCAAGATACTCAATTTCATATCCGGGTAATAATTCCATAAGCAACACTCCCTCCTTTTTTATGATATTATGTAACCCGATTGTCCTATTATCAATCTGTATCATTTTACTGCTCTGTAATTTTTTTCTTGACTTTTCCTATTCGACCGTAAATTGGAATCAGCCAAAAATTAGCTTCCCAATCGAATCCTCAACAGCTGATCTCTTCAGCTGTGCGTTTTCTTTATTTGACGCCTTTCAACTACTTTCATTAAGTTGTCGATTATTGTATTTGCTATCCATGTTTCTCACCTCCTATGCGGTTTTGTTATCGTGTTCAATGCCTTCGAACATTTTTTGTTTGTTATTGACTTATTATTCAAACCATGCTACAATGTATTCATGAGGTGAATTTGATAATGAAAAAGGTAATCACCGCTGAACGGTTAAAGCAATTGATGAGAGAACGCGATTTGAAACAAATTGACATAGTTAATTTATCACAACCGTTTTGTAAACAATACGACATAAAAACCGGAAGTAATTTCCGGAGCATTCACAGATTTGGTGATATGGGGTTGGATGAGTTTCATATTTGGTGCGATCAGCGTGATTGTTGGAGCATGCGAATCGTAATATTATAAACAATCTTAGAATGACATAAAAGAGGGATTTTAATGAAAAAAGGAGCAAAAATAGGAATCATAATTAGTCTGTCGGTGATTGCACTCGGGGTGATAACTTTTCGCTTCATGCCGTCATATTCCGTAAAAGACGCGCATAATCAAGAAATGAGAGCTATGCGCAGTGCGATGCGCCGCCGAAGCGTTTCGGGCAATTCCCAGACAAGTAATGATTCTTCTTATTACTACATCCCGAAAAATAACAATGAAGCCGATATGTCTCCGGGCGCTTATGCCGCGGAATCGGATGGGGCAATCGGGAAGCTGAAAGATGGTATTGATGCACTCAAGGATTCTATGATTTCTGTCGGCAATGACGCATTAGGTGAGATGGGGACACAGGTTCAAGTCTCCGAAAATCGCGACTGGCAGAATATGATCAGAGAATACAGAGCAAATCCGGAGAAAATGCAAAAAGAATTTTTAGGGAACATTTATACGTTCTGTGATGTCATATCACAAACAGGGATAACGCTCGGTTCTCCTTACATCATGTTTGAGAAAGACGGAATGAGTGCATACATGTTTTTTGATTCGTCTTATAAGGAGGAAATTGAGAATATGGATTTACATGCTATTATGCGCAAGACGATTACGGGAATGTATGCAGGAATAACCTCTGATACCGTAACTTTATTCGGGTGTCATTTTGGATATTAAAAAAATCCCCACCGTGCGCAAACACGATGGGAATTATTTATAAGTGCACATGTCACATGAACCATATATATTGTATCATATGCACTCCAAAAAATCAAGTAAAATTTTAAAAAGGAGTGTTATTTTTATGCCGTTTGACAGCTACAAAGACAGCGTTGCGATCTATTTGCGAAAAAGCCGTATAGATCCGGAAAGCGAAACGATTGACGAAACCCTATCGCGCCATTCAGATACCCTTTTAAAGCTTGCGCTAAAGCTGGAACTAAATATCGTGGAAATTTATAAAGAAGTGGTAAGCGGTGACGGACTTTTCACGCGCCCCGAAATGGTAAGGCTTTTACAAGATATTGAAGCTGACAAATATTCCGCAGTATTATGTATGGAAATTGACAGATTGGGACGTTCATCGCAAAAAGACGGTGGTATCATTCTGGAAACCTTGCAAGAACATGGTGTATGCATTATTACACAAAACAAAACTTATGATTTGACGGATGAGATTGATGAACAGTCCGTAGAAATGCAGTCATTTATTGCGCGTCAAGAGCTGAAAGCCATCCGCCGCCGCCTGCGCAAAGGTACAGAGAAAACGATTTCGGAAGGATATCACGTTACTGAACCGCCTTACGGTTATCGCCGCGTATATGTGGATAAAAAACCAACGCTTGAAATTTACGAGCCGGAAGCCGAGATCGTGCGCATGATATTTGATATGTATGTAAATCATAAGACTAAGCAAGCTATATATTTTTATTATTCGCCTACCGTATCAACTTCCCCAGCCGATACACAACAACGCACATCCAAAGCTTAACAGCATCCAGCCCCGGATCGCCTCGCTGCTCTCCTTATAAATAATTCTTGACAGTCCTTTGTCCGCTTGATATAATTATATTATACAACATGAACTTTAATCAGGATGATTATCGTGTATTTATATAACTATATTGCAAAAAGGAGAACTATATGAAAATACGTCTTTATACCGAACGCTCCAAAAAACTGTTTCCGATCTACCCACTCACAGTTTCGGCTCACTACCCTCAGCCCCCGATTTCAATCAGCGCAAAATTTCATCAAATTTTTACGATTGTTCAGGGGAACGGAATGCTTCGTCTTGAGAACGATGTCTATAATATCCAAAAGGGTGACATGTTTTTTATTCCTAAGGGCATAGCGCATGAATACCAGGGATACCGGGATGATTTTGTCACATGCTTTATGGGATTCGACGGAAATGGTTGCAGCAAGCTTTTTGAATATTTTGACACGCCAAAGATCGGATTTTGCATGGGTAAAATTACACCGCTTATTTATTTGCAGTTTAAAGAAATCTATAAGGTAATCACATTCTGCGATGAGGCAAAGTTATGTGCCAAAGCATATAGTCTTGTTGTTGATTTTTTTGAAGAAGCATTAAAAAAAGACATCTCTCCTCTTGATTCTGTTTTAAATTATATGGAGGAAAACTATGCAAATCAGCTGACTCTCGATGACATAATCAATGTATACCCCTACTCGAAATCCAAACTTTGCAAAGATTTTTATAAAGAAAATTCCATGACCGTGTTTGAAAAGCTCACAGAAATTCGTCTTAACCATGCGCATTTTCTGATCGAAAATCAGCCGGGAATCAAGATCAAGACCATCGCCCAACAATGCGGCTATACTGACGTGAGTTATTTTTGCCGCATGTTCAGACGTGCGTACGGTCAGAGTCCGGATTCGATAAGAAAAAAATAAGATGCCCCCAAACACAAAGGACATCTTCTATTTGGTTGTTATAAAATCCGTTCATCCGGATGCAGTGCTTGGAAGAACCCTCTGTTTTTCGCTCCATTACGGCTCAGACATCCGCTACGCTGCGCGGAGTAGAACTCGCCTGCATGGACTGAAAAACAGAGGGTTTTCCCATTCAGATTTTGCAATTCCTTTTAAATCATATTCACAAAATATTCGTGAATCCGAGTATCGGTATTTAATTCCGGGTGAAAGGATGTGACAAGCTGATTCCCCTGCCGTGCGGCAACAATATTACCATCCACCTGTGCCAATACCTCCACCTCGTCACCGACCTTTTCGATATACGGCGCCCGGATAAATGTCATCGGTACAGATCCGATCCCCTTAAATTCCGATTCGGTGTAAAAGCTCCCCAGCTGTCTGCCGTAGGCGTTGCGCCTTACGGTAATATCCATCGTCGCAAAATGTCGCCGCTCATCATTCGAGAGATTCTTTGCCAGCAAAATCATTCCGGCACATGTCCCGAATACGGGCATTCCCTTTTCAATCCGTTCCTTTAAAGGCATATATAAATCCAGTTCGCGCAGAAGCTTTCCCTGTGTCGTGCTTTCTCCGCCGGGAATAATCAGCGCGTCAAACGGCTGCTCCACGTCCGGTCGCTGACGAATCTCAAACGAATCCACATTCAGCTTTCGCAGCATTTGCCGATGCTCTATAAATGCGCCCTGCAAGGCTAAAACCGCGACCTTCATTATTTACCACGCTCCGCCATCAGCAGCGCAATTTCCTGCTCGTTGATACCAACCATCGCTTCACCCAAATCCTCTGAAAGCTCAGCCAACAGCTTATCATCGGTGTAGTTGGTAACAGCCTTAACAATAGCCGCCGCTCTCTTTGCCGGGTTGCCGGACTTGAAGATTCCGGAACCAACGAATACGCCCTCAGCACCCAAATGCATCATTAATGCCGCATCTGCCGGAGTTGCAACGCCACCTGCTGCAAAGTTTACTACCGGCAGCTTGCCGTTCTCATGTACATACAGTACCAGTTCATACGGAACTTGAAGCTGCTTTGCTGCTTCAAACAGTTCGTCCTCCGACATGCTGACTAATTTCCGAATCTCCGACTGCATCATCCGCATATGTCTTACTGCCTGAACAACATCGCCCGTACCCGGTTCACCCTTGGTACGAATCATGGACGCGCCCTCGTTGATTCTTCTGAGCGCCTCGCCCAGATCCTTTGCGCCGCAAACAAACGGAACCTTAAAATTTCTCTTATTGATATGATATTTATCATCCGCCGGTGAAAGAACCTCGCTCTCGTCGATATAGTCGATTTCAATCGCTTGCAAAATTCTTGCCTCTGCAAAATGACCGATTCTGCACTTTGCCATAACCGGAATGGAAACCGCCTCTTGAATCCCCTTAATCATCTTGGGGTCGCTCATACGCGAAACACCGCCTGCCGCACGAATGTCTGCCGGAATCCGCTCCAATGCCATAACCGCACACGCGCCTGCCTCCTGTGCGATTTTTGCCTGCTCCGGTGTCGTAACGTCCATGATAACGCCGCCCTTGAGCATTTGCGCCAGGTTTTTGTTGAGTTCAAATTGCTGATTTTCTAACATAATAATCAATCCTTTCACCGCCGAAGAAAATTCGGTCTTGACTTTGTTGTTCTTTTTAGCTATAATTATACCATGAACTGACACCATTTAAAGTGCCAATTTAAGAATATTTTATGAGGTCAGATAGATGTTTAATTTAACAGCAGAACTGAATCGGCAGAGCAAAACGCCGATTTACGAGCAGCTTTATGCTGCGATTGCCGAAGAAATCCGAAGCCACGGCATTACCGCCGGCGATAAACTCCCCTCAAAAAAAGCATTGGCTTCTCATCTGGGAATCAGCGTGAACACCGTTGAAACGGCTTATGCGATTCTGGTGCAGGAGGGATATGTTGAGCCGCGGCCGAGGAGCGGTTATTTTGTTCAGAAAATCAATGCGCCTATGAGCGCGGAGGGAGCCATCGCGGCAGAGCGTCCTATTCCGAAGCCGGTATATGCAGCCGATTTCCGAACTAATGCCGTCGATCTTCCGTCCTTCCCCTATGCAACCTGGGTGAAGCTTTCCAAGGAAGTGATGTACGCCAACCCCGAATTGCTGAACTCCGGAGATTTCAAGGGAGATTTTGAATTGCGCGAAAGTATTTCGCAGTATCTGCGCGAATTTCGCGGGGTTCGGTGCATGCCGTCACAAATTGTCATCGGTGCCGGAATTGAATATTTAATGCTCTTGCTGACATTGCTTTTGAAGGGAAAAACGTATGCGGTGGAAAATCCGGGCTATGGCAAAACGGAGCAAATTCTGCGCAGCGGCGGAAGTAAAATCAATTATGTTGCACTGGATAAAGACGGAATGTGCGTTGAGGAGCTGCAAAGAACGGATTCGGATATTGCCTGCATCACGCCCTCGCACCAATTCCCCACCGGCGCGGTCATGCCGATCGGCAGACGGATGGCGCTTTTGGAATGGGTCTGTGAGGGAAAGGATCGGTATATCATTGAGGATGATTACAGCGGTGAATTTAATTTTTCCGTCCGTCCGTTCCCGGCGGTACAGGGTTTGACGGATTGTGAACGGGTGATTTATCTTTCAACCTTTTCCCGAACGCTTGCTCCGTCTGTCCGAATCGCTTATATGGTTTTGCCGCGATTGCTGACGGAGCGATATGAATCGCTCTTTTGCCGTTACACCTCAACGGTTCCGCGGTTTGAGCAGCATACGCTGAATCGGTTTATTGCAGAGGGGTATTTTTCTCGGCATCTAAACCGCATGAAGAACATTTATAAAAAGCGCTGTGAAATGCTGATTCGAATTTTGAAAAAGTATGATTTAAAGGTCAGCGGCGAAAAAGCGGGATTGCATTTGCTCGCACAAACAAAAAAAGCCGCCGAATTGGCGGCATATGCACTAAACTGCGGCGTCAAGCTATATTCGCTGGATGATTATTATTTCACACCGCAAAAAAAGCCCTCGCAGACGCTGATCCTGGGATATGCAGGATGCAGCGCGGAGGACTTTGAGCGGTTAGACCGCGTATTGCATGACTTTTTCCGAAAAAATTAACCCATCATTTCCCAAAGACCGCACAGGTACGCAGCGCCCAAAGCGCGGTCATATAAGCCGTAGCCGGGAATTGCCTTTTCGCCCCACAACATTCTGCCGTGATCGGGACGAATAACGCCGTCAAAGCCGGTTTCACGCAAAGCTCTGATAATTGCCGCCATATCGTAAGACCCATCAGCGCTGAGATGGCATGCTTCTTCAAATTGTCCCGGGCCGGTATGGCGAATATTGCGGACATGCGCAAAATGAATCCGCCCTTTCAGCGCATGAATAATATCAATCAAATCATTATCCGGATTTGAGCCGAGAGAACCGGTGCAAAGCGTTACGCCATTATAAACGCTCGGAACAGCCTCCATCAAGCGCACTAAATTCTCCTTAGACGTAATGATTCGGGAAAGACCGAACACGCTCCATGCCGGATCATCCGGATGAATCGCCATTTTGATTCCGTATTTTTCACAGGTCGGCATAATGGCTTTCAGGAAATAGACAAGGTTTTGGAATAGCTTCTCCGCATCAACATCCGCATAAGCGGCGAACAGCTCCTTAATCTTCGCCAATCTTTCCGGCTCCCATCCGGGCATAACAAATCCATCAGACATCTTTTCCACATTGGCAAAAATCTCATCCGGATTGATCTTGTCGATTTCTTTCTGATCGTATGCCAGTACCGTAGAACCATCCGGGCGCGGCTTTGCAAGATTACTTCTTGTCCAGTCAAAAATCGGCATGAAATTATAGCATACCAAATCAATTTTTTCCTCACCCAGATTTTCAAGTGTCTTGATGTAATTTTCGATATATTGATCGCGATCCGGCGAACCGATCTTGATCGCGTCATGGACATTAACGCTCTCGATTCCCGAAAGCTCCAAGCCGCCATCGGTAATCTCCTTTTTTAATGCCGCGATTTCCTCACGAGTCCACAACTCGCCTGCCTGCTTTGCATATAATGTACTGATTAATCCCTCAACATAACGAATCTGGCGCAGCTGCTCCAAAGTTACGCTGTCAAATCCCTTTCCGTAATAACGCATTGTCATTTTCATGATTCTGATTCTCCTTTTTAATTTAGTCAATTGTAAACACCAATTCTTGATTGAAAATTCATCTGTTTTTCGGTCTATGAAGGCGAGTTCTACTCCGCGCAGCGTAGCGGATGTCTGAGCCGCAATGGAACGAAAAACAGATGAATTTTCCTGCCGCTACATTCGGTACAATTTGCCTATTTTGATGATTTTTATCAACATCACCGATATTGTTTAAATGTGTAAGCTTCCTCCCTCCATCGGATTGAACAGAGAGAAAATACAGGTAATCTATGTAAAAAAATCTCCGGTCTTGCAGCCGCTTTTTATTTCTCTCCGGCTCAGAGCACGAATTTCAACCGTGATTCACCTCCGCGGAATAAAAAGCAGCTGCAAGACCTATCTTATTTTTCTATCTTATTGACGATATGCGGAAAGCACTTGTCTTACCGCGCCTTTTCCCGAAAGCATTTTTTTGAAACGTTCTTCTATTTTTTCTCCGAGTCCTGCCTTATACAAATCCGTCCCAAACAGCGTTTCATTGCACAAAATATCCTTTAATCTTCCATCAGCTGTTTCGGGCTTGCCGACTTCAATTCCGTCCAGTTTTTTCTGCATAGCCGCCAGCATCGGGTCGGGGCTGGGGGTAAATGCGTTGCCGTTATCGTCCACTGCCAGCAAATACCGGAACCACCCGGCAATCACGGTAGGAATCGCGTCCAACTCCCGAATATCCAACGAATCCGAAGCCAGATAGGACTTAATAGTTTCGCCATAGCGAACGGTAATCTTTTGAGAGGTGTCTGTCGCAATTCTCTGCGGCGCATCCGGGATATTGGGATTCGGCAGCCGTTCGCCGATAACCTCATTCACAAATGCCTGTGGATTGATAATGCCCGGATCAGTGACAACTTTCATGCCCTCATCGGCGATTTTATGTACCATTCCTGCCAAATCCGCATCCTGCATTTCCTCCCAGATTGTCCGGTACCCCAACAGACAACCGAAGATCGCCAATCCTGTGTGCAAGGGGTTTAAGCAGGTTGTGACTTTCATGGTTTCCGCCTTATTGACCGTATCGCGATCGGTCATATAAACGCCTGCTTTTTCCAATGGCGGACGACCGTTCGGGAAATCGTCCTCAATCACCAAGTATTGCGGAAGCTCCGCATTAACAAACGGTGCAATATAGGTATGCTTTTCCGTAACGACAATTTCCATATCAGAAACACCCAATTCCGTCAGACGCGTTTTGATTTTCTCGTCCGGACGCGGTGTAATCTTGTCAATCATGCTCCAGGGGAACGATACTTTTTCGTTTAAATATGCAATAAATCCAGCATCGGTAAAGCCGTTTTTCTCCCATGCTTCCGCTACCGTCATAACGCCTGCCTTGAGCTTTTCACCATTGTGCGAGCAGTTATCCATGCTGACAATGGCAATCGGGTAAGCGCTGTTTTGATACCGATGATACAGCATCACGGCAACAATACTCATCGTATGCTTCAAATCCGCCGACGGGCCGCTTTGAATATCCTCCTCAACCGCCTTATACAATGCGCCGTCCGCTCCCGATACCGCATATCCCTTTTCCGTAATCGTGAAGCTGATCATCTTCAGGGACGGTTTTTCGGCAATTTTCATCAGCCTGTCAAAATCCTGCGCCAAAATACCGTCTGCAATTCCGGCGAGAACCTCCATATTCAATGCCGAATTTTTATCCATCATGACATTCAGCGTCAAATTGTCATGCGGCTTGTAAATTTTTTCTATAACCTCCGAATCAAAGCTCTCGACCGCCGTAATTCCGGTTTTCATTGCTCCCTCATTCAACAGATTTTGCGCAATTGAGCCAATGAACCCTCTGAAAATATTTCCGGCTCCGAAATGTACCCACTCCGGGTTCTCTTCGGTTGCTCCGCACATCTCCTCAACGTTAAACCGCGGCAGGGCAATCCCTGCTTTTTCCCATGCTTCATGAGCTTGTATGCCCTTTTTTGTCAGTTCCATATCCGCACCTGTTCCTTTCCGTAAAATGATACTTTTTCAGTTTCTATAGTATCATATTTTATAAAATTTATCTAACCCTATATTATCAAAAACATTGCATATATTGTCTTTTTGTGTTATAATGAAATTTGATTATGAATGGTTCCGATTTCTTGAAAGAAGTTTCATCTGCTTTTCGGTCTATGAAGGCGAGTTCCGCGCAGCGTAGCGGATGTTTGAGCCGCAATAGAACGAAAAACAGATGAAACTTCCTGCTGCCATATTCGGATGATTGACTTTGACAATACAAGGAGAGAACAAGCATGGCACATCAGACAATTGATATTATCCCGGGGACAAGCTTTGCGATTGTACATGATATTGACGAGCCGAAAACAATTCATTTTAAACTGCACAACCATGATGATATTTATGAAATCGTATTTGTTCAGACAGGGGATTGTGAATTTTATGTGGAGGGAAATTCTTATCGGCTCAAAGCGCATGATATTTGCTGTACGCGCCCCTTTGAGCTGCATCAGATGACGTTTCTTTCCGATCAGACCTACGATCGGATTGTTCTGTATTTGAAATCCGAATTTTTTCTTGAAAATAACTGTACCGAATTTTTGGCATTGTTTCAAAATCGGCAATTGGGGACAGGAAATGTGGTGGACGGTGAAGAAAACCCCGCCGCCGCAGACTGTATCCGGCGGTTGTACGGCTATTATGAGGAACAGGAATATTCAGTGATGAATCATGTCATTATTGAGCTTTTGTATCTGCTTAACCGCTCGCAGTCGGCAGATAAATTTTACACGCACAACGAGCGAATCCGCAATATCATCATGTACATCAACCGCCACTTAACCGAGCCGATCACCTTAGACGCACTGGCACAGCGGTTTTTTATTGATAAGCATTACCTATGCAAGGTTTTTAAAAAATGCACCGGGCATACAATCAGCCAGTATGTGAATTACAAACGCATTTTGCTGGTGCAGGAAATGCGCCGCAGCGGTCAATCCCTGCTTCAGGCAAGCATGAATGCCGGCTTTAACAGCTACGCGCATTTTTATAAAATGTATGTGAAACAAATGGGACATTCCCCAAAGGATATGAACTAACCATATTCATTTGGGGAATTTTCGATATAGCGCTCCGACATCGGGCGCAGTCATAAAGGAGGACATTGCGCAAACACCGGCAGCACCACATTCCAATGCCGATGGGGTATTTTCCGGCGTGATGCCGCCGATGGCATAAACCGGAATCTCCACCGCCGCACAAACGTCTTTTAAAAATTTCAAGCCGCGCGGCGGAACTCCTTTTTTGCAGTCTGTTTGAAAAACATGCCCTGCCGTTATATAATGAACTCCCAATTCCTGCGCACGAATCGCTTCTTCAACGCTGTGAACCGACGCTCCTACCGTGGTAAATCCCTGCAAATCACTGCTCTCCAAAATCCGCAGAGGTAAATGAATCCGTCCATATCCAAGTTTTTTGGCAACGGACGGATAAGTATGGAGAAGTATCCGATCCGAAATTTTCAGCATTTTTTCCGCCAATGCCTGATATTCCGTTTCATTCAAATCCTTTTCCCGTAAAATTACCGGAATCTCCAGGGCGGTGATTTCTTGAATCCGTTCCGCAAAATTCACTGCCAACCGTCTGTTGGATACTACAATTAATTTACACATAAATATAATCACTCATAACCGGCTGTAAGCCTTCCCGTTCAATGGCACGATACACCTCATCCACATTTCTTCCGTCCGAAATTTCAAACTGCTCATCGCCCTTTTCCTCTCCGGTATGACCGCCGATCCCGACATTCACGCCGGCGCTGATTTTGGTTGCCGCAATTTGAATAATATGATCCCGGAACCGCTCACATTCACGCGTGGAAATGGTAATATTGGCAAACGGCATAAATAACCGATAAGCGCAGATCACCTGCAACAACTGCGGCTCATGAACATCCTTGGGGTTGATTTTATCATTATTGATAATCGGGCGCAGCCGCGGACAGGAAAATGCGATTTCCGCATGAGGGTATTTTCGCTGCAAAAGATACGCATGCATTCCGGTAGCAAAGGCGTCCTTTCGGAAATCGTCCAGTCCCAGCAATGCCGCAAATCCCACACCGCGCATACCGCCGAGAATGGCACGTTCCTGCGCATAAAAACGATAAGGAAAAATCCGCTTATGCCCGGCAAGATGCAACGTTTCATATTTATCACTATTATAGGTTTCCTGAAAAACGGTCACAAAATCCACACCGCACTCATGCAGATAATGATAGTCCTCACTGTTCATCGGATAAACCTCGATACCGACAACCTTGAAATATTTTTTTGCAATTTTGCACGCTTCTCCGATATACCGAACATCCGACATCTTTTTGGATTCTCCGGTTAAAATCAAAATTTCCTGCAAGCCGGATTTGGCAATCTCCTGCATTTCCTGCTCAACCTCATTCATGTCAAGCTTTGCGCGCTTGATCTTATTGTGGCAGTTAAAACCGCAGTAAATGCAGTAATTCTCACAATAATTCGCAATATAGAGCGGTGTGAACATATAAATTGAGTTCCCAAAATGCTTTCTGGTTTCCTCCTGTGCCTTTTGTGCCATTTCCTCCAAAAACGGAAATGCCGCCGGCGACAGCAGCGCCGCAAAATCCTCCGGTGTGCGGTTGTCATGATTCAGCGCAATCCGCACATCCTTTGCGGTATACCGATCATAGTCATATGCCTCCATCCGCGCCGTTACTTCATCTAACAGCGTGGAATCAATCACTTCCATATCCGGAAGGTATTTCATGTGATCTATTCTTTCCTCCATGAGCTTCCCTCCTTCATTAATCATGCAAAAAACCGGTCAGCGGCGAAGAAGCCGTTGCGCCCTTTTCGATAACGCGTCCCATGCCGCTCAAATAAGCGGTTCTTCCTGCCTCGATCGCTTTCTTAAATGCATCTGCCATTGCCGGAATATCGCCGGCTGTAGCAATCGCCGTATTTGCCATAATCGCCGCCGCACCCATTTCCATTGCTTCACACGCCTGCGACGGTTTTCCGATGCCTGCGTCCACAATAATCGGCAAGTCGATTTCATCAATCAGAATCTTGATAAATTCTTTGGTGCAAAGTCCTTTATTGGAGCCGATTGGCGCCCCCAACGGCATGATACACGCCGCTCCGGCATTCACCATATCCCGTGCCGCATTTAAGTCCGGATACATATACGGCATCACGACAAAGCCCTCCTTTGCCAGGATTTCCGTTGCCTTTGCCGTTTCGTAGTTATCGGGCAAAAGATATTTGGAGTCGCGGATACATTCGATTTTAACAAAATCGCCGCAGCCGATTTCCCGTGCCAGCCGCGCAATCCGTACCGCTTCTTCCGCATTTCTCGCGCCGGAGGTATTGGGAAGAAGTGTGACATTTTTCGGAATATAATCCATGATATTTGCCACATCCCCCGTTGCGGCGCGCCGCAATGCCAATGTGATAATCTGCGCTCCGGCATGCTCAATGGCAGCACGAATCAAATCCAAAGAATATTTTCCCGATCCCAAGATAAAACGGGAGGTAAACTCATGTCCCCCAAGAATTAATTGATCATTCATCTGTTTTATTTCCTTTCCTAAATAAACTCCCAAAACTCTTAACTTTCCGACTCTCCCAGAATCAGCCGAATCACCATATTCGCCTGATGATTGGCGCATACGGCAACTCTCGGTGCCATCAAACCGTTCACATCGGCAGCGTCCGTCACACCGTCTCCGCTGATGTATAAGTGATTGGATATTTTTCGGGTTCGAATCAGATTCGCGCTCAAATATCCTGCCATTCCGGAGCCGGAAACAATGGTCTTTTCCGGCGTTTTCGTCAAAATTGTGTTAATCAGCATCGCCTTGTTTTCCGGACGGTCAAAGGCTTCGCAAATTATATCATAATCCGCAAAAATTTCGGCGGCGTTTTCTTCGGTTACTTTGATATTCTGAACTTCAACCTCCGTATAGGGATTGATCTCATGCAGCGTTTCGGCAAGCGCCTCTGTTTTATACATTCCCAAATGCTTGACAAAATATTGCTGACGGTTCAGATTGCTCATCTCCACCCGATCAAAATCCACGATAAAAAGATGTCCCACTCCGGCTCGTGCAAGCGATACCGCAATATTGGAACCCAGTCCGCCCGCGCCGGCAATGGCAACCACTGCCTTTTTCAGCTTGTCATGCACAGGCTTTGTGTGCCGCTCTATCAGGGTTTTCTCAAACTCCTCGCGTGATGGTTTCATAATCAGCCGCCTCCTACAAACGATACAACCTCTAATGTATCGCCATCCTTTAAGATTGTTTTGTCATATTGATCCTTTGGCAGAATCGCACCGTTATACTCCACCGCAATCAATGCCGTTTTGTAACGGTTCGCCGACAACAGCTCCGTAAGCGCTCTGCCATCAAAATCCTCAATCGCTTTTCCGTTGAATTGAATCACTTCTGTCAACACCCTCTCTATGATTTTTATTTGGTGATTATAAAATTATACAAACTTTTTCTATGAGATTTTTATCTGCTTTTTTGTTTTTTGGAGGCGAGTTCTACTCCGCGTAGCGGATGTTTGAGCCATAATAAAATAAAAAACAGATAAAAATTCATTCGAGCATTGTATTTTACAATGACCTATTTAGGGTAAAAAAAGAATCACAAAGAAGCCTACGCCCTTTCGGTGGTGTACCCCTTTGTGATTCTGATCACATTCAATATAATAACATATTTTTATGGCTTTGTCAAGCCCCTGCTCTTCCGACGACCGCTCCGAAAATACTGCATGCCATGACCCCGGCAATCACCGTAAAGAAATGGTAATTCAACGTCACGCCGCCCTTGACCAGTAACGTAATTCCTGCCATAACCGCCAGATACAAAAGTCCCATCAAAAGGCAGTGAATCAGTACCTTTCTTCCGGCACCCTTTGCCGTTCCGACCGCTCCCGTAATCACGCCTGCCGCCGTTCCGACATAAACGCCGATCTCAATGATTCGCTCATCCAGCTCCGAAAAATACAGTACCACAGACATCAGCAAAATAAAAATCAACGTCAGCACCAGTGCGACAATCGTTCCCTTTATAATCGCTTTCACGCTCATACAAAAAACCTCCTTCATACCCCGTATTAGCCGATTGCAAGCTGCATATGGATTGCAATTCCCTAATCATATATATGAAAGAGGTTTTGAGAACATGCCTTTTTAATCAAAAAGCTTCTTAGTTGGAAAGCTTCTTTTCAACGGATTTGATGGAATCTCTCTCCATCTTGATGTAGCTCTTCTCATCCGGAGTACCGACATTTCCTGTTTCAATAATGACCGTATTATCCTTAATGCGCGCAATCTTACCCACAATACCGCCGATTGTAGTCACCTTATCTCCTACTTTCAGCGCATTAATCATGGCTCTGGTTTCCTTTTCGCGCTTACGCTGCGGTCTGATTAACAGAAAATACATTACCGCGATAATCGCAATGAGTGGCAGAAAGCTGACAATTCCCTGCATAACCGGAGATACTGCCGTATTTGCCGCTGCGCCTGCTGTTCCGTTTGCCGCACCTGCTGCATTTGCTGCACCGTTTGCAGCCTCATTCGCTGCATATACTATTGTTCCGAATAGACTCATATCCATTTACTCCTTTAATCTTTAATTCTCCCGTCCATGAATCGCTCCGGACAGCAGTCAAAATCCTAATTCATTGATTAGGAAACTTTTTCATTATATCACAGATTCCCTCATATTGCAAGTATTTGTCCGAAAATTTACACTTTATTAATTTTTCTCAGACCATCTGCCATCGAAATAAGCTCCTCACCCTCGGCAATCAGCGTCCCATGCTCACGGACATGCAGATACTGCATCGGGAAGGTGGAACTGCATTCCGAAAATTCCGACAGAACACTGACCGTATTATAGAGCAGCTCCCGGTTTTGCAATGCCTCCCCCTCAAAATTCAGCAAATAGCAGTAACTCTTGCCCAGCTTATAGACCGCGCCGTATTGATGTACCTCCGAATCAATACGCTGTACCGCGCTGCACAAATCCTCAAAGCTATCAAAATAATATGTATTGCAGCCCTTTCGCTCCTCGCGGATTCTCGCGCGGATCCGTCTGCCGTTCTGCGTTTTTTCAACGGTTTTCCCGATCCCCTGCTCAATTTTGCTGATGATAATCGTGATTCCATCGCCAACGCTCTGCGCCTCAATCACAATCTGTCCGCTATACGGATTAAATCCCGTTTCCTCATGAATGGTTTCCATTATTTTAAACAGAAAGCTGTGCAGCTCCGTGGAGTTGCCGGACAGCTTTTTTACATTAATATCAAAGCTCGTAAGGTCATCGCCTGTGAGAGTGACTTTTACTTTATTTTCAGTCAGTCTTTCAATGCGCATTGCTATTCTCCTCCTTACTGAAATAAATTGCATAAATATAAAATACGGTGCAGGAATTTTCATCTGTTTTTCGCTCTATTGCGGCTCAAACATCCGCTACGTTGCGCGGAACTCGCCTCCATAAATCGAAAAATAGATGAAAATTCATTCAAGAAATCATACTTTATAATTCTCAGATTGCCGTTCCCCTGCAATCCCGATTCGATTTATTTTATTATACTACAAAAATTTGTGTTTGGGAATAGTTTTTTTAAAATTTTTATAAAAAATATATCCCTCTCGCGGAAAAACTCCGAATGAAAGGTATAATAATCCATTCTGTCGGTAACACTACAGATACAAAGGAGGTCATGGAATATGGCAAAAGAAGATAAAAAAAACACCGGGAGACTGCCAGGCTTTTACATAGCGCTTTGCTGCTGTGTATTGGTTATCGGCATTGCCGGTTATTTTACCGAAAGAAAAGGCCGTGAAACAACTACAGACGCCACCTCCGGATTTTCGGAGAACGTCATTACGGGTTCCGTAATCGACGAAAACAAACAAGAACCGGACGGTGAGGTTCTTTCCGTCAGCGAAGTTACGCCGATGGAGGAAAGCACCCCGACAGCCGCTCCCGCAACCGATGCCCCCCAGGCAACACAGGAGCCGGAATATACAAAGGACAACCCTGACGTTATGGAAACCGCGGTAAGAGTTGAGCCGACAGAAACCGTTTTCAGCTTCCCTGCCGGCGGAAAAATTCTTGCCCCTTACTCCGCCGTTCTCTCCTTTAATCAGGCGCTCGGCGATTACCGCACCCATAACGGCATCGACATTGCCGCCGATGAGGGCTGCAGCATCAGTGCTTCGGCAGACGGAACGGTAGAAGATGTTTTTTCGGACGCGTTCGGTGAGGGCATCAGCCTTACGCACGCCAACGGCATGATGACAAAATACATGTGCCTCGGCGCAGTGGAAAATTTAAAAACAGGCGATACCGTAAAAGCCGGTGACGTCATCGGCACGGTCGGAAAAAGCAAGGGCGAAAATACCGAAGCGTCCCATCTGCATTTTGAGCTTTACAAGGATGGGCAGCCGGTCAATCCGGAGGATTATCTGAAATAGCCGGAAAGGTGAACGACATGATGAAAACAAAGAATACTCTGATCATCTGCGCATATGTATTATTGATGACGCTGTTCTTTTTCGGCGGATATGCTGCCGGCGGCATGCGCCGGAACGAAATTGCCGCCGTTCCTACTCCCGAACCCGTCAGCGTCCCCGTTGCCGCGGTGAATCCCGATCAGTCCGTGATTCAATATGAATTGATTCTGGATCATTCCGAACTCTTCCTCTATAAAAAAGACGGCGAAGATACCGAGCTTCTGTATTCTCACCCGATCAGCGAAAATATTTTCCCGCGCGAGGATATGGAGGAATTGAAAAACGGCGTGTATTTTGAAACACTTGAGGACGCGCAAAGCCTTTTGGAGAACTTCGTAAGCTGATCCGAAACCCTTTGCCGCTCCCCTATCCGATAAAATATGAACATTTTGTTAAATAGTAAAAACAAAGAAAATAAAAGAAAATAAGAGAAAACAGGAGATTTTTACAGGATATATGTGAAAATCTCCTGTTTTTGAGCATTGATTATTTTTCCCAAATGGCACATAATAGCATTGTTAGCACTCAAAGAGTTCGAGTGCTAACAGGAGTTTTTAATACTGGCTTATGCCAATTCAATATTCAGGAGGTAATAAAAATGACCATCAAACCATTAGCTGACAGAGTTGTTATCAAAATGCTTGAAGCAGAAGAAACAACAAAGAGCGGTATCATATTAACTTCAAAGGCACAGGAAAAGCCGCAGGTTGCAGAAGTTGTAGCCGTAGGCCCCGGCGATAAAGACGTTACAATGGAAGTTAAGGTCGGCGATAAGGTATTAATTTCAAAATATGCCGGCACAGAAGTCAAAGTAGACGGTGACGAATACACCATTTTAAAGCAATCTGATATTTTGGCAACCGTTGAATAATCAACGTATTTCAATTATCGAAGCAAGAATCATTTAAGAAAGGATTTGATAATCATGGCAAAGCAAATAAAATTCGGTCAGGACGCAAGACACGCTCTCGAAAGCGGTATCAATCAGCTGGCTGACACAGTAAAAATAACATTAGGTCCTAAGGGCAGAAACGTTGTTCTGGATAAGAAATTCGGCGCTCCGTTAATCACAAACGACGGTGTAACCATCGCAAAGGAAATTGAGTTGGATGATGCATTTGAGAATATGGGCGCACAGCTTGTAAAAGAAGTTGCAACCAAGACAAACGATGTTGCAGGTGACGGTACCACAACCGCTACTTTGCTGGCACAGGCTCTTGTAAGAGAGGGCTTGAAGAATGTTGCTGCCGGTGCAAACCCGATGATCGTAAGAAAGGGTATCCAAAAGGCAGTAGACACAGCCGTTGAAAAGTTAGTTGCAACCGCAAAGAAAGTAGACGGTAAGGACGACATCGCAAGAGTTGCCGCAGTTTCTGCCGCAAACGACGAAATCGGCGAATTGATCGCGGAGGCTATGGAAAAGGTAACGGCTGACGGCGTAATCACCGTAGAGGAGTCCAAGACTGCCGAAACCTATTCGGAGATTGTTGAAGGTATGCAGTTTGACAGAGGTTACATCACACCGTACATGGTAACCGATACCGATAAGATGGAAGCGGTTATTGACGACGCTTACATCTTAATTACCGATAAGAAGATTTCAAACATTCAAGAAATCCTGCCGCTTCTGGAGCAGCTTGTACAAGCCGGCAAGAAGATGGTTATTATCGCTGAGGATGTTGAGGGTGAAGCGCTTTCAACCTTGATCGTAAACAAATTAAGAGGTACATTCACCTGTGTTCCGGTTAAGGCTCCGGGCTTTGGTGACAGACGGAAAGAAATGTTACAGGATATTGCCGTTTTGACAGGCGGTCAGGTAATCAGCGAAGAATTGGGTCTGGAATTAAAGGATACAACCATCGACCAGTTAGGCCGTGCAAGACAGGTTAAGATTCAGAAAGAAATGACGGTTATCGTTGACGGTATGGGTGATAAGCAGGCAATTGCCGACAGAGTGAATATCATCCGTAATTCCATCGAGCAGACGACCTCCGATTTTGACAGAGAAAAGCTGCAAGAGAGATTAGCAAAGCTTGCCGGCGGTGTTGCCGTAATCAAAGTCGGCGCTGCTACCGAAACAGAAATGAAAGAAATGAAGCTCAGAATCGAGGACGCTTTGGCAGCTACTAAGGCAGCTGTTGAGGAAGGTATCATCGCAGGCGGCGGAACAAGCTATATTGATATTATTCCGACCGTTGCAGAGCTTTTGAACTCGACCGAGGGCGATGAAAAGACAGGTGTTCAGATTGTGCTGAAAGCATTGGAAGAGCCATGCTGGCAGATTGCAAAGAATGCAGGTCTGGAAGGCTCCGTCATTGTTGACAAGGTAAAGAGCTGCAAGCCGGGCGTTGGTTACAATGCTTTGACCGAAGAATATGTTGACATGTTGGGCGCAGGTATCGTAGATCCTGTTAAGGTTACAAGAAGTGCTTTACAGAATGCGGCATCCGTTGCTTCTATGGTACTGACTACCGAAAGCTTGGTTGCAGATAAGCCCGAACCGGCTGCTCCTGCACCGGCAATGGATCCGTCCATGGGCGGCATGTATTAATCCGAAAATTTTTAAATACAAAAAGAGTCGAAAATCTATGGTTTTCGGCTCTTTTTCGTTAAAGTCAATTTTAAACCGCATCAATCATCTGTATCAGTGCCTCACGCGTTGTTCCCTCCGGAACCGAAACGGCATAGGCATATTCTCCATCCGACCATACTGCCGTGAAATACAGACCGCCGGTTCCTTTTAATTCTCCGTTTTTTCCCGGAATTTGCTCCGTTGTTTCATAGCTGTTATAATCTCCGCTGCAATCGTCCGTTCCCTTTTCCATGCGATAGATCACCTCTGCCTCGGAATCGGTATAACGAAGCTGCGCTATCGTTCCGCCCACCAGGGTAATACTGCTCAACTCATACCCTGTCGGCAATGATAACTGCGGAATCGCAAAGCCGGTCGTCTGTTCCAGCTCTGCTACGCTGTCAAAATCCAAAAACGGTGATCCGCCCATCATACCGCCGCTCTGCTCCGGAGGAGTATCATCCGGAATTGGCATAACCGTCTGCACAGGCACTTGGGTAAAGGTGGGTTCCTCCACCGGGCGAGAGGTCGGAGCTGTTGTCCGAGGGGGTATGTTCTCGCGCGGTGAATCTGCCCGTGACGGTTTTTCCGGCAAAGATACATTCACCTCATAGGAATTACGAATATTCTGATTGCCGACGCTGTTTTGGGGAATTGCGGTCGGCATTGGAATTGCCGTAACCACCGGAGTGGGGACCGCCGGAGTCAAAGCATGGGGTTGCTTGGCATTTGCGGTCGGAACTGCCGTTGCGGCAGCCGTCGCCTGCGGTGTTTCTTGTGTCCGCGGCATAGGGCTTGCCGTGGCGGATATCGGAAGAACAATCGCGCCCGATGCAGATCCGAGCGCACCGTCGTTTCGCGTTTGCCGGTCAAAGCCGCAATTTCCGGCGTTTTATAACCCTCATAATAATACAAATGGATTGCCGTTCTCTGTCCCTCCGGCAAAGAAAGCACTGCACTTAACACCGTATTATCGCCGCCGTATTGGTCCTGATACGGCAGCTCGCCGATGTCATCCAAGGAACAGGTATTCCGATTCCAAAACATTCTGAGTTTATTTTTACAGACGTTAATCGTGACGCGCGTAAACCATGCTTTTCCATGCTCCGCACTCTCAAAATGCACATTCTTTTCAAGGAGCTTGATAAAAACATCCTGCACCGCGTCCTCTGCATCCGCTAAATTTTTCAGATAGGAAAAAGAAAGCCGCAAAATCATATCTCCATACTTTTCCGTATAAAAAGAGATGTCCTCTGCCGTCATCAATGTACGCTCCTCCTTTGTGCTTTTTATCTTAGAAATGTATAAAATCCGCAACAGAAATTTTCATCTGTTTTTCGTTCTATTCCGGCTCAAGCATTCGCCCTCCATAGCTCGAAAAACAGATAAAAATTCATTCAATCATCCTATTTTACAATTCCCGGTATCCGATAGGCAATCCAAATACAAGATTTCGCGGAGGGGCAACCCCTCTGAAATCATCACCTATTTGATACTATTGATTATAGACTCTGTTTCAGTGACTGTCAAGCCATTATCCGCAAAAATCGAAAATGCCTGATCCGCTTCATGCCATGTAGCATTATGAGCTTTTCCGTCTTTCATTTTAAGCGTCACATCATAACCGCCGATTTTCTTGGTTTCGGTCTTTTCATAGACATTGTAATCGCCGCTGATGTCGCCCGAATCTACCGCTGTTCTGAAATAGATTTCATTTGTGCCATCGCTGTAAATCACCTGTGCCAGATCATCTGCAATGGTTTCAAACGCAACCGCTTTATAATTTTTCGGTAAGGACTGCGGCAGCTTTACTGTAAATTTCACTGCTGCTTTCATCGCGTCTGCCGTATCATAATCCTTGATCGGATTCGGAATCCCAACCTCCGGCTCATCCACATCGGAACGAATGATAATATTTCCGTTTTCAATCTTTACCGCGTCCGGATTGCAATACAAAATTGCAAACAGTTCTGCCGGCACATACGTCGTGTCCTCTTTGATTTCCGGTGCTGCGCCCAACTCCGTCGGTGCTGACATGCCGATCGCTGTGGAGCTTGCCATATAATAGGAATCTACACCCTCATAAACGATTGTGTTGACCTCGCCGTTATCCAGCTTGACACCCTTATGCTCTCCGTCCCATGTTACCGTAAAGCCTAACTTCTCCGCAACCGCTCTTAACGGAATCATGACTTTGCCGTCTTTCGTATAAACCGTTTTACCGGTTAAATCCAACGTGCTGCCGTTTAGTGAAATGCTGTAGCTTGCCGGTGCTGCCGCAATTACCATCGGAAGCTCCTCAGTTGCTCCGACTGCTGTTGTGTCGGCAAATGCCGCCATCGCCTGTGTGCATAAAAGTCCGCATACCAATACCGCAATAATATTCTTTTTCATGATTAATTCCTCCTAATATCCTTTTAAATTATTTTTATAATTTTTGTTCTCTTTTAGGGCCCTCTATAATAAATACACCTCAAAAGCGCAAAACGTTGCAAAAAATAAAAAATTTTTTATTGCAATTTTATTGAGATATGATATAATAAAGATTGAGAATTTACAATGAACTGTATAGAGCACGGAAAATCCGGGTGCGGCGGTATGGGCTTTCGGGTATTTTTTATTCTGCTGCGGCTCAAACATCCGCTACGTTGCGCGGAACTCGCCTACGCTGAATAAAAAACACCCGAAAACCCTTCGAAAATTCGCTGAACCGCACATTCTGCCAAGAAAATTCATCAGCTTTTCAGCCTGCGGAGGCGAGTTCTACTCCGCGCAGCGTAGCGGATGTCTGAGCCGGAGCAAGCTGAAAAGCTGATGAATTTTCTCCCCCTCGGATAAAGATTGCTTATATACAGTATCAGGAAAAGGAGATTCATGAATATGCGAAAATTACTTGCCATTTGGGTCGGTAAGCTTTTGACCCTGGCAGGAAAGCTAATCGGCAAAAAATCCTCCTCCAGTCCCGGAGAGTACGCTTTGCGCATTTGCCCCGATTTAGTGAAAGATTTAAACCAATATGTAAAAAAAGGAGTCATTGTCACCTGCGGAACGAACGGTAAAACCACCACAAACAATTTGCTTTGCTCTGCCTTGGAGGCAAAAGGCTATCGCGTTCTATGCAACAAGCTCGGCGCGAACATGTTAAACGGCGTTGCAACTACTTTCCTACAGGCGGCAAGTCTGACCGGAAAACTGGAAGTAGATTATGCCTGTCTGGAAATTGATGAGGCCTACACGCGTATCGTGTTTGATTATGTAAAGCCCGATGTCATGGTTATCACCAACCTCTTTCGCGATCAGCTGGATCGTTACGGAGAAATTGATATTACTTCAAATATTTTAAAAGAAGCCATCGCCAAAGTGCCGAATCTGAAATTAGTGCTGAACGGCGATGATCCCCTGTGCGTTCAATTCGGACGCGCAAAAAATGTCACGCCGATTTATTACGGAATTTCGGAACAGGTTCTTCCTCAGCTGGACGATACCAAAGAGGGGCGCTTCTGCCCCATATGCGGTACACAACAGGTCTTTCGCTATTATCACTACAGTCAGTTGGGCGATTTTTATTGTCCCTCCTGTGGTTTCTGCCGTCCGAAAATTGATGTGGAAGTAAAAAATGTGTCCCTGAAAACGCCGATGCGGTTTACTATTAACGGGCAGCCGATGGAAATTAATTACAAAGGCTTTTATAACATCTATAATTTGATTGCCGTATACGGTGCGCTGATGGCTCTGGGCGAGGATACAAAGGATTTCGGCAAGCTGCTTTCCGGGTACAAGCCGCAAATCGGGCGTATGCAGGAATTTGCATTTAAAAAACCGGTCATTTTAAGCCTGTCCAAAAACCCTGCCGGCTTCAATCAGGCAATCTCGACGGTCAATACCGACGACCGTAAAAAGGATGTCATTATCGCAATCAACGACCTTGCCAACGACGGGCGCGACGTTTCATGGCTTTGGGATGTGGATTTCGATAAGGTTCATGACGAAAACCTCAACACGCTTACCACTACCGGAATCCGGAAATGGGATATTAGTCTGCGCTTTAAATACGCCGATATTCTGCCGGACTTCATTACCTCCGATATGAAAGAAGCGGTGAATAAGGCGCTTGACAGCGACT
Source organism: uncultured Clostridia bacterium (assembly GCA_959602045.1). Lineage (GTDB taxonomy): Bacteria > Bacillota > Clostridia > UBA1381 > UBA1381 > Ornithomonoglobus_A. Next base: position 7,123 of record CAUGRT010000025.1, on the reverse strand, counting down.
CCGAGGTGGTATATGTATTGGTAAATTATACGGCGCTTTTCCCGACAGAGGGCGTCTTGAAAGAGCTTTTAAAGGAAAGGGGCGACCGATAAATGCAGATTAATATTATGCATCTGTTCCCGGATTTGCTGAATTTATACGGAGATAAGGGAAATATTGAATGTATGAGAAAGCGCCTGACCTGGCGCGGAATCGACTGTGCGGTTCGTCCGTTCACAATGGAGGACGCTGATTTTGACCTTTCCGACATTGATATTATTTTTCTGGGCGGCGGCTCCGACCGTGAACAGAAAATCGTCTGCCACAGCCTGCTGGAGCATAAAAAAGAACTGCAAGACTTCGTGGAAAACGGCGGCTCTCTCGTGGCGGTCTGCGGCGGCTATCAGCTGTTGGGGAAATACTATAAATTAGAAGATGAAACCATTGACGGTTTGGAAATCCTCGACATCTACACCGAGCAAGGCAAAGGACGACTGATCGGCAATATCGTTTTGGAAACCGATTTACCCCAAAAACCTGCTGTAAAAATTGTAGGATTCGAAAACCACGGCGGAAGAACGTATATCGGCAAGCATCAGCCGCTGGGCAAGGTGCTTTACGGCAATGGCAATGCCGACCATTCGGGCGCGGAGGGCGTACTCTATAAAAATGTTGTTGCAACTTACCTGCATGGGCCGCTCTTTCCTAAAAACCCGGCATTGTGCGATTATGTGCTCACCAATGCACTCCGCAAAAAGTATCCGGATTTTCGTGAGCTGTCCCCTCTGGATGATACATTGGAAAATACCGCAAACGAATATATTGCGGAACGGTCTTTAAAGAAATAATACACTCATTCGGCTGTCCCCTTTTGGCAAAGGGGGCAGTCTTTTTTATAAATATTTCAAAATGTCATACTTTTTTAACAGAAACATAACATAAACAGGGTTGAAATGTCACAGAATGTCGAATATAATAGTAGATAAACTGGGATAGTTCTGCAAAATACGACTTATGTATGAAAGAACACCCATTTAGGTTATGCTATAGGCAATTATAAAATTCAAAGCTCTGAATGAAATTGTATCTGTTGTTCGGTTTATGGAGGCGAGTTCCGCGCAGCGTAGCGGATGTTTGAGCCGCAAGAAAACGAATAACCGATCAATTTCCCACCGGAATATTTGAAAATTTTAAAAGGGAGGGGTGTCTTATTGAAAATTTTAAAAAGCTTCTATATCGAGTGATCTGTTTCATAAGCGCACTGACTCTCATGATCAACGTTCCCGTTCAAGCGGATGAAATTGTCGGCAGAATGTCCGCGGTATACGGCTATGCGCTAAACGATATGATTTTCGAATACGGCGTGATGAAAACCGAAAATCCCGATGACGCATTATCAGACGCATCCGGCGCAGAAATTTCTCCCGGAGGGATTATTTATGCTGATATTCTGAATTTTGACGCAAACACCAATCCGTATCTTGTGATTTTCACCGCGAACAGCGATACACGCTGTGCCGAAGCGCATGTCTGGCGGTATGATGAGGAATCCAAAAAGGCGGTAAAAATCGCCTGTCTGGAAAAATCCTACGCAAATCTTCCGCGGGATTGTATGGGTGAATTTAATATCGGCTACAATGATGAAAAGCGTTATATTTCCTATAAGGAATATGAAAATAACGTTCCGATTTCCGCCGAATATTACACCGTAATGGACGGAGAAGCGTTTATGTATGTGAATCCGCCGAAAAATGTATTCGATGTCGGCGTAATGAACTTCAACTGCGCATATTTTCATCCCGGAGTGGATGTTTCGCAGTATAACAAAACGTTGGACAACTTTTTCACTGCCTTGAAAAATGCTGCCGCAGACAGCGTAACCTACGACGATATTGCCGAACGGCTCAAGCCGAATGACGAGGCTTCTGTTGAAAGCGTATTGGCAAAAGCGGTTTGTTACAATGATTTCGACATTACGCGGTATCAATCCATGGAGGAATATCGTGCGGCATTGGACATAAAAACCTGCAAAGACCGGTTCTATCTGATTACCAACATGTATAATCTCGGGAACGAGCTTTATTATGTACGGTTTTCGACCGACCGCTCTTTCTACAATTACACATTGCTTCGCCGCAGTGCCAATGTGGAAAACGGGTATCAGATTTTAAAGGTCGTGACCGACTGTATTCCGCTTTCGGACAGCGAACTGAAGCAGATCAGCCGCGATTACTCGCGTAATACGCTTCTGTTCAAAAAAGCGCCCGGCTCTTTGCACTTAAAAAGCAAGCTGGCGTTGGAAAAAGCAGATTGGCAGCTGCCAAAAATACCGATTCAAAAATGTTTTGATGCAAAAATTAAAATCCCCGCTGCACTTCTGGGCGGAGGAGTTTCATTGGCATTACTGACCGGATTATGGTTTGTATTAACCATTGATGATGAATAAAGTCGCCTATGGCATGAACCACAGGCGACTTTTTATATGGGGTAATCCCTCTTGATCATTAATACAAATCGCGTTTCACATAGTGGGTATGCAACAATTGATGTGCGCGATGCTTTCCGGGAGCGTCAAAATACTCATCATACAGCATTTTAATCACGGGATTTAAGTGAGATTTTCTATATTTCAGCTTCTTGTCGGCATCGTATAACGCCTTTGCCCGAAGCTGCTTCAAATCCACATAATTTCTGACGCTGTCGCCTTGAATCGGCTGACCGCCGCCATTTACGCAGCCGCCCGGACATGCCATGATTTCAACAAAATCATACTGCCGTTCTCCGCTCTTGATTCCGTCCAGAAGCTTTCTGGCATTGCCTAAGCCGGAGGCAACCGCAACCCGAAGCTTCTGACCGCCCAATGTATAGGTCGCTTCCTTGATTCCCTCTGTACCTCGGACTTCCTTAAATTCAATTTTTTTCGAGCCGCCGTCCAGTACGTCCGCCGCGGTTCTCAATGCCGCCTCCATAACGCCGCCGGTTGCACCGAAGATTGCTCCGGCACCCGTTGCCATTCCGAACGGATTGTCAAATTTACCATCCGCAAGGTCAGCAAACTTCAAGCCTGCACCCTTAATCATCTTGGCAAGCTCTCTCGTTGTCAGCGATACGTCTACATCCACAAAGTCAAATACATTTTCCTCCGGTCTTGCGCACTCAAACTTTTTCGCCGTACACGGAATCACGCTGACTACGAATAGATCCCTCGGGTTAATGCCGTTTTTCTGAGCATAATAAGTCTTTAAAACCGCGCCGAACATCTGCTGCGGTGATTTGCAAGTAGACAAATTCGGAATGAAATCCGGATAATAATGCTCTACAAACTTCACCCATCCCGGACAGCAGCTTGTAAACATCGGCAATCCATTCGCATGATCAATCCGCTCCAACAGTTCCGTTGCTTCCTCCATAATCGTCAAATCCGCCGTAACATCCATATTAAAGACGCCGTCAACGCCCAAACGGCGAATGGCGGAAACCATTTTTCCCTCTACATTCGTGCCGACAGGCATATCAAAACATTCTCCCAGAGTCGCACGAATCGAGGGCGCGGTAAAGACAACCACTTTCTTTTTCGGATCGGCAATCGCGTCCCATACATCGTCAATCTGGCTCTTTTCGCTCAATGCACCGACAGGACATGCCACGATACATTGACCGCAGCCAACGCATGCCGCTTCATCCAGGCTTTTCTCAAACGCACAGCCGATATGTACCTTATATCCTCTGCCGATCTCGCCAATCGCTCCGACCTTCTGAACATGCGTACAGGCTGCCGTACAACGGCGGCACATAATACATTTATTATTATCGCGCACAATATACGGCGATAAATCATCTACCTCATACTTAATTTCCTCCTGCGCAAAGCGATCCTCGTCTACGCCGTAGTCAAACGCCAGCTTTTGCAGTTCACAATTGTTTCCGCGTACACAGGAAAGACATTTCTTGTGATGGGTGGAAAGAATCAGCTCAATTGTTGTCCGCCGCGAGGTACGCACTGCCGGGGTATTGGTGTAAACCTCCATTCCCTCCGCCACGGGATAAACGCAGGACGCCACCAACCGGCTTCTTCCTCTCTCGACCAGTTCCACAATACAGACGCGGCATGAACCGATACAATTCACATCCTTCAAATAGCACAGGGAGGGTATTTCAACGTTAATCTCCTTGGCAGCTTGAAGAATCGTATAATCCTCCGGCACCGTAACACTGATGCCGTTTATTTTTAATGTTACCATTGATACTTCCTCCTGTTACTTTTTGATAATCGCGCCAAACTTACAGTTTCTCATGCACAGACCGCACTTAATACATTTATTCCGATCAATCTTATGCGGCTTTTTCACCTCGCCCGAAATCGCGTCTACCGGGCAGTTCTTTGCGCACAGCGTACAGCCCTTGCACAGCTTCGGGATAATCTCATAGGACATCAGATTCTTACAAACGCCTGCCGGACAAGTCTTATCCTTCACATGCGCGATATACTCATCCTCAAAATAGCGCATTGTCGAAATAACAGGATTCGGCGTTGTCTGCCCCAATGCGCACAGCGATGTTGAATGCATGTGTGAACACAATTCCCGAATCTTATCCAGATCCTCCAGCTCACCCTCGCCCTTTGTAATCTTCTCAATAAACTGATACAATCTTCTTGTTCCGATTCGGCAAGGCGTACATTTTCCGCAGGATTCGTCCACCGTAAACTCCAGGAAGAACTTTGCAATATCGACCATACACGTATCCTCGTCCATAACGATCAATCCGCCCGATCCCATCATGGAGCCTAAGTTAATCAGATTTTCATAATCAATCGGAACGTCGATATGACAGGCAGGAATACATCCGCCGGAGGGGCCGCCCGTCTGCGCCGCCTTAAACTTCTTTCCGTTCGGAACACCGCCGCCGATTTCCTCGACAATTTCCCGAAGCGTTGTTCCCATCGGAACCTCAACGAGTCCGACATTCGTAATCTTTCCGCCCAGTGCGAATACCTTTGTACCCTTTGAGGTTTTCGTTCCCATCGAAGCAAACCACTCCGGGCCGTTCAGGATAATTTTACAAATATTCGCGTATGTTTCAACGTTATTCAATATGGTTGGCTTGCCGAAAAGTCCCTTAACAGCCGGGAACGGCGGTCTGGGTCTTGGCTCACCGCGATTTCCCTCAATAGAAGTCATCAGCGCGGTTTCCTCTCCGCATACAAACGCACCTGCGCCCAAACGCAGTTCAATATCAAAGGAGAAATCCGTACCAAAAATACCCTCGCCCAAAAGTCCGTATTCCTTTGCCTGTGCAATCGCAACATTCAAGCGATTAACCGCAACCGGATATTCCGCTCTGACATAAATATATCCCTTATCCGCACCAATTGTATAGCCGGCGATTGCCATAGCCTCCAGTATCGTATGCGGATCGCCCTCTAAAATCGACCGATCCATAAACGCACCGGGGTCGCCCTCGTCGGCGTTACAACAGACGTATTTCTGATCGCTCTCGGACGCCTTAGCAAACGCCCATTTCCGCCCGGTCGGGAAACCGCCGCCGCCCCTGCCGCGTAGTCCGGAATCCAGTAAAGTCTGAATCACGTTATCCGGCGTCATGGTTGTCAGTACCTTTGCTAGTGCCTGATACCCGTCTGTCGCTATGTATTCTTCAATATCCTCAGGATCAATCACACCGCAGTTTTTCAGTGCCACACGGAGTTGTTTGCGATAGAAATCTGTTTCCTGGAGCGATTTTACGCTACCATCCTCGCAAACGGTACTCTCATACAGCAGATGTTTCACGACATTTCCCTTAATGAGATGCTCCTCCACAATCTCCGGAATCGTTTCCGGCTGTACCCGTGCGTAAAAAGCGCCCTCCGGATACACAATCATAATCGGGCCTAACGAACACAGTCCGAAGCATCCGGTTCTTACAACCTTAATTTCCTTTTCCAGCTGATGTGCCGCAATTTGATCATTCAACGCGTCCAGAACCTTCTGGCTGCCGGAGGAATGACATCCCGTACCGCCGCATACCAGCACTTGATATTTATAGCCGGATTTATTTTCCGCACCCTCGTTTCTCATTGAAACGATATTTTTCATTTTTTCACGAATTTTATTTAATTCTTCAACGGTAAGCATTCATGTCCCTCCTTACTTTTTACGCTTAACGGTATATTTACTTAATATACCGTCAATTTGATCGACCGTCATTCTGCCGTAAACGTCATCGTCAATCATCATAACCGGAGCCAGTCCGCACGCTCCGACGCATCGGCAGGAATCCAGAGAAAATACGCCGTCCTTTGTACATTCTCCGCATTTGATTCCAAGACGTTCTTCCAATCCCTCCAAAATCTTATCAGCACCCTTAACATAACACGCCGTTCCAAGACAGATACTGATACGATGCTCTCCTTTTGGATTAAGCGAAAACTGAGAGTAAAACGTTGCTACACCGTAGACCTCGCTTAGCGATATGCCAAGCCCCTCCGCAACCATGCCTTGCACTTCAATCGGCAAATATCCGTAAATTTCCTGCGCCTTTTGAAGCACCGGCATCAATGCGCCGGGTTGAGATTTTTCAAGCTCGATAAATTCCTTTAATTCAAGTTCCTGGGCTTTTGTCCCTTTAAAGGGAATTGCCGGTTTTGTGTACATTCAATTATGCCTCCTTATAAATTTTTTTCGGATGGCTGCGCATTGCTTTACACCGAAGCGGATATTGTCTTTACCCCTATCGAATTTTTGCTATTGGCAGCCGATCGAATATCGTTCAAGCCCCCGCTGCCGCTATTTATTTATACGGCAAGGCTTATGTAAAGATTCACATACAGTTATTATATCATGATTTGGTTCAAATTGAAATGGTGATATATATATAATTAGTCTTGTTGTTTTTGTGGTAATTGCACAACATATGAATGTTTATTCATGTGTTCATTGTAGATTTTGTCTGTTTCTTCTTTTTTCCGTGGGGATACAATTCTTTCTACAGCGGTCATGTGTTTCTTTTTTTTCTTTTGTTTTTATGTTTGCGGTTGATTTTTATGTTTGCTTTCTTTTTTTGTTTTCTCTGGGTCACAACTCTCCCTACCCTCTCTTCTCCTAAGAGAGGGTCTCCAACCCCCTAACCCCCTTGTCTAAGGGGG
>CAUGRT010000024.1 GCA_959602045.1 uncultured Clostridia bacterium | reverse complement strand
TTGTAAGAAAAACGGAGAAAATTAAAGAAAAACTAAGATTATATAGGGAGGTAATTACTGTGATATACACCAAGACTATAAAGGAAACATACAGTGCTGATGTCCTTGTGGCAGGAGGAGGACCGGCGGGAATATGTGCAGCGGTTGCTGCCGCGCGGCAGAATATGAATGTGATTTTGGTTGAGCGTTATGGTGTTGTCGGTGGAAATCTTACACTCGGAAATGTAAGTCCTATATTGGGCAAGGTATCAGAAGGCACAATGTATGATGAAATTATATCTTTACTTTCTGAAAAACATAATGATGAGGAAAAGATTGAGACTCGAAACGGCAAGGAAATCCATATTGATTCAGAAGAAGCAAAAGGAATATTAATAAAGTTTTTATATGATAACAATGTTAAGGTGTTGCTTCAAACTCCTGTGGTTGACGTGATTTTAAACGAAAACACAATAAACGGAGTTATAGTAAATACCCCTATGGGTCTTAAGGCTATAAAAGCTAAACGGGTTATTGATGCTACAGGGGACGGCATGATAGCTTATCTGTGCGGCTGTGATTATAAAGTCGGAAGAGATGGCGACGGACTGACACAGCCGGTTACGCTTGAATTTACTGTTCACAACGTGGATGAAACGAAAGCTATACTGTGCTTTGGCGGAAGTGATCCTGTAAAATTACCTGACGGACGAAAGTATTCTGAATTTTGTGTTGAATGTGAGAAAAACGGTGTTTTGCCGAAAAATGTGTCAATAGTACGTCTTCATAAAACCTTTTATAAAGGCGAAAGAAATGTTAATGCAACGCAGTTGAATGGCTTTAATGCATTAAATGAGGAAGAATACTATGCTGCGGAAGTTGAGCTGCGTATTCAGATCGAAAAGATAGTTGATTTTTTGAGAAAGTATATACCCGGTTATGAAAATTGTGAAGTTAAGACAACTGCCTCAACGCTTGGCGTGAGGGAAAGCCGGAGAATTATGGGCGAATATGTTATAAATGACAGTGATGTTGAAAACGGAATCATTATGACGATGCGGTCGTTCACAATGCTTGGTTTTTAATTGATATTCACAATCCTTCCGGCGGCGGACAAGCTGAAGGTCATTCAAAAATGGCTGTTCCGTATGATATAAGATACGGCTCGCTTGTTCCTCTCGGCGTGGATAATCTCCTTACATCAGGCAGGTGTATTTCGGGAACTCATAGGGCACATGCATCATATAGAGTAATGGCGATATGTATGGCAACCGGCGAAACGGCCGGAATAGCGGCGGCACTGAGCGTTTCAGAAGGTGTGACACCGAGGGATTTGGAGGCTTCAAAAATAAGAAACACTTTAAAGAATAATGGTGTAATATTGTAATTAAAGGCACAGCAGTTTTTTTGACGCACTTAAAGAAACACTTGTAAATGAATGATATCATCAAAACAGAAATAGAATTTGTGAACAGATAAAATGATGATATGTTATGACAAATAATACTTTATAAAAAGGAGAAACTGTAATGAGGGATTGCCCCTACGTTATAGCTCTTAAGATATACAGTTGTAACTCAACAATTTATCAAAACTCTTCAAAAACTCTCAGCAGTTATGTTGCGCAAAGCATAGGTGCCCAAAAATACAAAAATGTTAGACGCGGATTCAAAGTCGGTCTTTTGCAAGGTTTGGTTTTTGAAATTCCTATTCTTATTTTAACAGTGGTTTTTGCTCAAAAAGCCTGTCTTATATTTTTACCATCCGGAAGCAGCGGCGCAGCTTTTGATATGGCTGTTGTTTTTGCAAGATACTTTATGCCGTTTGTGTTGTTTAATTTGATAAACAACCTGTTTCATGCTTTTTATCGGGGTGTTGCCGCTATGCGTTATTTGGTTACGGCAACCCTTATTGGCTCTTTTTCAAGGATTATAGCCTCATTTATTGCTGTAAGATACTTTAAAATGAACGGAGTTTATATAGGTTGGGTAATATCGTGGGTGACAGAATGTATATTTTCACTCATCGTTTATGTTACCGGCGCATGGAAGCCTTCCGAATTTATGGTGTTTGAAGCAAAAACTCATTATATACCTGAAGGATTTCAGGATAGCGTTTTATGCGATACTAATAAAAGGCGTAGAATATAGTAGCGTAGAATTCAGGTTTGATATTGTCAGACCTGAATTAACAGGGTAGACAACAGACAAATTTTAACAGAAGGAGAGCCCCTCAAGTGTTGAGTCGATAATAATCTATGAAACCATGAAGCGAAAATTAATATAGCCGATGTATTTGCAGAAAAAAACAGATGACGGTAGCAATTACACCGTTATTATTGAAAACCTAATGATATATACGAAGAAGATATACTTAATTTAATGGATTTAAGATGTAAAATTAATAATGTGTAAAAGCAAAGGAAAGGATATAATTTTAATGAAAAACAATATTGCAGAGCTTAAAAAGAAAAAATTATATTTGTTTGATATGGATGGCACAATATATCTGGATGATAAGCTTTTTGACGGAACAAAGGAATTGCTCAGATATATCGAAAACATTGGCGGCAGGCATATGTTTATAACCAATAATTCTTTAAAAAGTGTTAAGGCTTATGTAAACAAGATGAGCAAGTTGGGAGTGAATACGTCGAAAGATGATTTTCTGACATCAACAGATGCAACAGTTATGTATCTGCCGAAAAGAAAATATCGGAAGATATATGCTCTCGGAACAGAATCATTTAAAGAACAACTCAGAGAGTCAGGGGTGCCGGTTTCGGATACTATATGTTCTGACATTGATTGCTTATGCATGGGATTTGATACGGAACTGACATTTCAAAAACTGGAGGATGCTTGCATATTGTTGAATAAAGGTGTTGATTACATAGCGACAAATCCGGATTTGGTATGTCCGATTGCATATGGGTATGTGCCAGATTGCGGTAGTGTTAGTGAGATGTTGTATAATGCGACGAAAAGGAAACCACATTTTATAGGGAAACCGAAACCGGATATAATTGAAGCCGCAATGAATAAAACGGGTTTCAAAAAAAGAAGAAACGGTTGTTATAGGCGACAGAGTGTATACAGATATTGCCGGAGGTGTAAATGCCGGCGTGTCAACAATATTTGTACTCAGCGGTGAGGGTACGATAGAGGATATTGAAAAATTTAATATTCAACCGAAATTTATTTTTGATAGCGTAAATGAAGTATACAAAACTCTAATATGAAGATAGTTACCGCAAATCAGCCGTATATTATTCAACTCTATGACAATAACACGCCAACCGATCCCACGGATGATATTATCACTTACATAGGGCAAATCTAATTACATAATATCATCTTCACTTGCACTTTGACAAATAAACAAAAGTCCATCTCATGTGCTAAAATTGTACGGTTATACCGTCAAGCACTGTATTAGGGTTTTACTCTATACTATACATGAGATTCACCAACGTTTCATATTCGCAAAGTCCTTTGCATGAGCAACGGCAAACATACCCTTGGTATACCGTGTAAAGCTATGTAATTTTCTGTTAGAAGTTTTACAGGGTATACCATACCCTAATAACAATATCAACCCATATAACATAAGGAGGATTTTACCATGAAAACAACATTATCAACCTATGAATTAACAAAAATTTTCATTTCAACAGACAACGAAATTAAAGCCGATACCATAATCGCATATTTCCCGAAAGTCTTAAAAAATGATGAAAAACTACGGTCACAATATGCAACTATTATCAATTATCTAACCCTTTCGGACGATATTTATAAGAATAATGCCGAATTGACAACAGTAACGCAAAAATTAGAAATCACCGAAAGAACGGAAACACAAGATTCAGAAGAAATTCAAGCATTCACAGCACGGAAAAATCTCTTAATTCGATATGACGCGGCACTACAAGACGAACGCAACAAATACAATACTTTTGAAGATAAAAATATATTGGATTGCATAGCAACAACGGAACACGACTTTTTCAAAGGTTTGTTATTTGCAACGAATCATAAAACCTTTAATAATGATAGAATTGTAGTTAAGGGCGATTTTGCGACAATGCAAAAGAACATTATCAAGTACAATGCTATTGAAACAAAAGCCACTCTATCAGAAGATGACGAAAAAGAAAAATCAATCCTTTGGAAAGAAATCCAAAAAGGCATTAAGACTATTGCTGATGGTTTTGTTGGCAACCCTAACGAAACACCTATGTTCAAAAAGTTTCAAGTCAAACTTACCACAACGGCAACGAAAAAATTAATTGCTACATGCTGTCAGACAGATGGAATCACAAACGAACATTTGATACAGCAATCAAAATTTCCTATGGGTAAACTCCGCGCATGTGTTTTAGCGATAGCATATGACCGCGCTTTACAACATCATGAAGAAATCGTCAATAAAGAGGACGAAAAAAATGAATAAATGCAGGCTTAACAAAATGAATACGGTGTATATTCAAGGGCGGTTAATCCCCATCCATGCAATCTATGGAAAAATTAACAACGTGTATTATTATATAGATTCCTTGCGCTTTTGCGATAATAAGCACTTGTCATATATCTGGATATATGATAATATCACAAATGCAATACAACACGATCATACCATACTACCGCCAAGATGGAAAAAAGTATATTTTACAAGCCGATTAGACAGAAGATTGAAAGAAGTATTTCTATTGATTCAGAATTATATTGTACCTATCTTGCAACGTCATGAGGACTGGCAATCATTACATACGATTCAAGCATTGGGATATAACCCTATGGAATATCCGGATATTATATCCCATGTGTATAGCGGTAGTCGGGTAAAACATAATAGTTATAAACAGCTTATGAATTAGAGGAGGTTTTTATATATGAGCGTTCAAGCTGGCGGAACAATACCGTAAAATATGATGCCAGATGGCATATTTACACAAACAGACAGTACCCGCAAACTCCGTATACAATGCTGAAACCGGGCAATATGTTTTCTTATACAACGATAACGGGGCTTTTTGTGAGTATATTTTAGAGGAAGAATGTGCGAAGAAAGTTGCAGATAAGGCAGTTCGTAATGACGAATACTGGGGTGCATTTTTGGGAATTGGTGGTAATATATATGATGATCCCATGACATGGTGTAAAGAAAATTATCATAAAGATGGTTGGGAAGAAACAATTATTATGGAATTAAATTGGAAAAGTGGTTTGGAGGAAGCAGTATGAGAAAGTTTCTACTATATTATTATACGGATCATTTTGAACATCGCAGATATACATATGTTTATGGGAAAAATATTGATGATGCATGGAATAAGGCGATTGCATTATATAGAGAGGGAAACCTTGAAACAATGGTAGAAGAAAAAACTGAGGAGGCAGTCTGATGCCAGAGGGAGGTCGGCAAAATGTCAATTAAGGATATTGAAATCATATACAGAAGCAAAATCAATAATAAAATAGCACTGTTAAAAAAGAATGGGTATCAATATATTGTTACAGATACATATTATGAACCGGACATGACATGGGACAATTGTTATTATTTTTCAGCCAATTCAGGATATGACGACTCAACGGCATTTGCGCGAGCTTTGGATCGGTTTCGGATGTTGGAGTTAAAAGTTATCCCCAAAGATTCTTATGCGCATTTGTATATGCCGCGTGAGCGAATGATTCAAATTATCACGCAGCTTCTGGATGAAATGAATCGCTTGAATCACAATGAAACATTGAATATTATAAAAAACAAATTAAACTTAAATCATTATGAAAAACATACATTAGGCATCAAATTTTAAGGAGAGTTGAGATTATGAAAGTGAAATTATTTGTACAGCTTTTAAAGGAATGTGAGATTACCGAGGAAGAAATGAATATTTTGATTAATTACTCGAATACAGATAATCCGAATATCAGAGAAAAAGTAGATGAAATTTTGCAATCCCGATTCCCGGGAGAAGAGGTTTTTGTTAAGGGGCGGGATCTTGAGTGTTTAGCAGGTGACCATATGGCTTACAATTGAGAATTTTGAAAAAATATTGGAGGCTATCAATACCGGTGTCGGGAACGCCAGAGCGGTCGGTCGGCAAAAGAAATGGCGAACACGAGATAGAGCGATTTTATTGCTTTTTATGTTTACGGGAATGAGAGAAACGGCATTGACGGAGATTAATGTGGATGATATTGATTTTGATGAAAAAGTTCTGACGATTGTGGATAAACGTAAAAAAACACATACTTTTGCAATAACGGATTCTTTGATGAATGTGATTATTGATTGGCTGCTGGATCGGGATAGCTTCATAGGAAAATATAATGAAACGGATGCGTTATTTATCTCCAATCGTTGTACCAGATTGTCTGAGGATGCGGTATTGGATATTGTGAAAAAATATACACATGCGGCATTGGGATACGGCATTTCACCGCATAAATTACGGGCGTCGGTATGTGGAATTTTATACCAGAAGACAAGGGATGTGAAATTTGTCCGTGATTTTATCGGGCATCGGAATATTGCCACGACAACAATGTATATTGGCGATGATTCTGAGGTAAAGGAACGTGGGGCACAGATGTTGGATTTTTTAGAATAGGGAAAGATGAAATAATAAAGAATTGTTCCTAAAAGAACTGCTGATTAGTGCTATATGATTTTATGTCAATCGCGTGAAAAACGAAAAAATTATTTTATAAACAGAGAATATATGATATAGGCGAGGATAAAAAATATGGCAGTGAGTATCATACAGAGACAATTTGCCTGCCTATAAAATAGATGGGTGCTGGTATATAGATATGATGAAATTTTACAAATGGAGGGAACTATATAGTGTTTAATATCTTGACAATGAGGCGAAATCGTAATATAATAAAGGCGGATATTGTTGTTTGCTGTAAAGGAAAGGAAGATTTATATGCCGAAAATACCATACAGTAAACGACCAGATGGAAGGTATTATAAACAAATTGTAATAGGGTTTGATACCAATGGAAAAAGAAAAACGAAAACCTTATATGATAAAGATTGGAGGAAACTGGATAAAAAAGTTAAGGAGTTCTGCGTAAATGCGGAACAGGGTGTTTTTGTGCGAGATGATATTACATTGGAAGAGTGTGTAAATCTGTGGTTAAGAACAAAACAGGATATAAGGCCAGCTACTATGCATAACTATAAAAGGCTGTTAAAATACTTGAATCCTATACAGCATATATTACTAAAAAATCTTAAACTTATGCATATACAAACAATTTACGAAGAAATGAGAAAGATCGGCATAATAGATAGTATATGGAGCTTGAACAGTCTATTAAAGAGTATTTTTAACTATGCGATTGACTACACTGGAATGCGTCGAAATGAAATTTTGGCTTTGCAGAAGAAAGATATTAATTTTACAAATAATTGCATAAATGTACATAAGACTTTAGCCACCGATAAGGAATGTAGAACAATTGTTCAATATCAAACAAAGACTGCTGCCGGAACAAGAACAATTCCTATGGTAGAATCTTTAAAAGACTTTTTAGTAAGTTATACAGAAAAATCAGAAGAAGAGGATTTTTTATTTTTGTCAAGTGCAGGACATCTGATACAATCAGGGGTGTTTGCTTACCATTGGAGATGCATTCTTAAGAAGATTAACAAATATATGCCGGAAGGGGAAGTAACGAATATTACTTCGCATTATTTTAGGCATAATTTTACAACGGATTTAGTCTATGCAGGGGTACCGCTAAAGACGGTTCAAGCCATTATGGGACATGAAAATATACAAACCACAATGGATATTTATGCAGATGTGCGATATGATAACAGCGATGTGATTCATAAGTTGAGCAGTTACTTAGGATAGTTTAAAACGTTTGCATAGGCACAAGTATGTCAAAAGTATGTCAAAAGTGATTTTAATGAAATGACATATGCCTAAAAATCGCATGGGTAAGCCATTTTAATATTATACGTTTTTTACTTGACAAATAATTCTTGAAATGATATAATCAAAGAATAGTATTTTTTGATGAAAGATATGGTTTTTTGATAGGGAATTGTGATTAGACCTTTTCAGCTTATGTAGGCGAGTTCCACGCAGCATAGCGGCAAAATAGAACGAAAATTAGATGAAAAGGTCGGGAATTACATGAATTTTTGATTAAAGGAGTATGGGAAGCATGTCAACAAAATTTTTAATGGGCAATGAAGCGATTGCTTACGGTGCAGTTGCGGCAGGCGTTAATTTTGTCAGCGGCTATCCGGGGACTCCCTCTACCGAGATATTGGAAACGACGGCGAAAATCAACGACGGCGGTATTTATGTGGAATGGTCGGTCAATGAAAAAGCGGCGATGGAGGCGGCTGCCGGGGCTGCCTATTCCGGTGCAAGAGTGCTTGTGACGATGAAACAGGTGGGCTTAAACGTTGCATCCGATCCTTTGATGAGCTTGGCATATGTCGGCGTAAAGGGCGGTATGGTGGTGGTTTCGGCGGATGATCCCGGACCGATTTCCTCGCAGACGGAACAGGATACCCGACATTTTGCGTCATTTTCAAAGCTTCCGGTATTTGATCCGTCCTCGCCGGAGGAGGCGTATCAGATGATCCAGGACGCATTTGAATTGTCAGAGCGTCTGGGGACGCCGGTGCTGTTTCGACCGACCACCAGAGTCTGTCACGCTTATGCGGATATTGAAGTCAAGGACGATCCGACACCGCATGAATTTGAGGGTTTTCAGAAAGATACGATGCGATGGGTGATTTTTCCCAGAACGTCTTATTTGAATCATATAAAAATAGAAAAAAGAAATGAAGAATTAAGAAAAGAGTTTTCCTCCTATCCGTTTAATACGATTACCGGCAAGGGGAAAATCGGAATTGCCACCGGGGGAATCAGCTATGCTTATGTGCAGGAGGCTCTCGGCAGACGGGAGGATGTAACGCTGTTGCGCGTGGGAACTCCTTTTCCGTTTCCGGAGGATTTGGCGGTTCAATTCCTGAATAGTGTGGATCAGGTTCTGGTGATTGAGGAACTGGATCCGGTGATTGAGGAAGAGCTGCTGAAAATTTGCGGAAAGCATCATATACATACGGATATTTTCGGTAAGCTGACACATCATGTGCAGAATGCCGGTGAGAATACCGTGGAAAGCGTCAAGAAAGCGCTCTCCGCGTTTATTGAGATTGAAGTTCCGCAGGAATCGGAACAGGATACACCGCCATTGCCGATTCGGCCGCCGGTATTATGCGCCGGATGTCCGCACCGCGGATCATTTTATGCGGTTAAGCGTGCGGCAAAGGGGAGAAAGGCGGTATTTTGCGGAGATATTGGCTGCTATACACTGGGCAATGCAAAGCCGTTGGATATGACAGACACTTGTTTGTGTATGGGCGCGGATATTACCATTGCGCATGGAATGGCTCAATTGGAGCCGGATACGCTGCATTTTGCCTTTATTGGCGACAGCACCTTTTTTGCATCGGGGATTACCGGAATGGTCAATGCTGTCTATAATCAGAGTAATATTACATTAATTGTCTTGGATAATTCAACGACCGCTATGACGGGGCATCAGCCGCATCCAGGAATCGGAAAAACTATGATGGGCGATATTGTAAATGCCGTGAGTATTCGGAAGATCCTGGAGGCGATCGGTGTTGTGAAAATTGCCGAAGCAGATCCGCTTAACTTTAAGCAGGCAGAGGAAGCGGTACGGAGCGTTATGGATGAACCGGGCGTAAAAGCCGTATTGTTTAAATCTCCGTGTGTTGCGATTACAAAGGGATCGGAGCCGCTTGCGGTGGACGAGAGCAAATGCATCGGATGCAGCAAATGTATTCGGGAGCTGGGATGTCCGGCACTTTCGTTTGAAAATGGATGTGCACGGATTGAACCATCGCTTTGCACCGGTTGCGGTTTGTGCGCTCAGGTCTGTCCGGTTGAAGCAATTCTTCAAAGAAAGGACGGCGCAAAATGATGAATACGAATTGTCTTTTATGCGGCGTGGGCGGTCAGGGAACGGTGCTTGCATCCAAGCTGATCAGCGCAGCGGCGATGAAAAAGGGACTTAAGGCGCGGAGCGCGGAAACCATTGGTATGGCACAGCGCGGCGGATGTGTTGTCAGCCATGTGCGGATCGGCGATCAGATTTATTCACCGCTGATTCCAAAAGGCGGAGCGGATGTCATTATCGCATTTGAGCCTGCCGAGGCGGTTCGGTGCTTGCCTTATTTGAAGAAGAACGGTACGGTGATTGTCAATACAAAGCCGGTGATTCCGGTTACGACGTCGCTGGGAATCGGGAGCTATACCGGTGCGGAGATGATACAGTACCTTCGGGAACACGTTCAAAACTTAATTGTTGTAAACGGCGATGAAATTGCCGAAAAACTCCATAGTGCAAAGGCGCTGAATGTAGCGCTTCTCGGTGCGGTGGCAAAAAGCGGCGCATTGGGATTGAGCATAGAGGAGCTTGAAGATGTCATTCTGGAACGGATTCCGGAAAAATTCCGGGAACTGAACCTGAATGCGCTGCATATCCTATCCATATAGGGGCAGCGCGCATATAGAATAGATTAGATGAGAAAGGATTAGAAGAGAAATGAAAATGAAAGAAGAACAGTTTGCAAAGCTGAAGAAACAACTGGAGAGATTGACGAAGCAGGACGGCTTTTACGCAAGGAAATTTGATGGGATTGATATTGATTCCATCCAAACGCAGTCGGATTTTGAACGGCTGCCGTTTACGATGAAAAGTGATCTGAGAGAAGCGTATCCGCTGGGACTGCAAGCGGTTCCGGATGAGGACATCGTGCGGATTCACTCTTCATCGGGAACAACCGGAACGCCGATTATCATACCTTATACGCAAAAGGATGTTACAGATTGGGCAATTATGTTTGCCAGATGCTATGAAACTGCCGGAATTACGAAGCTTGACAGAATCCATATTACGCCGGGCTACGGCTTATGGACTGCCGGAATCGGATTTCAGCTCGGTGCGGAGCGTTTGGGTGCAATGACGATTCCGATGGGCCCCGGAAATACAGATAAGCAGCTGCAAATGATGATGGATTTAAAGTCTACAGTATTGTGCGCAACGTCCTCTTATGCACTGCTGCTTGCGGAGGAAATTGCAAAGCGGCAGATTGCCGATAAGATTTATCTAAAAAAAGGCGTTATCGGT
This sequence comes from uncultured Clostridia bacterium, assembly GCA_959602045.1. Classification (GTDB taxonomy): domain Bacteria; phylum Bacillota; class Clostridia; order UBA1381; family UBA1381; genus Ornithomonoglobus_A. The sequence continues at coordinate 32,590 of CAUGRT010000024.1, read as the reverse complement.
TCGGAGCGTTGGGGCGAGAAAATGCGGAAACGGATTTCTTCTGAATTGGGGATTCAGTTGTACGATATTTACGGCTTAACGGAAATTTACGGACCGGGTATCGGAATCAGCTGTGATTACGATGCCGGCATGCATATCTGGGACGATTACGTTTATTGCGAGGTCGTTGATCCGATTACCGGGGAGAATCTGCCCGATGGTGAGGTCGGCGAGTTGGTTATTACGACTTTGGTAAAAGAGGGCGCACCGCTGATTCGTTATCGGACGCACGATTTGACGCGGATTATTCCGGGTGAGTGCCAATGCGGTTCACCTTATCCGAGAATTGATATTATCACCGGAAGAACTGATGATATGACAAAGGTAAAGGGTGTCAATATTTTCCCGGGTCAGATTGAGGATTTGTTGGCGGCGGTAGACGGCGCATCCAGTGAATATCAGGTCATGATTGATCATGTGAACGGGAAAGACGCGATGCTGCTTTCGGTAGAATGTGAAGCCGGAACCGATAAGGAAACCATGCAGGCGATGATTCAATCGCGTTTTAAATCCAAAATCGGTATTTCGATTACGGTTCACGCCGTAGGAATCGGGGATTTGCCGAGAAGCGAGAAAAAGAGCAAAAGAATTATTGATAAAAGATATTAATCAGGGAATAAATAAAATGATTGAAATTTTCTGATAACGGATCGTTTGGGAACGATTCAAACAAGTAAGCTTAAGGAGGTTTGCCATGAATTTATGTGTTTACGGAGCATCGAGTGATAAAATTCATCGCGAGTATATTCAAGCCGTGGAAAAATTGGGAGAACAAATGGCAAAACGAGGTCATACATTGGTTTTTGGCGCCGGAAACGGCGGGTGCATGGGTGCTGCCGCGAGAGGAATGGCAAGGGAACACGGTGATATTATCGGAATTGTTCCATCATTCTTCAATGTGGACGGAGTGCTATATGAGCATTGTACCAAACGCGTGGAAACCGAAACGATGCGCGAAAGAAAACAACTGTTGGAGGAATATTCCGATGCCTTTATCGTGACTCCCGGCGGAATCGGAACTTTTGATGAATTTTTCGAAATTATCACCTTGAAGCAGTTAAGCCGGCATACAAAGGCAATTGCGGTATTTAATGTAAACGGCTATTATGACGATATGGAGCGGCTGCTCAATAAGGTAGTTGAAGAAAATTTTGCGCAAAAGGATACTTTGGAATTGGCAAAATTTTTTACGGACAGCGAATCGCTTTTGGATTACCTGGAAACGTATCAGCCGCCGGAGATTATCATCTCCAATATGAAGCATTTATAAAGATAAAAGCTGTAAAAACCCAATTCGGGTTTTTACAGCTTTTTTTTGATTTATTTTTCGTAGCACTCCAGAACGGGTGAAGCGAGGATTCCGGTATCTTTCAGCTGATAATCATAAGACCATTCATCGTCTGTCGTATACCATGCATCGGAGCCGAACCAATGCCGTTTATCTCCGCAGCAATGCAGCGCGGCAAAGGTATTGTAGCGGTTTCCGTATAAAATCCATTCAATTTCATGCTCGCCGGCACTGATATGCGCAGGGGCTGTTGTGTAAGGATCAAAAGCAATTTTTCCAAGCTCTTTTCCGTCAATCAGTACCTTAATCAGAGAACCTCTGTAGTAGTTTGCGCGCACCTTCAGATCACATTCGGGCAATTGCACTTTTGCTTTATAGCGCACATTTCCACCATAGAACGGCATGCCTTGATGGGTAATGGACGAGAAACCGATTTTATGGGTAATCGGAATGATTTTCTTTTCCATTCCTTTCAAGACAACATCAAATTCACCGATCAGGAAATAGTTTTCCAAGCTGACTCTCTTTCCGAACGGTGCTTTAATCAAAAGCTCGTTTGTACCCTTTCTTAATTTGGGTAAAGGCATCGTTTTGATGGAATGATCCACAAAATACCCCTGTTCCTCAATGGATACGCTTTCACCGTTCAGAATGATCTCGGTAGCTTCTTCATATGCCAGCATGCACTCTGCTTCAATTTCGCTTTCGATTTCAAAGCGGAGCATGGGGAAGTGAGATATTTTCTCATCCTCGATTGCCCACGGTTGACAATCGCGTCCGTCAGCTAACGGATAGTTCAATTCCCGACGCATTTTTAAGTCGATTCTTAAAATTTCTTCCGTTTCGCTAAAGGTTTTTCCATCATCCAGTGAATATTGCGCCATATCCAACAGATAAACGTTCGGTTCTTCACGCTGATATTCAACATTCTGTTTAAAGTCGATTTCCTTAATCAAAGCGCCAAGTGTTTCTTTGGGCGAATTTTTCACTTGATTAGGCTTGCGGAGCTGCAAAAGCAGACTGTCATGTGTGTACAAGGTGTATTTTACTGCGGTTACACCGTTTTTAATCTCAAATTCAGCCGGCTTGATTTCGCCGGAAAGGGTATCATAAATCATCGGCTCATATTCGCCTTTGATACGAATAATGATTTCCTGCGGATTCACATTGTCGCGGCAGTATACTTTACTCTCAAAGCTGGCACTTGCATTAGCATCCGATGTTTTGGCATTCGCAATAAAGAGCCATTGAACCTCTCCGTCACGGCGCAACTGATAGATCAAGTTATCGGTGGAAGAAGCGTCGCTGTTTCTGATTTCAATCAGCCGTTCCTCGCTCAATTGCGATAATAGGGAGGTGCGGTTGAAATCACTGTGAAGCGCCGAATCATATAGAGCTTGAATCTCGTTATTGGGTTCTGCGTCTACATATTTCGGGCAGCTGCCGACAAAGATGACCTTACCGCCGTTTTCGACGAATTGCTTTAGAATTTTTACGGTGGAGGAACGCAGTGTTTCGCAGCCCGGAACGATAATCGCAGAATAGCTCATACTGCCGACCGAAAGACGGTCGGAGATTTCACCGACTTGCGAGGGTAGCAGCGATTCGCTGATAAAGTCGAAATCAATCGTTCCGAATAGAAGAAGATTGATTGCGGCAAAGAAATTGTCCTCAATCTGACGTCTGTCGTCGGCCGTATTTTCGGCAGGCCCGAATCTCAGCCAGTAGCTTTCGATGGGATGGATAACACCCACGTTGACGATCGGCTTTCCGCGCGTAAGTGCGGTATTCACACGGGCAAAATGATCCTCTATGTACGGATATTCCTGATACCACGGCGATTGATAGCTGATGGAAGCCGGGTAATCTCTTTTTGCGGAGCCTTTCATGGATACCCAGGATAAATGCGGAACACGAACAGTTACGCCGAGCGCTGCCTGCCAGTCACCCTGGAATTTATGACCTCTGAAATCGAAATCCCAGTTTGTTACGCCGTAAAGCTCGGAAACCATTGCTTCGCGGTCGAATTGATGGCATGCAGATTGCGCCTGTTTTGCGGTGGAAAGCTCAATATGATTGCACAGCATGTCGATTCCCGGAATCCCAAAAGCGCGGTATGCCCGCATAGCTTCACCGATTGCGCCCGTTTGCGAATTTAAAGTAGGCTCCTGCATCATATGACCGGTCAGATGGATTCCGTTTGCTTCACACCATTTTCCGCAGTTATCGGCAAATGCATGTGTGAACCGCTCACAAATCAAATCATGATAATGGTATCTGGCTTTTGACGGCTGTTGATCGGGCAAGTCCCAAATCAATTCCGGTAAATGCTCTATCAGATCAATTCCACATTCCGAACGGTAATACTCGTCAAAATCCGTTGTCCACGGCAAATGAACATCACTTGTATCGGTGGCAAAGGCAAGCGTTTGCTTACGGTGGAACTGCGGTTCATCGGTGAAGATGGAAGGGATGGTTTTCCCAAATTCATCGCCTACTGCTTTTGTGTAAGATTCATGTGTTATTTCGATAAATTTATCAATCGCTTCTTCACTCAGCGTGTCAATATAGCTGTGACCGTTATACCAGCCGCGTTCTTCCATCGCCATGGCATAGACATACCATTTTGTTCCATGCGCTTCTGCATTTTCGCCGATACGCGGATAGCTCCGGAGCGTTCCGTCAGTGTTCAGGCTTACATCATAGCAGGCAAGTAAATAAGGCTTGCCCTCGCGGATGCCGATTTCTTTGGAAACTGCCTCTACGGGATGGGTTGTGAAACAAATCAGCTTTCCGCTGAATTTCCGATCTTTTGTAACATATCCTCCCGCAGAACCCGATGGCCATCTGTCCTCATCATACAGCCATGCCAGCATATTTTCTGACTTGGCTTTTTCCGTACATGCTCTGATTAAATCCATAAACTCCGGACTTAAATATTTCGTTGCCATGCCGGATCTGGAGTGCATATGGAAACCGCCGAACCCCATTTTTTTCAGCTGCTCAATCTGCCATAAAAGCTCGTTTTTGTCAAGCTGACAGTTCCATGACCAGAATGGCGTTCCGCGATATTCCGCGGTGGGATTCTCAAAAAGCTCTTTCGAAAGCTCTTTGGAATCATTTTTTTTGTATAACATATTTTTCCCTCCTTGCTGCCGTTTTTGGACAGTGTTCATGAATGTGGAATTTGTATTATTCCTTGTTGACACCATTATAATAAAATGCTATAATAAAATCAACCAGGTGAATTTTCTTTTTTACCTGCAAAGTTTAACGGGGGTTATAGGAATGAGAAAAATATCAGATCAACACATTGATATTCACCGATGTCCGTCAACGGTTGCCGCACCGCACAGCCATCAGTTTTTGGAGCTGGTTTATGTGACGGAGGGAACGGCGGTTCATAAAATCAACGGAACCAATCCGACCGTAATTCGGCCGGGGGATTATTTTATCATTGATTATGAAACAGAGCATGAATATTACAGTGAGGAAGAGCACTTTTGCGTTATTAATTGTTTGTTTTTGCCGGAGCTTTTGGATAAGAGTCTGGTTTATTGTCGCGATTTCCAGACGCTTTTGCATCACTATTTATTGAAGATCAGTACGGAAACGATGCATTTCAATCCGGCGAATCATTTTTTTCATGATGATGATTTGAAAATCCAGCCGATTCTTGAAGAAATGCTGACGGAATATAATGAAAAGCCGAGCAACTGGTCGGAGATGGTGCGCGCGAATCTGGTGAAGCTGCTGATTTATACGGCGCGGAAAATCCCGACAAGCGGAAAAAATCTGGGTTTCATTGATACGATTATCAATAATATTAATGAAAATTTCAGTAAGCATATCACCTTGTCTGATATGATCAGCGGTATGAATTACAGTCTGCCGTATATCAGCAAGAAGTTCAAAACGGAAACGGGATTGTCGTTTCAGAATTATTTAAAGCGAACGCGTATTAATGAAGCGTGTCGGCTGCTTGCCTATTCGGATAAGAAAATTGAGGAAATTTCCGTATTGTCCGGCTACAGTGATCCCGATCATTTTCGTAAGGCATTTAAAGATGTGATGCAGCTTACGCCCAACGCTTTTCGCTGCCGGCTGCGTCGGGAAACGGTAGGGGATATATAAGATTTTGGTGGATAGGCTTAGTTTTTTGCCGTTGATTATGGCGTGATTATGCGATATAATGAGTATAACATTGAGATCATTTGTGTCGCAGATAGCGGCAGAAGCGAGGATTGCCATGAAAAATATTATCAAAAGTATCTTATGCGTAACGGCGGCTGTTATAAGAATACAGGCGTGAAGTCGGCAACGCTTTATGATGACGACACATTCAGCGGCTCGGATGAAATTGATGAGAACGGCGTAGTGGACGGCAACATTCTTGCAGTTGAAACCGAGAGCGGAACGATGCACTATTATGTAATCAAGGATACTGCGGGAGAATCATCAGCGGAACTCAAGCTGTTCTATAATAACACAGAGATTCCGCAAGGAACAACGAGCTTTGCGGCAGGAACCTACACATTAAATGCAGTGATCAACAATACGAATGACACCGCAGAAGATTATCTGGCGATTCTTGCGCTCAAAAAGGACGGAAAGCTTGTGAGTGTGAAATTTGTGGATCAGAAAGTGGAGGGTGAAACAACAATTCCGGTTAAGATGGATGTTGCGGACGCTGACGGAGTTACCTTTGAGGCTTATTTGTGGAATACATTCGGCAACATGAATGTACAGACAGATTCAATAGCGTGGTAATCATTTGAATAGTACGGGGCTGAGCTTAAAAACCGGTCCCGTATGAATCATGCTTGTGAAGCCTATTCGGTCGGGAAACATAAAGCGCTTATTTACGGAGATTTTTATTTCTTTAAGGCGATATGGCTGTTGGCTGAACTGGAGCATTAAAATTCAATGCCGATTCCTCTTGACAAAATACGATAGAATGTGATAAAGTATTCTTATAAAATATTTTGATATGGAGGATGAAATTCATGGATTACAGTGATTCTTCAACATTTTCAACCGCGTCGGGGAAGGACTATCAGTATGTAGTGCTTCAGGTTACGCTGAAAGAGAAATTCTTGGGAACCGGTTCCGGAAACCTGACTGAATTGGAAAACGCGATCAATCATCAGGCGCAAAAAGGGTATAGACTGCATACCATTACAACGTCAAACGGCGGAAGTAAAGGCTTGATGAGCGGCGACAGAATCTAGGCGACAATGGTTTTTGAAAAAATTGTTTAAAGGGCTTACATATTTGGGACATTGATTCATTTCAATGTCCTTTTTGTTTTTATGGTATTTTTTTGATGGGATCGGTAAAGAATAAGAAAGGTGATATTTGGGGGATACATATGGGGATTTTTTGATTCGGAAAGGAATGATAATACATGGATATTGAAACGATGAAGCAGGATTTTTATAAACGGTTTGAGGAGTCAGGGAGGTTTTTAAAGGAGGAACGCTGCGGATTGCTGTGTACGTTATTGGGGTTTCCGCATGTCAAGGGGGCGTTAAGTCTGACGTATCCGCTTTCGGTCGGTGTTACGGGGCTTTGCAGAAAATCCAATTCCGATACGCTGCAAATGGAGAATACGGCATCGGATATTGTATACACCCAAAGAATCCGCAATACGGAAGGCGTCCTTCCGGAAGAAACGAGGCTTTCGGGCGGTGAAATTCTGTTGGATAATTCCATTCCGCCGTATTTTAATTCGGCAGCGGAGGTGACATGCTGTACGGTGAAATGTGTATTGAGTCTGAATGATTTGAACCAATATAATAAAACAGCCGCTGCTGCCTCATGCTGCGGCAAGGATAATATTAAGCCGTATCTTGCGCTTTTAAATGCCAGACCGGGTTACTGTGTGCAATCGGATCGTCTGAAAACGGAAATGCTGCCGCTGCCGCTTGCAGGATTCAAGCTGATCTCTATGCAGCTGGATAAATCCGGGGATCATACTGACGATTATCGGGAACTGGATGCAGAGATTGACCGCATCAAAAAATATTATCCGCATATTACGGCAATATCGGAGCTTTCTTTGCATGATTTAGAGGCAATTCGGGGAAAAATTAAAAATAAAACCGTCTATAATCGTTTGAGTATGATTTTACACGATAATGCGCGCGTCAAGGCTGTGGCGGAGCCGTTAAAACGCTGCCGTACCTCGGAGCTGTTTAATCTGATGAATCAATCGGCAAAGGATTTTTTGCGCCTTTGGGGATTGGAGCCACAGGAGGTGCTGTTGCTGCAATGCGCACTGGAACTGGAGGGCGTTCGCGCGGTGCGGTTTTGGAATAAGGGGGTGATTGCGGTTGCCTATGAAGAACGGGTGGATTATATCCTAAGCTCCGTAGAAAATGCTTTTCGCAATACCGGGCAATATGAGATTAAGTTTTGTATTTCCAAATAAGAAACGCTTTTAAAATTCAACGCCTTTTCTCGCCTGAACACCCTTGTCATAAGGGTGTTTTATTTTTTTGATTTCGGAAACATAGTCCGCTTTTTCCAATAAAAACGCTTGTGGATCTCTGCCGGTGAGGACAAGCTCGCAGTCAGTGGACAAAATCGGATTGAGTAATTCATGATCCAGTAATCCGTAATTCATAGCCGGAATGACTTCGTCCAAAACAATCAGATCATAGCCGCCTTGAGCCGCCGTTCGAAGAATTTCGTTATGCTCCGCGCGGACAGCGGAAATTTCCAAATCTGTCATATTGGGTAAAAAACCATAATCACTGGATAGCCGCAGCACCTGTATATTGGGGAGCTGCTTTAATATTACGATTTCCCCGGAATCGGAGCCTTTCAGAAATTGTGCGAACAAAACTTTTTTGCCATAGCCGCTCATGCGTACCGCCATTCCGACTGCCGCCGAGGTTTTGCCTTTTCCGTCACCGGTTAAAATATGCAGCATAAAATCATTCTCCTTATCTGATATTCAGTGTAGAGGGAAGAGAATTTATCTGTTTTTCAGCTTATGGAGACGAGTTCCGCGCAACGTAGCGGATGTTTGAGTCAGAATAAGCTGAAAAACAGATGAATTTTCTTTTCGGGATTGGTTGTGGAAACCATCATAGGGTCAGCAGGTGCTTTTTGATTCTGCGTAGGCGAGTTCTACTCCGCGCAACGTAGCGGATGTTTGAGCCGCAGCGGAATTAAAAAGCACCTGTTGACCCGACCCCTCGCCGATAAATTCTTTCAAATACCGCCCTTTGATAAATTCAGTATAACACAGGATTGCAAAAATATCAATAAAACACTTGAAAAAAATATTCAAACAGTGTATAATATGAATAAATATACAAGAAATAAGATGATACAGGTTTATGCCATGAACTTGTGAAAGGATTGAATGGTATCACGATGAAGAAAATTGCAATTATGCCAAACGCAACAAAGGATACGGATTTTCGGAATACATATAAAATCGTAAGTTATTTAAAGGGACGGGCACAGGTGTTTCTGGAGGATCGGTATGCCGCATCGGGACTTTGCGCGGAATACTTGCCGTATGACAGCTTATTTGAGCAAGCGGAAATTATGCTTACGCTCGGCGGTGACGGAACCATGCTTCAGATTGCCGCAAAATGTGCGAAACGCAATATTCCGGTTTTGGGAATCAATTTAGGAAAAGTGGGATTTTTAACGGAGATTGAATTAGATCGGATTGAGGATGCCTTGGAGCGGCTGCTTTCGGGGGAATATGAGATCGAAAAGAGAATGCTTATGCGCGTGGAGGTTATTCACGAGGGACAGGTAAGCCGACATTGCCATGCATTAAACGATGTGGTGGTGGCAAAGAATGTCGGAGCAAAGCTGATTGATCTGGCATTATATGCCGATGGGGAACTGGTTAATCAGTACATTGCGGACGGGTTGATTATTGCAACGCCCACCGGCTCTACGGGATATTCCATCTCCGCCGGCGGCCCTGTCGTAGATCCGTTGATGCAGCTGTATGTAGCTACGCCGATTTGTGCGCATATGCTTGCGGCGCGAAGTGCGGTTTTGCCGGCAGAAAAAGAAATTGTGATTCGGCTGAATCGGGATTATCCTGAAAACGGCGCGGTAGTATCGGCGGACGGGGACGTTCAAGGCAGTATTTCACCGTTGGATGAGGTACGGATTACGCGTTCATGCTATCAGTTCAGTATGATAAAAATCGGGAGCTACTCTTTTTATGACACAGTATTAAAGAAGCTGTCTTAATAAATTGATTTTGAGGAGAAAGGAAAATGAAGTATAAAAGACAAAGCCGGATTGTAAAGATCATCCAGGAACAGCCGATCAAGACGCATGAACAGCTTGTGGAGGTTCTGGAGAGTGAGGGCATGAAGGTCACGCAGGCGACGGTATCGCGCGATATTAAGGAGCTGGGGTTGATTAAGGTGCCGTCTTCAAGCGGCGGATCAGTATATGCCACACCGCCGGCAGTAAAGGGGCGCAGCAAGGACGTGATTCGGTCGATGGGGGAAACGCTGCTTGAAATCAGCAGCGCCATGCATACGGTTGTCATTAAAACATATCCAGGCATGGCATCCGCAATGTGTGCATTTATTGACGAGAAGCTTGGATCGGAGTTTGTCGGGTCGATTGCCGGAGATGATACGATTTTTGTAATTACGCGTGATCCGGAGTGCGCGGAGAATTTTGTGAAACGGTTAAGAGCAATTTTTAAGTAAAGAAAAGAACCGGCAATGATTTTCGCCGGGGTGAGGTTTTATGCCGTCCGGGACGGTGGAATGGAGATGGAAATGTTAAATCAGTTAAGCATAAAAAATGTTGCGGTTATTGATCGGCTTGAGGTTAATATTAAGAGCGGACTGAGTGTGCTGACGGGAGAAACCGGAGCCGGAAAGTCAATTATCATTGATTCGATTAATATGATTCTCGGAGATCGCGCAAGCAAGGAATTGGTGCGCTATGGAACGGATAAGGCATCCGTTCAGGCGGTCTTTGATGGGAATACAAGAACCGCGGCACTTCTGGAGGAAAACGATATTGATGACGAGGACGGTCAGATTATCATTAAACGTACCGTAACGAGCGACGGTAAAAGCACAGCACGAATCAACGGGACAGTGGTTACGCTGTCGTTGCTGCGAGAGATTGCCGATACCTTGATTAATATTCACGGTCAGCACGATAATCAGGCACTGCTCACTCCGTCAAAGCATTTGTTATTTCTGGACGGGTTTGGCGGTACGGAGACGGCATTGCAAATTTATAAAGAATTGTATGGGAAAATGCGTGCTGTGAAAAAAGAATTAAAAGAACTGGAAACAGATGAACGGGAGAAAATGCAGCGGATTGATTTGCTGGAATATCAAGTCAAGGAGATTACCTCCGCACAGCTTACCGAAGAGGAAGAGGAGGACTTGATTCATCAGCGTGACATCTGCCAGAATGCGGAGCATATTTCCGAAGCAATTGATGAAGCCTACGCCAATCTTTACGATAATGGGGAATTGCAGTCGGCGTATGATGGATTGAGTATTGCGGTTCGGGCGTTATCCTCGATTGCTGATTTGAATGAAAGCTTGCAAAATGCATATGATACTTTACAAAATGCAATGTACTCAGTCGAGGACAGCGCGCATGAACTGAATGCATTTCGTGATACGGTGGATTTTGATGAGGAAAGCTTAAATGAGATTGAGGAACGGCTGAATCTGATTTCAAGTCTGAAACGAAAGTACGGCGGCAGCATTGCCGAGATTCTGGCTTATGGCAAACAGGCGCAGGAGGAATTGGATCGGATTTTGATGAGTGATGAACGAACCGAGGAACTCAAAGCACAGTTGCAGCAGCTGGAAGAACAGCTGACGGATGCCGGGGAAAAGCTGTCGGAACAGAGAAAGCAGGCGGCTCGGATTCTGGAGGAGAAAATTGAAACGGCACTGCGTGAATTAAATATGGAAAAATCAAAATTCTGCGTGGCGGTGGAGCGTGAGGAGCATTTCACCGAAAACGGAATGGATCGGGTGGAATTTTTGATTCGAACGAATCCGGGTGAACCGTTAAAGCCGTTGGTGAAAATTGCATCGGGGGGAGAGCTTTCAAGAGTGATGCTCGCGATTAAGTCTATTTTAGCGGAAACGGATAGTGTGGAAACTTTGATTTTTGATGAAATTGATACCGGAGTTTCGGGAAATACGGCATTAAAAATCGCCAATAAGTTAGTTTCTATCGCAAAGACAAAGCAGGTGATTTGTATTACGCATTTGCCCCAGCTTACATCGGCAGCGGATCATCATTATTTGATTGAAAAGAATACAGAGGGGCAAATGGCATCGACAACCTTGACCGAGTTGGATGAGGACGGCAGAGTGATGGAGCTGGCGAGAATTATTGATGGCGGCGAGGTGACGGAAACGGCATTAAATCATGCAAAGGAGCTGTTGAAACGAAGATGAAACAGACAGGAGTGGTCGAGGAAGTTGTCGGGAACGAGGTTCGGGTGCGAATCAGACGAATGTCCGCATGTGGTGGAAACTGCGCCGGATGCAGCGGAAATTGCAATGCCGGAACACTGATTGTAAATGCCGTGAATCGCGTCGGTGCAAAGCCGGGAGATACGGTAGAGTTGGAAATGCCCTCCGGACGTGTTCTTACAACGGCGGCATGGGTTTATCTGGTGCCGCTGTTGTTTTTGATTTTGGGAGATGTTTTATTCAACCGCTTATTTCATCGGGAATGGGCGGCAGTCTTGGGCGGCATGGGTATGATGGGAGCGGTTTATTTGGTGATAATATATGTTAGCCGGAAAAATAAAGATAAATATCGTTTAGTGGTTGAAAAAATCATGTAAATATGTTATAATGATATTTACGGAATGGTTAAGGAGAGTCGAATGAGTGAGATACACATCTTTACCGGACATTACGGAAGCGGAAAAACAGAGGTATCTGTGAACTTTGCCCTGGCACAAAAAAAGGCAGGCAAGCGCGTGGCTATCATTGATTTAGATACGGTGAATCCGTATTTTCGAACCAACGATTTGCGCACGATTCTGGAGGATGCCGGGGTAGAGGTAATTGCAGGACGGTATGCGTCTACGAACGTGGATATGCCGATTTTGCCGGCGGATATTTTTCGGGCGTTTGATACGGAGGGCTGCTTTATCTTTGACGTTGGCGGAGATGATGAGGGCGCTTATGCGCTGGGGCAGTATGCCGGATTGTTTGAGAAAAACGGTTATCAAATGCATTTTGTCGTGAATACGAAACGACCGCTGACCGCTTCGGCAGGAGATTTACTTGCGATGAAGCAGGAAATTGAAACGGCTTCCAGACTGCGATTTACGGATATTTACAATAACACGAATTTAGCGAAAGAAACAGACGCGTCTACGCTTTTATCGGCGCGGAGGGAGCTTTCGGAATTGGAAAAAGAATCGGGACTCCGGATTGCGAAGCATTGCGGAGTGGAGAGGGCGCTGGTGGATATTGAGCCGGAGCTGGCGTTTCCGATGAAGATTTATTTAAAAATGCCATTCTGAAAATCAATTGGGCGGATTTTGCATCATAGGAGTTCAAAGAAAAATCGGATTTTTTTTAAATCGCCCGATAAAAGGAGAGTGAAGGAGAGTGAAATTGACTAAGATAGAGATTAACGGAGAGCGCTGCAAAAGCTGTGGGCTTTGTGTACAGGCTTGTCCGAAGAAGATTATAAAAATATCAGAGGATAAAATGAATTTCAGAGGTTACAGACCTGCTGAAGTAATAGATCGGGAGCAGTGTATCGGCTGCGCCTGTTGTGCTGTTATGTGCCCTGACTGCGTAATAGCTATTGATTAAGTAGATAGGACGAGTAGAGGGTGCAGTATATGGGGGATTTTTGCCCTAAGAATTGTGTTCTTGTCAATATTCGTCGGGAAGGATAGATTCATGAAAGTGTTAATGAAAGGGAACGAAGCCATCGGTGAGGCGGCGATTCGTTCGGGATGCCGGCATTTTTTCGGCTATCCCATTACGCCGCAGACGGAATTATCGGCGTATATGGCGAAGAAAATACCAAAAATCGGCGGCGTGTTCCTGCAAGCGGAAAGTGAGGTTTCCGCGATTAATATGGTTTACGGCGCAGCGGCAGCAGGCGTGCGAACCATGACCAGCTCCTCCAGCCCCGGAATCAGTCTGAAAGCGGAGGGGATCAGTTATATTGCGGCAGCGGATTTGCCTTGTGTGATTGTGAATATCATGCGCGGCGGCCCCGGCTTGGGCGGTATTCAACCGGCCCAGTCGGATTATTTCCAGGCAACGCGCGGCGGCGGTCACGGAGATTATCATTTAATCGTTTTAGCGCCGAACAGCGTTCAGGAAATCGCGTCGCTTACTGCAGAGGCATTCCGGATTTCGGAGCATTATCGGATTCCGGTGATGCTTTTGGGCGATGGTACACTGGGACAGATGATGGAGCCGGTAGATTTTGACGGGATTCCGGAACCGAATTTTTCCGAAAAGCCATGGGCGGCAACGGGAACAGACGGGAAACGAGAGAAAAATGTAGTAAAAACCCTGCATCTTGAAGCGGATGAATTGGAACGAACCATTTTGGAGCGGGAGAAAAAATATCAGCTTGTAAAAAAAGAGCTTCCACAGTATGAAGCGAAGGACATCGAGGATGCGGAGATTATTCTTTCCTCTTACGGCATCACCTCGCGTATTGTAGAAACGGCGGTGCGGCATTTGCGGGAGGAAGGAATCAAGGCAGGCATTATTCGCCCGATTACACTCTGGCCGTTCCCGGATGCAATTTACCGACAGGTAAATCCAAAGGCGTTCTTATCGGTTGAGATGAGTACGGGACAGATGGTAGAGGATATTCGGTTGGCATGTGAATGTAAGAAGCCGGTGTACTTTACGGGACGTACCGGGGGTGTGATTCCGACGCCGGAGGAAATTGTGGAAAAGGTTCATCTTATTTTAAAGGAGGTGGACACGGATGCAGTTTAAAAGACCGGAAAGTATGACGGATCATATCATGCACTACTGCCCCGGCTGTTCACACGGCATTGTTCACCGTTTGGTGGCGGAATGTCTGGATGAATTAGGAATTGCCGGAAAAACGATCGGCGTAGAGCCGGTGGGGTGTGCAGTTACTGCGCATGAATATTTTAATTTTGATATTGTTCAGGCGGCACATGGCAGAGCACCGGCGGTAGCAACGGGGATCAAACGATCTCTCCCGGATCGGGTGGTTTTCACCTATCAGGGCGATGGTGATCTGGCGGCGATCGGTACGGCAGAAACGGTGCACAGTGCGGCGCGCGGTGAAAATATTACGGTTATTTTTATTAATAATACGATCTACGGAATGACCGGCGGTCAGATGGCGCCGACTTCACTTCCGGGACAAATCACGCAAACAACGCCGTATGGGCGCGATGTAAAGCAATACGGAAATCCCGTACGGGTTTGCGAAATGCTTGCAACTCTGGACGGGCCTGCGTTCGTTGCGAGAACGGCGGCAGATTCTGTCGCACATGTCCGTGAAACGAAACGGGCAATTAAAAAGGCGTTTGAAATGCAGCTTTCGGGAAAAGGATTTTCCTTGGTAGAGGTGCTGTGTACTTGCCCGACCAACTGGGGGATGTCTCCGGTTGAAGCGGTCAAGCGGATTCAGGATGAGGTCATCCCATATTATCCGCTGGGCGTCTATAAGGATGTGGAGGAAACAACATGAAAAGCTGTGAAATGATTTTATCGGGCTTTGGCGGTCAGGGGATTTTGTTTGCCGGAAAGGTACTGGCTGCTGCGGCGATGCGGAAGAATAAGATGCTTTCGTGGCTGCCGTCTTATGGTCCAGAAATGCGCGGCGGAACGGCGAATTGCCATGTCAAGATTGATGATGCTCCGATCGGTTCTCCGATTGTTACGGAGCCGGATGTTCTGGTGGCGATGAATCTGCCGTCTTTAGATAAATTTGAAAAAACTGTTCGCAGCGGCGGCTGTATTTTTGTGGACAGCTCGTTGGTTGATCGCAAGGTACAGCGTGAGGATGTTACGGCGATTTATGTAAACTCCACACAGGCTGCGGATGCAATGGGAATGGGCAAGCTTGCCAATATGGTGATGTTGGGCAAAGTGATCCGACAAACCGGCTTGTTCAGCCCCGAAGAAATTACAAAGACCCTTCACGAATCCTTGCCGGCAGCGCGTGCGGCGCTTGTTCAGCCGAATATAGACGCGGTGTGGGCAGGATATGAACTTTAAAAAAGGAGAGATGAAATTATGGCAACTGCAAAAAAGAAAAAGGCATTGACGTACAGAGGTAAGCCGCTGTATCGCGTCGGGGACAGAATTTATTACGGAAATCTTGAGGATAAGTATATTCTGGCATTGGATTTGGCAGAGAAAAAGCAGTATAATGATCAGCTTGAGGTGACTTCCAAGGTAAAAATTCAGCTGATGGACAACACCGGAAAGTTAGGCGAGGGTCAGGTATACCGCAAGGCGGAAAGAGATGATCTTTATCATGCAATCGACATCGGAGAATGGTGGTTAAAGGACGCTCTGCAAATGGGTTAAAAAGTTTATGAAAATCGAAAGGGTGGATCGGAATATCGGCTCTTTCGATTTTTTTTGTTTATGAAATTTAGCCCTTAGATAAAATTTAACAAATGGAGCGGTTATACAGTGTTTAATATCTTGACAAGGAAAAAAAACTGTAGTATAATAAAAATGGATATTGTTGTTTGCAAGGGGATTTCATTCTGCAAATAACAAAAAGAAAGATATTACAAATTATCGCAGAGGTACGGTGAAAACAAGACTCTGTAAGATTAAGACTGGAGGAAATTTCATGAAGGCTAAATACAAAAGAGTTCTTCTGAAAATCAGCGGTGAAGCGCTGGCAGGATCCAATGGTTTCGGTTTGGATGAAAAGACGATTGCCGAGATCAGTGCAAATATTAAGAAAGCAGCGGATATGGGCGTTCAGATTTCCATCGTTGTAGGCGGCGGAAATATTTGGCGCGGCAGAAGCAGCGAAAATATGGACAGAACAAGAGCGGATCACATGGGAATGTTAGCGACAGCCATTAATGCATTGGCTTTATGCAGCGCCCTGGAAAACTGTAATGTTCCGACCAGAGTACAGACGGCGATTGAAATGCGCCAGGTTGCGGAGCCGTATATACGCGGCAAGGCGGAAAGACACCTGGAAAAAGGCAGAGTGGTTATTTTCGGCTGCGGAACAGGAAACCCCTTTATGTCCACCGATACTGCCGCGGCTTTGAGAGCGGTTGAGATGGAGGCGGATATTATTCTGCTTGCCAAAAAGGTAGACGCGGTTTATGACAGTGATCCGAATATTAATCCGAATGCCAAGAAGTACGATTCGCTGTCTTTCAGCGATATTTTATCGAAGAATTTGGGCGTTATGGATTCCACTGCGGCATCCATGTGCCGTGATAACAATATGCCGATTCTTGTTTTCGGATTGGACGATCCGAAAAATATTGTGCGTGCAGTCAGCGGCGAGAAAATCGGAACACTCGTTACGGTAGACGGAAAGAGAAATTAAAATCGCCGAAATAAGATCAGAAATAAGGAGGAAAAAAGATGGGAAAGTATCCTGAAATAGAAGAAAAAATGGAAAGAAGAATCAACGGTTATTCCGGGGAATTAAAGACAATCCGTGCCGGACGGGCGAACGCGTCGGTATTGGATAAAATCGCAATTGATTATTACGGAGCAATGACACCGATTCAGCAGGTAGGTGCGATTTCTTCACCCGACCCCAGACAGCTTGTGATTCAGCCGTGGGACGCGTCCGTTTTAAAGGAAATCGAAAAGGCAATCAATGCGTCGGAAATCGGAATTACACCGCAAAATGACGGTAAGGTCATTCGTTTGAACTTCCCTCCGCTCACAGAGGAAAGAAGAAAAGAACTTGTTAAAACCGTGAAAAAGTACACCGAAGAAGCAAAGGTACAGATTCGGAATGCAAGAAGAGATGCGCTGGACGATTATAAGAAGAAAAAGAAGGACGGCGACGTTACAGAGGATGACTTAAAGGAAATCGAAAAGGACATCCAGAAGCTGACGGACAAATATATTAAGGAAATTGATGATATTTGTGCAGCCAAGGAAAAAGAAATCTTAGAGGTATAACCATGATAGGGGCGGCACTGTTCGCCCCTGAAATTTATCGCAGGATATGATGCAGGATTGGCGGAATAATGGTTCAAATGAGGGATTTTGGAGAATGTTTTTTAAGAAGCAAGCAGCGGAAATTGATTTAGAGCATCTGCCAAAGCATATTGGTTTTATTATGGACGGTAATGGTCGTTGGGCAAAAAAACGCGGTTTGCCGCGCAGCGCCGGACACAAGGCAGGGGCAGAGTCGCTGAAAAAAATTATTACCGAAGCCAATAATTTAGGCGTAAAATATGCTACGGTTTATGCGTTTTCAACGGAGAACTGGAAACGTCCGAAGGCTGAGGTGGACTACTTAATGTCGTTGCTCATGGATTATTTGGTGAATGCCGAAAAGACCTTGGCAGGGGAGAATGTTGTGATTCGTGCGATCGGTTCCCGAAAAGAATTGTCGGAGGAAATGCAGCGGCAGATTATTAAAACAGAAGAATTTACAAAGAATAATACAGGAATTGTGATGAATATCGCCTTGAATTACGGCGGACGGGATGAGTTGGTTCATGCGGTTCGGGAATTGTGCGGCGAGGGAAAATCACCGGAGGAGATTACAGAAACGGACATAGAACGGCATTTGTATACCGCCGGACAGCCGGATGTGGATTTGCTGATCCGTACAAGCGGAGAACAGCGTTTATCCAATTTTATGCTGTGGCAGGTCAGCTATGCCGAAATGTGGTTTACGGATAAGCTTTGGCCGGATTTCAAGCCACGGGATTTACATCATGCGATTTTGGACTATCAGCACCGCGGCAGACGATTCGGCGGTGTATAAGGAAAACAACAGAAAATCGAATTGGGAGGAAATTCGAAGATGAAAACGAGAATTATCACTTCGGTGGTGGCATTGGCTGTTTTGGCGGCAGTGCTGTTATCGCCGCCGTTGGTTTTTAATATAGCGCTGGGCGCAGTCATTTTGGTAATGCTATACGAATGTTATACTTCTGCAAAAGCACCGAAAACGGTTATGGCAGCAGGCTTTTTGTCGGCGGTTGCCATGATGGGTGCTGTGTATGAAAGTATCTATTATATTGAGCCGATATGGAACAACAGTTATTTGATGGGTGCGGTTCTTTTTACGGTGCTGCTGCATATGGGCGTAACGGTTGCGGAGCATGGAAAAACAGATTACAGGGCGGTTTTGTCGAGTGGATTTTTGACTTTGTACATCACCTTATCCATGAGCTGTATTGCTTTGGCAAAGTCATTATTCGGCACGCCGATTATGCTGATTATTTTTATTTGCGCATGGATGACCGATACCGGCGCTTATTTTACGGGAAAGGCGTTCGGAAAGCATAAGCTGATCCCGCATGTCAGCCCGAATAAAACCGTAGAGGGTTCGATCGGCGGTATTGTGATTTCGATTCTTTCATGCGTTTTGTATCTGTTTATTTATACAAAATGGATTATGGGCAGTGCTGAAATCGGACATTGGCCGATGCTGATTATCGGCGGAGTTGTCATTGGCGGAGTTGCCTCTGCACTGGCGCAGTTGGGAGATTTGGCGGCTTCTGCAATTAAGCGCGATACGGATGTTAAGGATTTCGGGTGGATTTTTCCGGGACACGGCGGATTTATGGATCGCTTTGACAGTGTTTTGTATATTTCGCCTGTCATTTATTTCTTATTGCAGCTGTTCATCTCTTAAAACGGAAAGAGAATATTGTATTTTACGAACACATAAAATTATAAAAATCAAGGAAGGAATCCAATGGATTTTACACAGAACATATCAATTCTCGGTTCGACCGGCTCCATCGGGACGCAGACGCTGGCAATTGCGCGTGAATATCCGCAAATTGGCGTCAAGGTGCTGACGGCTCATTCCAATATTCGTTTGTTGGAGGAGCAGATTCGGGAGTTTCATCCGGAATTGGCGGTTGTTACCGATGAGGAAAAAGCAAAGGAATTACAAATTCGGGTTGCGGATACCGCGACAAAAATCGTGGGCGGAAAAGCAGGCTTGTCAGAGGCGGCAGCTTGGAATACCGCCGATACGGTGGTTACGGCGGTGGTCGGAATTTCGGGATTGGAGCCGACGATTGAAGCAATTAAGGCGAAAAAGAAAATTGCGCTTGCCAATAAGGAAACATTGGTAACGGGCGGTCACATCGTAACCGCACTGGCAAAGCAATATCAAACGGCAATCCTGCCGGTGGACAGTGAGCATAGTGCGATTTTTCAATGCTTGATGGGGAATCAGCATCGGGAAATCAAAAAGATTTTGCTGACAGCGTCGGGCGGGCCGTTCTTCGGGAAAAAGAGGGAAGAGCTTTTGCGGATTCAGCCGCAGGATGCCTTGAAACACCCCAATTGGAATATGGGCGCAAAGGTGACGGTGGATTCCTCAACATTGGTGAATAAGGGATTGGAAATCATCGAGGCGAAATGGCTGTTTAACGTGGAGATTGATGATATTCGGGTGCTGGTGCACCGTCAGAGTATTGTTCATTCGATGGTGGAATTTGTGGATAACGGAATCATGGCACAATTGGGTGCGCCGGATATGCGGCTTCCGATTCAGTTTGCACTGACCCATCCGCACCGCTTGCCGATGAAAGGCAATGAATTGGATTTTTCATCCTTTGCTGGATTGACATTTGAAGAACCGGATACGGATACGTTTTATGCGTTGGAGTTGGCAAAAAGAGCCGGACGCGAGAGCGGAACACTTCCGACGGTCTTTAACAGCGCGGATGAGGCGGCGGTGGAATTGTTTTTATCCGGAAAGATTTCTTATCCGGAGATTTCGGAAGCGATACAACGGGCGATGGAAACGATTCCGGTAAAGAGCAATCCCTCTCTGGCGGATATTTTTGAAACAGATCGGCAGGCGAGAGAAATAGTCTATCGCAATTATTGGGAAAAATAGAAAAGCAGCGGCGCGGTGCGTCATGGAGAAAGGAGTATAAAAAGTCTTGTTGACAGCAATCGTAACCATTATTATGTTTCTGGTCATGGTGTCCTTGCACGAGTTCGGGCATTTCATCGTGGCAAAGGCTTTGAATTTTAAAATTCTTGAATATGCAATCGGCTTTGGGCCGGCGATTTTCAAAAAACAGAAGGGTGAAACGCTTTACGCGGTGCGTGCTGTTCCGTTGGGCGGATTTTGTAAGTTTGAGGGTGAAGAGGAACAATCGGAGGATCCGCGTGCTTTTTCCAATCAAGCAGTTTGGAAACGGATTTTGGTTGTTATTGCCGGCGGTATCTTTAATGTGATTCTGGGATTTGTCCTGTTTGTGGCAATGCTGCCCTCCTTGTCGCCGATGCAGACCAATGTTGTAGATTCGGTTGTACCGCATAGCTATATTGAGGATTCCGGTATTCAGCCGGGAGATAAAATCGTAAAAATCAACGGTAAGCATATCGGCTTCTATAATGATATTACACTGTATCGCGATGGAATGTCAAAGGATACGGAAAATACCGTTACGATTAAGCGCGACGGGAAGAAGATTGATGTGCCGGTTATGCTGACGCAGCAGAGAACGAAAATTGCTTATAAAGAAAACTATATTGAATATACCTCGGAGATCAACGGATTCCCGGAGGTACAGCGCATTGACTACAGTGACAAGGTGCCGAAGGATGTGCAGAAAGTAGGGACGGAGGAAAATTCTACACGGTATATTATCGGTTTTACTCCGGAATCGGAGAACATCAACTTCGGGAATATCTGGGGTTATGCGTGGAATGAAACGAAGTTTGTTGTTAAGTTGGTATATCGCTCCTTGTGGGAACTGATCACCGGAAAAGTCGGAATGGAACAGATGTCGGGACCTGTTGGAATTGTGACTGAGGTCAACAATGCGGTGCATCAGGAAAGCGATCGGTTGTTGTATATTCTGAACTTAACGGCATTGCTCACAATTAATTTGGGTGTGTTCAATCTGTTGCCGCTGCCGGCACTGGATGGCGGTCGTCTGCTCTTTATGATTATTGAGCTGATTCGAAGAAAACCCATTCCGCCGGAAAAAGAGGGAATCGTTCATGCGATCGGAATGTTGCTGCTTTTTGCACTGATTATCTTTATATCATTCCAGGATATTATGAAGCTAATTCACGGCTAAAGGCGAGTTGCATAAAATATGCGGATGTTCAAAACAATATCGAAAAATAGAATAGATCATCATAAAATGCGATTTCTTTTGAAAATGAAAATTCATCTGTTTTTCGATTTATGGAGGTGAGTTCCGCGCAACGCAGCGGATGTCTGAGCCGGAATCAAACGAAAAACAGATGAATTTTCATACACGCTCGAATTGCTGCATGTTACAATCATCTGTTGGGAAATATAGAATAAGGAGAGTATAAAGCCATGAAACGGGAAGTTCGTATCGGGAATGTAAAAATCGGAGGAAATCATCCGGTTGCGATTCAGTCCATGTGCAATACAGATACACGGGACGCAAAGGCAACGATTGCACAAATCCGGCGTCTGGAGAATGCCGGGTGTGAGATTGTGCGCGTAGCTGTTCCGGATATGGCAGCGGCACAGGCGGTTGCTGAAATCAAAAGGGGGATTCGGATACCGTTGGTGGTGGATATTCATTTTGATTATCGGCTTGCGTTGGAATGTATGAAAAACGGCGCAGATAAGGTGCGGATTAATCCGGGGAATATCGGCAGCCGTGACCGTGTTAAAGCGGTGGTGGATATGGCAAAGGAGCGCGAAATCCCGATTCGGATCGGCGTAAACGGCGGTTCGTTGGATAAGCGGCTTTTGGAAAAGTACGGCGGCGTTACGGCGGACGCATTGGTAGAGAGTGCTTTGGAGCATGTGGCGATTCTGGATGACTTGAATTTTCGGGATATTGTGGTTTCGATTAAGGTTTCCCATGTGCCAACTATGTTGGAAGCATACCGAAAGTTTCATCAGATTTCGGATATTCCGCTGCATATCGGCGTAACGGAAGCCGGAACAAAGCGGAGCGGTACGATTAAATCCGCTGTCGGAATCGGTGCACTGCTTTCAGAGGGAATCGGAGATACGATGCGCGTTTCGCTGACGGCGGATCCGGTGGAAGAAATTTATACGGCATATGATATTTTAAAGGTTCTCGGTCTGCGCCAGCAAGGTGCGGAGTTGGTTTCATGCCCGACTTGCGGAAGAACGCAATTGGATTTGATTCCGATTGCCGAGGAGGTTGAACGGAGACTTGCCGGGATTCAAAAACCGATTCGTGTTGCGGTCATGGGCTGCGCGGTGAATGGCCCCGGAGAGGCTCGCGGCGCGGATATTGGGATTGCCGGCGGAAAAGGCGAGGGACTGATTTTTAAGAAAGGTCAGATTTTGCGCAAGGTTCCGCAGGAACGGTTGGTTGAAGAATTAATGAAAGAAATTGAAACACTGTAAGGCATTTATTTAAAAAAGTACTTGAGCGATAGAGGAGGAACGGCTTTGAAAAAATATTTGGTTATTAACGGAGCAAATCTGAATATGCTGGGGATTCGTGAACCGGGGATTTACGGGGACGGTACGCTTAAGGATTTGGAGGAATATGTTGCGAAAAAGGCAGCGGAATTGGGCGTTGGCGTTGATTTTTTCCAAAGTAATTTCGAGGGAGAGATTATTGAAAAAATACATAGTGCAATGGGCGTTTACGATGGGATTATTATTAATCCCGGCGCGTTCACGCACTATTCTTATGCAATTCGGGACGCGTTCGGCTCGGTCAAGATGGATGTGATTGAGGTGCATATTTCCAATATTCATAAGCGTGAGGAATTTCGGCATCAATCCGTTATTGTTCCCGAATGTATCGGTCAGATTTGCGGCTTGGGATTTCAAGGCTATGTATTGGCGCTGGAATTTTTGGCGGCAAAATAAAAAATTTATACCGACATCAATGGATGAAACAAGAAAAGGAGTGCGGTATTTGACATGGAAAACAGAATCAATCGTTTGTTGGCTTCGGCTGACGGAATGGCATTTTTTATCGGTTCTTATCCGAATATTTTTTACTATAGCGGCTTTACCAGTGAGGACGCGTTCTTGCTGATTACGCCCGATAAGCGACTGTTGATTACGGACTCGCGGTATACGATTCAAGCAAAGGAACAGGCAAAGGACTTTGAAGTTCTGGATATTGCGCAGGGCTTTCAAAAGATTTTTGAAAGCATAGAGGAACAAGTCATTGGATTTGAAGAAAATCACATGACGGTCAATGAATATGAACGTTTTCAGTCAGCACTCAAGGACGGACAGCATTTTCAACCGGCACAGGCGATTATTAATGCGCCGAGAAGAATTAAGGATCAAACGGAAATCGCAAAAATCGTGGAGGCGGAGCGCTTGGGAGATATGGCATTTTCCTATGTGTTGGATAAGATCAAGCCGGGTATATCGGAAAATGAAATTGCGTTGGAGCTGGAATTTTTCATGAAGAAGAATGGGGCTTCGGCGTTATCGTTTGATACCATTTCCGCATCCGGTAAGCGCAGTGCTATGCCGCACGGTAGGGCGAGCGATAAGCTGATTGAAAAGGGAGATTTTCTGACCCTGGATTTTGGCTGTGTTTTTGAAGGATATTGTTCCGATATGACGCGGACGGTTGTCGTGGGAACGGCGGCACAATGGCAAACAGAGCTTTATTATTTGGTGTTAAAGGCGCAGACAGAAGCGATTAAGGCATTGGCGGCAGGAAAACGCTGTTCGGATATTGACGCTGTGGCACGGAATATTATTAAGGATGCCGGATATGGCAAAAATTTCGGGCATGGATTGGGACATAGCGTAGGAATTGAGATTCATGAAAGCCCGAATTTATCGCCCAAATGCCACGATATTATAGAAAACGGGCATATTCTGACGGTAGAGCCGGGAATATATCTTGAAGGGCGAGGCGGTGTTCGGATTGAGGATCTGATTGCGGTCGTAGACGGACAAGCTGTGGATTTGACCCATTCGGATAAAAGCTTATTGGTGCTTTCATAATTATTGTTTATTTTTAAAAGAGAGATGATCAATAAAGTTTAGGCGATAAGATTCGCCGAGGTTTCCTGAAAGGAGTCTTTGATATGTATAAGGCAAATGAAAACAGATACCAAACGATGACTTACAATCGCTGCGGAAAAAGCGGCTTAAAGCTGAGCGCGTTATCATTGGGAATGTGGCACAATTTCGGCAGCCGCGATAATTATGATACGATGGTCGAGATGGTGGAAACCGCGTTCGATCACGGAATTACGCATTTTGACTTAGCGAATAACTATGGCCCGTATCCTGGCAGCGCAGAAGAAAACTTCGGAAAAATCATGAAAAATGAGCTGTCAGCCTATCGTGATGAGATGATTATCTCAACAAAGGCAGGCTATACGATGTGGGAAGGTCCTTATGGGGATTGGGGCTCCAGAAAATATTTGATTTCCAGTCTGGATCAGAGTTTAAAGCGGATGGGATTGGATTATGTGGATTTATTTTATCATCATCGTCCAGACCCGGAAACGCCGGTAGAGGAAACTGCAGCGGCATTGGATCATATCGTTCGCAGCGGTAAGGCGTTGTATGTCGGTATATCCAACTACAGTCCGGAACAGACCGCGAAAATAGCGGAGATTATGAAAGAGCTTGGTACACCGCTTTTGATTCATCAAGTACGGTATAATATGTTGGATCGCCGTTTGGAGGGTGATTTGGAAACGGTGCTGAATGAAAAGGGTATGGGTTCGATTGCTTTTTGCCCATTGGCACAGGGACTTTTGACCGACAAGTATTTAAAGGGAATTCCGGAAGGCTCCAGAGCAACAAAGTCTGTATTCTTGACGCCGGATAAGATTCATGCGGATCAGATTGCAAAAATTGCAAAGCTGAATGATCTGGCAAAAGAGCGCGGACAAAGTCTTGCGCAGATGGCGGTTGCCTGGAATTTGAGAGGAAGCTTAACCAGTGTGCTGATCGGTGCGTCCAGACCACAGCAGATTATAGAGAATATCCGTGCTTTGGATAATCTGCATTTCACAGAGGAGGAGTTAAATCGGATTGAGGAGATTCTCCGATAGGAAAAATTTTCGGATATTTTTGAAATTTCTCTTGCATTCTGTGGAAATATGATGTATAATAGAGAAGTAAAAATTGCAGAGTAGGCGGTTGCGCGTTAAGTGTTGTACGAACGGGGAGTTGTCGTACGAACGAAAAGCCGATTTTTCGGTCTTGCGGTGCAACGGTCGCATCCCGCTGCCAAAATTGAGGCATTTTAAACACCTCTGTTTTAGTAGCCAAAATAAATGGAGGTGTTTTTTCTATGTTCAAAACTTCTGCACAAAATTTAAGAAAAACTTTTTCACTGACGACCATCGCGATGATGACGGCTCTGTTTGTAGTGTTGTATAATGTCAAGATTCCGCTGGCATTAGAGTCGCGTATATCACTGACGTTTATACCCGTAGCGGCGAGCGCGTATTTATTGGGCCCGGTCGCCGCAATGATTGTCGGCGGATTCGGCGATTTGCTGGGTTGTCTGTTCTTCCCGTCAGGGGCATATTTTCCGGGATTTACGTTATCGGCAATTTTAGGCGGCGTGATTTATGGAATTTGCTTATATCGCTGTCCGTCGAAGCAAATCATACTCCGGGTGATTCTTGCAAAGGTACTCATTATTGTTTTTGTCAACATCGGATTAAATACGCTATGGCTTTCGATGATGTACGGCAAAGCATTCTTTGTCCTGCTGACAACCCGTGTTGTCAAGAACTTGATTTTGTTGCCGGTTCAGAGTATCATTCTGTTAGCGGTGGTAAAAGTTCTGGATCGGACAGGAATCTCGCAAAAATATTTGTAAATTAATTTGAAACTCCCATGGATAAGATACGGCAGACGGTGGTTCTGTCGTATTTTTTTGTGGGGTAGGGGGCGTGCGCCGCTGGAAATGTCAATAAAAGTGCAGTCGAAATTTACCCCAAATTTCGACTGCACTTTTATTGACATTTCCAGCATTGTACCCCTCATAGAAAAAAACACAACATTTATTTGCGATTACTTGTGTTTTTCTGTTTTTTCTCTTGCTTTATAGAAAAATTTGTGATATAATATAAACAACTATAGATTATAGTATATACAGTATATTAAAAGAGCCGATAAATATAAACAAGTATAAGGGAGAGAATACCATGAAAAAGTTTAATACAACCGATATTCCGATGACCCAAAGAATACGCGGTTTGATTGATACTTTGTTTGCAAAAATGCCGGAGATCGAGGTCGATCGTGCCGTGTTGCTGACGGAAAGCTATCGTCAGACAGAGAACGAACCCATCGTAAAAAGACGGGCATTGGCGTTTGCACATATCCTGGAAAATATTCCGATTACAATCCGCGAGAATGAGCTGATTGTCGGCAGCGCGACGAAAGCACCGAGAAGTTGCCAGGTGTTCCCGGAGTATTCCTATGAATGGCTGGAAAGCGAATTGGATACTGTGGAATTTAGAGAGGCGGATCCGTTCCATATTTCAGAAGAAAATAAAGCGATTTTGAGAAAAGTTTATCCGTATTGGAAAGGAAAAACAACAAGCGATTTGGCTGCCGCGTATATGGCTCCGGCGGCTGCCGCATCCATTGAACATAATATGTTCACACCCGGAAATTACTTCTATAACGGTGTGGGTCATATAACGGTAGACTATGGCAAGGTGCTTAAAATCGGCTATCGCGGTATCATGGAAGAAACGCGCCGCGAATTGGAAAATACAAATGTTTATGACGCGGATTATACCAAAAAGCATGAGTTTTTGGAGAGCGTGCTGATCTCCTGCGAGGCGGTTATCAACTACGCAAGACGTTATGCGGAATTGGCTTATCAGATCGCGCAGAAAGAAAGCAATCCCGAAAGAAAGCAGGAATTGCTGTTGATTGCAAAGAACTGTGTCAATGTGCCGGAAAAGGGCGCAACGACATTCTATGAAGCGTGCCAGTCTTTCTGGTTTGTGCAGATGCTGCTTCAGATTGAGTCCAGCGGACATTCGATCTCGCCGGGACGTTTCGATCAGTATATGTATCCCTATTATCAAGCGGATATGGATAAGGGAACTTTAACGCGTGAGTTTGCGCAGGAATTGTTAGATTGTATTTGGGTCAAGCTCAATGACTTGAATAAGGTTCGTGACGCGGCATCGGCAGAGGGATTTGCCGGCTATAGCTTGTTCCAGAATCTTTGCGCAGGCGGACAAACACGTGAGGGTCTGGACGCAACCAATGATTTGTCATTCCTGTGTATCCAGGCATCCATGCATACGCAGCTTCCGGCGCCGTCCTTTTCAGTAAGAATCTGGAACGGTACACCGAATGAATTTATGATTAAGTGCGCCGAGCTGACGCGGACAGGCGTGGGTTTGCCGGCTTACTATAACGATGAAGTGATTATTCCGGCGCTGATGAGCCGCGGAATCCCTCTGGAGGACGCGAGAGATTATAACATTATCGGTTGCGTGGAGCCGCAGGCTTATGCGGAAACAGACGGTTGGCATGACGCGGCATTCTTCAATATGTGCCGCCCGATTGAACTGGTGTTCTCGAACGGTGTGGATAAAGGCGTGCAGATCGGGCCGAGAACCGGCGAGGTTACGGATTTCAGAACGTTTGAGGAATTTTATAATGCTTATAAGATTCAAATGCATTATCAAATCCAGATGATGGTCAATGCCAATAATGCGATTGACGTCGCACATGGCGAGCGTTGCCCGCTGCCGTTCCAGTCTTGTATGGTGAATGACTGTATCAAAAAAGGCAAGACGGTACAGGAGGGCGGCGCACGGTATAACTTTACCGGGCCGCAGGGATTTGGTATTGCCAATATGACCGATGGCTTGTATGCAATCAAGCAGTTGGTATTTGAGAAAAAACTTGCGACTTTGGAGGATTTCAAGGACGCAATGATTCATAATTTCGGACAGCCTTTGACGGCAAAGGCGGCGAAGAACGCAACAAAAGAGGTTGTGGATAATCTTGCGGCAATGGGAAAACCGGTCACAGAGGAACAGGTTAAGGAGATTTGCCGGATGTTCCTGACGGGTGAACCTGATCTGCAGAAGAAAGCAAAATACGAGAAATTACATAATATGATCGACGAAGAACCCAAATACGGAAACGATATTGAGGATGTGGATTTGTTCGCAAGAGATGTGGCTTATGTATATACAAAGGAGCTGCAAAAGTACAGAAATCCGAGGGGCGGTATGTTCCACGCGGGCTTGTATCCGGTTTCGGCAAATGTACCGCTGGGTGAGCAGACCGGTGCAACGCCGGACGGCAGACTTGCCAATACGCCGATTGCGGATGGCGTAGGCCCAAGAAGCGGATATGACCGGTTAGGCCCGACGGCTGCGGCAAATTCCGTTGCAAAGTTAGATCATGGAATTGCGTCCAACGGTACGCTATATAATCAGAAATTCCATCCGTCGGCATTGAGCGGAATGAATGGCTTACAGAATTTTGTATCGTATATCCGCGCGTTCTTCGACCAAAAGGGAATGCACATGCAGTTTAATGTTGTCAATCGTGAAACGCTTCTGGATGCGCAGAAACATCCGGAAAAGTACAAATCGCTCGTAGTCCGCGTTGCCGGATATAGTGCGCTGTTTACAACACTTTCACGTTCACTACAAAATGACATCATCAACAGAACCGAGCAGACTTTCGGCGGCTGATGCCGGGCGGACTTTGAATTAAAGAGGTAGCAGAGAGCTTATGGAAAATTACTATAATACGATCGGAAGAATTTTTGATATTCAAAAATACTCCATTCATGACGGGCCGGGAATCCGGACGATCGTTTTCCTAAAAGGATGTGCGCTGCGTTGTAGATGGTGCTGCAATCCGGAATCGCAGCATTATGAAGTGGAAAAAATGCTGTTTGAGGGCAAGGAAAAGACGATGGGGGATGACGTGACAGTGGCGGATGTCATGGATGTTGTGCGCCAGGATAGCTTTTATTATGCGCGGAGCGGCGGCGGTATGACGCTTTCGGGCGGTGAGGCGTTACTTCAGCCGGATTTTGCGGTGGATTTGCTGCGTGCCTGTCATGATATGGGTATCAATACCGCGATTGAAACAACCGCGATTGCAAAGTGGGAAGTGATCGAACGGTATTTACCGCATTTGGACTATGTTCTGATGGACATCAAGCATATGGATAGCGCAAAGCATAGGGAGTTTACGACTCAGCCGAACGAGCGGATTCTTGAAAATGCTGTAAAGATCGCGGAATCCGGTATGGTGAATCTGACAATCCGTGTTCCGGTGATTCCGACCTTTAATCATACGCCGGAGGAAATCAGAGCCATTGCGGAATTTGCTGCATCTTTGCCGGGTGTGGAAAGGCTGCATTTGCTGCCGTATCACCGTCTGGGCGAGGGCAAATATGAGGGCTTGGGGCAAGAATATACCATGCACCATATTGAGCCGATGACAAATGAATATATGCAGCGGCTTTTGCAGACGGCACAAAAAGCGGCGCCGACGTTACATGTACAGATCGGCGGATGAATGGATGATGTGAAATGGAAATGAATATGGATAAACTGGCAGAATTGCAGCGGCTGATTGACGAGAGTGATCATATTGTCTTTTTTGGCGGTGCAGGTGTATCAACGGAAAGCGGTATTCCCGATTTTCGGAGTCAAGATGGGTTGTATCATCAAAAGTATGATTATCCGCCGGAAACAATTTTGTCGCATACGTTCTTCATGCAGAATACAGAGGAATTTTATCGCTTTTATCGGGATAAGATGTTGTATCTGGATGCAAAACCGAATGCGGCACACCTGGCGCTTGCAAAGCTTGAAAAAAAGAAAAAGTTAAAGGCGGTCATTACGCAGAATATTGACGGATTGCATCAAAAAGCAGGCAGCAATACGGTATTGGAGTTGCACGGAAGTGTGCTGCGGAATTACTGCATGAAATGCGGCAAGAGCTATGGCGTGGACGCAATCGTACATTCGGAGGGCGTTCCGCATTGTACCTGCGGCGGTGTGATTAAGCCGGATGTTGTGCTTTATGAGGAACCGCTGGATGAATACATTACGAGTATGGCGATGGCATATGTCCAGAGCGCGGATGTATTCATCGTTGGTGGAACTTCGCTTTCGGTCTATCCGGCGGCAGGATTTGTTTATCAGTATATGGGCGATAAGCTGGTATTGATTAATAAATCAAAAACGCAGCTGGATTCCCAGGCAAGATTGGTATTTGATGAAAATATCGGAGAAGTTTTTTCACATTTGAATATATGAAAAAAAACAGGCTGTGAATTTTACAGCCTGTTTTTCTATTTTATCAGTGAGAAGCCTAAGACGACGATCCCTAAGAGAACTAATATAATACCGGTCGCGCGATTTAGGGTTTTTGCACTTGCCTTATTTGCGATTTTTGCCGCGATTCTGGCAAAGATCAGTGTGAAAAGGATACAGAGCGCAAAAGGCAGCGAATCCGGCATGCCACCAATCGCGAAATGCGAGATTGAGCCGGTCAGAGCCGTAAAAGTCATGATAAAAACACTTGTTCCGACGGCTGTTTTCAGCTCATATCCCATTATGCTTGTCAGCAAAAGAAGCATCATCATTCCGCCGCCTGCTCCAACAAAGCCGCAGATGAAACCTACCGCTACTCCGCAAACTGCGGATTTAATGATTCGTGCTTTGGCGGAGGTTGCCGCCATATCTTCTTTTGTCGTCATAACGGGTTTTACGATGAATTTAATCCCGAGGAAAAGCGTCATAATAACCGAAAAATTCCCCATCGTTGTTGAGGGAACAAGACTGGAAACATAACTCCCGACAACCGTAAATAAGAGCACGGCAATCATCATGACAATTCCGTTTTTTATATCCAGGTTTTTGTTCTTTCCGTATGTATATGCCGAAACGGCACTGGCAAGAACATCGGACGCCAGAGCGATTCCTACGGCTGTATAAGGCTCAATTCCTAAGAAAGTTACAAGCATGGGCGTTATGACCGCCGCTGCGCTCATTCCGGCAAAACCCGTACCAAGTCCGGCACCCACACCGGCAAAAAAACATACCAATATCGTTATTATATACTGCATTTTTTATCATTCCTTTTTTGATTCAATATTTTCGGCGATTTTGAAGTGAAGCCTAAAAAATTCCGATTTCTCTTGTTCTGTAAAACCGGAGAAAAGCTGTTTTGAAAATTCCTCCTGGATTTTTCGCCCGTAGACAATCACCGGAGTCGCTTTTTCCGTTATCTTCAAATGAATAGTCTTTTTATTATTGTCTTTGTAAATCCGCTTGATCAGCTCTTTTTCATATAGGGAATTGACCGAGAGCGAAACCTGGGATTTTGGGATTTTTCGTATTTTTGAAACCTGTGCCGCGGTATCAAATTCCGGATTGTTTGCAAGAAACATTAA
Source organism: uncultured Clostridia bacterium (assembly GCA_959602045.1). Lineage (GTDB taxonomy): Bacteria > Bacillota > Clostridia > UBA1381 > UBA1381 > Ornithomonoglobus_A. Next base: position 716 of record CAUGRT010000024.1, on the reverse strand, counting down.
AATATCCGTTTCGGCTGCGGAAAGAGAAAAGTTTTGCATAATCCGCTTTCTGTATTCTGCATATTCACGCTCAAGCGATAAAATATAATCCCAAAAATCATTGATATTCATGCGATCACACCTTTTTATTATTGTTCTAATTTGAACAATAATATTATAGTTCAAATTAGAACAATTGTCAAGAGGGAATTTATAAAAAACGGTTGACCGGATTTCCGTTAAAAGCGATAGATAAGCTGCGAATCAACGACTTGACAAACGAGGACACATCTGGTATAATTTTTTTGAGTTTTAGAAGCAACCCCAAGAAACCGCACACCTAAGCCATTTATAGCACATTTAACACCTTACAAAAACTCAAACAAAACAATAAAAACTGTCGGAAATATACAGAACTGACGAGTGTAAGTATGTCAAAAAGTATGTCAAAAAAGGCAAACAACAATATCCAATTATAAACATATCATCCTTTTTAAATATGGTATAAGCATTTAATAATTATGCATTAAATTTTTATACGATTTTTAAAAGGGCTTTTATTTTTTGCTATAAAGTCATCTGCAAATATTGACAATCTCAACACCCTATAGTATAATAACAATAACACAAAAATCTACCAAAAACAAAAATAAAAGGGAGACAGATAATGGAAATGTCAATGAAAGTGCAGTCGAAATTTACCCCAAATTTCTGAAACTACTTTAATTCTTCAACCG
>CAUGRT010000023.1 GCA_959602045.1 uncultured Clostridia bacterium | reverse complement strand
GGGAGTGAACTCCTTTTTGTCAAACCTCATTTTTGTTACTTAACAGGAATGCTCCTATTTTACAATTAAACTGCACATTTTCGATTGAAATTTCATATGCTTTTCATTCTATGGAGGCGAGTTCTACTCCGCGCAGCGCAGCGGATGTCTGAACCGGAATAGAATGAAAAGCATATGAAAATCCATGTCACCATATTTGACTTTTGAGAAGTAGATATACTTTTGTTTTAAGGACACGAGTTCTACTCCACGCAGCGCAGCGGATGTCTGAACCGGAATAGAATGAAAAGCATATGAAAATCCATGTCACCATATTTGACTTTTGAGAAGTAGATATACTTTTGTTTTATGAAAATAAGCCCTGCTCCGCGCAGTGCAGAGGAACAAAAAAGAACCGCAAAATACAGAATAATCCATAAGTTTCTTGCGATTCTTTTTCTTGTTTATCGAATAAAATTCGTCTTTATCGGTGCTTCTGCTTGGGGAAGTTCAATTCCGTTCTCCTTTGCACATTGCAGCACCTTCAACAGCCATGCCATATTTTTGCCGAGAGTCCGCATAATTTGCAGCCCTTCCTCGTCCTTTTTCACGTCCTCCGCTTTAGAGCCGTGTACCATGTTCCAGTATTGGGACGGGACGTTCAGCATGCGATTGATACCGATATATTTGTTGAATTGGTCATACGTTGCGGTTGTTCCGGCACGCCGCGCCGAACAGACTCCGGCAGCCGGCTTATAGCGCATAGACGCGCCGCCTGCCATAAACAGACGATCCAGAATACAGGACATTGCGCCCGACATCGCCGCATAATGTACCGGTGAACCGAAAATATAACCGTCAGCTGTTTTGGCTTTTTCCAAAATGGTGTTCAATACATCGTCATCAAAGGCGCATTTCCCAAGCTTTCCGCAGCCGCCGCAGCCGATACAGCCGCGAACGGGATGGTTTCCGATCCAGACAATTTCTGTTTCAACACCGTTTCTGTTTAATTCTGCCGCAGCTTCGGACAGTGCGGTATAGGTACAGCCTGTTTCGTGCGGACTTCCGTTAATTAATAATACTTTCATGATATTCCTCCGTTCTGCCGCCGTTGGCGGCATTATTTTTTCAAGAATATGTAAGGTCTAATCCATTTTTATGTTTTATCGCCTGTCCATATTCCGATATTGTATCGCTTCGGCGATATGCTCGGCGCGAATATTTTCCTCGCCGGCAAGATCGGCAATGGTGCGTGCTACCTTTAGAATTTTTCCGTGCGCTCTTGCCGATAACCCCAGTGCGTCAAAGGCATTTTTCAGCAGTGCGTCTGCCTCCGGATTCAAGCGGCAATATTTTTGCAGTAAACCCGGCGTCAGCTGCGCATTGGAGTTGATTCCCTTGATTTCAGCATACCGTTCAGTCTGAATTTTTCGCGCTTTGTTTACACGCTTGCGTACCTCGGCACTGGTTTCGCCTTTTTTGGTGGAGCTTAGATCAGCATAATCAACGCTCGGAACATCCACCTGAATGTCAATACGATCCATCAAGGGACCGGAAACACGGCTTTGATACCGCTCGATTTCTTTGGGACTGCAAGTGCAGGTGTGATTCCTGCTGCCAAAGTTTCCGCATTTGCACGGATTCATGGCACAGACCAGCATGATATTACAAGGATAGGTCAGCGTTGCGTTCACGCGCGAGATCGTGACGGTTCGATCCTCCAACGGTTGTCGGAGAACCTCCAGTGCATCGCGGTTAAATTCCGGCAGCTCGTCCAAAAACAAAACGCCGTTATGCGCCAATGAAAGCTCGCCCGGATGCGGAACCTTGCCGCCACCGCTCAATGCCGCCGGGGATACCGTATGATGGGGATGGCGGAATGGCCGTACCGTTACCAACGGCGATTTCCCCGGAAGAATCCCGGCGATCGAATGAATCTTTGTGACCTCTAACATTTCTTCAAATGTCATATCGGGAAGAATCGTGCAAAGACGCTGTGCAAGCATGGACTTTCCCGTTCCGGCAGCACCGCGAAACAGAATGTTATGTGAGCCGCTTGCTGCGATTTCCAGAGCGCGTTTGGCTTGCTCCTGACCCTTGACCTCGGAAAGGTCTAAGGTTGAGAGAATATTTCCCTTTTCAATTTGCGTCAGATCGGTTTTATACGGCGATATTTCCTCGATTCCCAACAGGTGATCTGCCAGAGTACGCAGGCTTTTTGTCGGGTAAATCTCCACTCCGTCAATAATTGCCGCCTCATCTGCGTTTTCGGCAGGGACAAAAAACTTTGTGAAACCCTCGGTAAATGCAGAAATCACCATCGGCAGCACGCCTGTTACTGGGGAGATCGTGCCGTCCAATGCCAGTTCTCCGATAAAGACCGTATGCTCCGCATCCGGAACAGGCAGCTGCTCGGAGGCGTTTAAGATGGAAACCGTAATCGGCAAATCATAATGTCCGCCCTCTTTATGCATGGACGCCGGCGCCATATTAATTGTAATCCGCTTTTGCGGAAGTGTGAAACCACTGTTTTTGATGGAGGTTTTGGCGCGTTCTTTGGATTCCTTAATCGTCATACCCGGCAAGCCGATTACATCGGTCACGGGCATTCCGTTTGAAATATCCGTTTGCACCTGAACCATGAACCCGTCAATTCCGATCAGACCGACGGTATATATTTTAGAAAGCATATGCGCCCCTCCTATGGATAATTTATATACATTATACCATAAAAATATAAAATGTACAATGTCAAAATCAGAATTTTCTCAAAAAAAGAGGCTGCCGAATAGGGCAACCTCTTTAGAAATTTTTATTTAATATCATCGTTGGATATTTCTTCACCGTCAATGGTGATGTTAATATCCTTATACATGCTCATACCCGTACCTGCCGGAATCAGCTTACCGATAATAACGTTTTCTTTCAGACCTACCAACGGGTCAATCTTACCCTTGATGGCAGCGTCGGTCAGCACCTTGGTTGTTTCCTGGAAGGATGCTGCCGACAGGAAGGACTCTGTTGCAAGAGATGCTTTGGTGATACCCAACAGCACCGGTGAAGAAGTGGCATGTGCACCGCCGCCCCGTTCATCAACCTTCTTGTTTGCTTCTTCCAGTTCGAACATATCTACCAATGCACCAATCAGCAGATCCGTATCTCCGGCATCCTCAACGCGAACTTTACGCAGCATTTGACGTGTGATAACCTCAACGTGCTTGTCGTTAATATCCACACCCTGCATACGGTATGTTCTCTGAACTTCACGGGTGATATAAACCTGAACGGCATGCGGACCTTTGATTGCCAGAATATCGTTCGGGTTCACGGAACCAACGGTCAGTTCATCACCGGCTTCGATAATATCGCCGTCATGCACCTTGATGCTGGAGCCGTAAGGAATAACATACGTCTTTGCTTCTCCGGTTTCATCGTCGGAAACGATAACCTCACGCTTTCTCTTGGTATCGGAAACCGTAACGCGGCCGCCGATTTCGGAGATAATCGCAAGACCTTTCGGCTTACGGGCTTCAAAAAGCTCCTCGACACGGGGAAGACCCTGTGTAATATCACTGCCCGAAGCCACACCGCCGGCGTGGAAAGTACGCATCGTCAGCTGTGTACCCGGCTCACCGATGGACTGCGCTGCGATAATACCGACAGATTCGCCGACATTAACCAACTCGCCGGTTGCAAGGTTGGTACCGTAGCACTTTGCGCAAACGCCCGTCTTGGACTTACAACGCAAAACGCTTCGAATATAAACCTTTTCGATGCCTGCCTTGATGATCTTGTCTGCCTGAACATCGGTAATCAGCTCGCCTTTCGGCGCCAATACTTCGCCGGTTTCAGGATGAAGAACATCCTCCATTGCTGTACGTCCGATAATTCTATCCTTCAACGGCTCGATGGATTCCTTGCCGTCTGTAATTTCTGTTACCCATTCGCCCTCGGTTGTTCCGCAGTCGATTTCATGAACAATAACCTCCTGGGATACGTCCACCAAACGTCTTGTCAGATAACCGGAGTCCGCGGTTCTCAACGCCGTATCGGTCAAACCTTTACGCGCACCGTGTGAGGAAATGAAGTACTCCAATACGTTCAGCCCCTCTCGGAAGTTCGCACGAATCGGAATTTCAACGGTTCGTCCCTGTGTATCCGCCATCAGACCACGCATTGCGGCAAGCTGACGAATCTGGTTGACGCTGCCTCGAGCTCCCGAATCCGCCATCATGAAGATCGGATTGAATTCGCCCAGGTGCTCCATCATCGCGTCTGTAACCTTAGCGGATGCAGCCGCCCAGATCTTGATAACCTGGTTATAACGCTCATCGTTTGTCAAAAGACCCATACGGTACTTTTGCATGATCTTTTCTACTTCATTTTCCGCATCGGCAAGGATTTCTTTCTTCTTTTCCGGAACCTCGATATCCGTTACAGCAACGGTAATTGCACTCTTGGTTGAGAATTTGTAGCCGGTTGCCTTAATCTTATCCAGTACCTCCGCGGTATCGGATGTACCGTGTGTGCGGATGCACTTGTCAATAATTTTACCCAACTGCTTTTTGCCGACCATTTCGTCAATTTCCAGAAGGAACTGATCGCTTTCCGTGTTTCTTTCAATATATCCGATGTCCTGCGGAATATTATTATTAAAGATAATTCTTCCGACTGTCGCTTCGATCATCGCGCTCTTCGGCTCGCCGTTGATCATCTTGTGATTTACAACACGAATTCGCTCATGCAGCGTTACCTGGTGGTTTGCATAAGCTAAGAGTGCTTCATCAAAGGACATGTAAACCTTTGTTGTCAGACGTTTTGCAACATCCAGTACACGTTTTACGGAAGTTTGTACCGTTCCGGACGGCAATACCAATGTAATCGGGTTGGTATGAATCTCGGTTTCGTTCTTCTGAACCTCCGGATCGTTCTTGATTGCCTCCAATGCTTCCGTAATAGAAGTAAAGCTTTGGAGCGGCTTTTCCGGATCGTAGATTTCGATATTTTCCTCAGCTTCGTTTGCCAGTGTATCTACCAATAGATTCAGCTTCGGCTCGCTTGTGGAAAGGTTGTCAATAATTTCAGCATAATTTTCCCGATGCAGCGTCAGATAGTATGAACCCAAAATCATATCCTGCGTCGGAACCGTTACCGGATGACCATCCTGGGGCTTTAACAGGTTATTCGCACTCAGCATCAGGAATCTTGCCTCTGCCTGTGCTTCAGGGGACAGCGGAACGTGAACCGCCATCTGGTCGCCGTCAAAGTCAGCGTTATATGCCGTACAAACCAAGGGGTGCAGCTTCAGCGCACGTCCCTCAACCAGACGCGGCTCGAATGCCTGGATACCCAGTCTGTGCAGCGTCGGTGCACGGTTCAGCATAACCGGATGCTCTTTGATAACATCCTCCAAAACGTCCCAAACCTCCGGCTTGGTGCGCTCTACCATTCTCTTTGCGCTCTTGATATTGTGCGCCAGGCCTCTGGAAACCAGTTCTTTCATTACGAACGGCTTGAACAGCTCAATCGCCATTTCCTTTGGCAGACCACACTGATAAATCTTCATTTCCGGGCCGACAACGATAACCGAACGCCCCGAATAGTCAACACGCTTACCGAGCAGGTTCTGTCTGAAACGTCCCTGCTTACCTTTCAGCATGTCGGAAAGGGATTTTAACGGACGGTTGCCCGGACCTGTTACGGTACGTCCGCGGCGGCCGTTATTAATCAGCGCGTCAACCGCTTCCTGCAACATTCTCTTTTCGTTTCGGATAATAATATCCGGTGCGCCCAACTCCAATAATCTCTTTAATCGGTTGTTTCTGTTAATGACACGTCTGTAAAGATCGTTCAAATCGGATGTGGCAAAACGTCCGCCGTCCAGCTGAACCATCGGACGAAGCTCCGGCGGAATTACCGGAACAACTGTCAAAATCATCCATTCCGGACGGTTTCCCGAAAGACGGAATGCTTCGACAATCTCCAAACGCTTGATGATTCGCGCCTTTTTCTGACCTTGCGCAGCTTCCAATTCTTCTTTTAATTCTTTGGAGAGCGACTCCAGATCAATCTTTTCAAGCAGTGTTTTAATCGCCTCTGCGCCCATTGCAGCGGTAAAGGTGTCGCCGTATTTTTCATACGCCTCGCGGTACTCTCTCTCCGAAAGGATCTGATTCTGCATCAGATTGGAGCGTCCCGGATCAGTTATAATATACGATGCAAAGTAAAGCACCTTTTCCAGCTGTCTGGGGGATAAGTCCAGAATCAAACCCATTGAGGAGGGAACACCTTTAAAGTACCAGATATGCGATACCGGCGTAGCCAGTTCAATGTGTCCCATTCTTTCACGTCTGACTTTGGACTTGGTAACCTCAACGCCGCAGCGTTCGCAGACCTTGCCCTTATAGCGAATCTTTTTATATTTACCGCAGTGACACTCCCAGTCTTTGGTTGGGCCGAAAATCTTTTCGCAGAATAAACCCTCTTTTTCCGGCTTGAGCGTGCGGTAATTGATTGTTTCCGGCTTGGTGACTTCGCCGTGCGACCAGCTCAGGATCGTTTCGGGAGATGCCAAACCGATTTTTATTGCTTCAAAGCTATTGAATTCTAACATTAAATAAACCTCCTGCAAAGAATACGGATGATTTTAAAATTCATCATCGTAATCCTCATCCTCTAAAGTTTCATCATCAAAATCGTCCTCTTCGCTGTCGTCATCGTCCTCATAATCATCGAGCAGCATGCTGGCATCGTCAAGATCGTCCTCGCCGAGGCTTACATCGCCCTCTTCCATTGTATTGATTATGTCATCGGAAACCGTGCCGTCATCATCATCGAATGACGCGTCGAGGTCTATTTCCTCCATGTTATGATTCAGAATCCGAATATCAAGCGCCAAGGACTGCAATTCCTTAACAAGAACCTTAAAGGATTCAGGGATACCCGACTTCGGAATGTTCTCGCCCTTTACGATTGCTTCATAGGTCTTAACTCTTCCGACAATATCATCGGATTTCACCGTCAGGATTTCCTGGAGCGTATAAGCCGCGCCGTATGCCTCCAGCGCCCATACTTCCATTTCTCCGAAACGCTGTCCGCCGAACTGCGCCTTACCGCCGAGCGGCTGCTGCGTAACCAGAGAGTACGGACCGGTTGAACGGGCGTGGATCTTATCATCTACCAGATGGTGCAGCTTGAGGTAATACATGATTCCGACTGTAACATCGTTATCGAATTTCTCGCCGGTACGTCCGTCATAAACGGTGGACTTGAACGTATCTTTCAAGCCTGCCTCCTTGAATGCAGCTTTAATATCCTCGTCCTGCGCTCCGTCGAATACCGGAGTCGCAATCTTTATAAATCTGTCGGGACGCTTGTGGTCGTATGCCTTCAGCAGCTCCCTCTTGAAATCATCATCAATAATCGTATTTTCCAGTTCTTCTCTTGTTTTCATGGATAGGCAGCGATATGCGTAACCTAAATGCATCTCCAACACCTGTCCGATGTTCATACGCGAAGGTACGCCCAATGGGTTCAGTACGATCTGCAACGGGGTTCCATCCTCCAGGAACGGCATATCCTCCTGCGGCAATACTCGTGAAACGACACCCTTGTTTCCGTGACGTCCTGCCATCTTATCGCCGACGGAAATCTTTCTCTTCTGCGCGATATAGCAGCATACAACCTGGTTGACGCCCGGTGAAAGCTCATCGCCGTTTTCGCGGAGGAACTTCTTTACGTCTACGATAATACCGCATTCTCCGTGCGGAACACGCAGGGAAGTATCACGAACCTCTCTTGCCTTTTCACCGAAGATCGCACGCAACAATCTTTCTTCTGCCGTAAGCTCAGTTTCACCCTTCGGCGTTACCTTGCCGACCAGAATGTCACCCGGCTTGACCTCGGCTCCGATACGGATAATTCCATCCTCATCCAAATCTCTTAACGCGTCCTCCGAAACGTTCGGAACATCGCGTGTGATTTCCTCGGGCCCTAACTTTGTATCTCTTGCTTCACACTCATATTCCTCCATGTGGATGGAAGTGAATACGTCGTGCTTTACAAGCTCTTCACTGATTAATACCGCGTCCTCGTAGTTATAACCCTCCCAGGTCATGAATCCGATTAGGATATTCTTACCGAGTGCCAATTCACCGTTATCCATTGCCGGGCCGTCTGCGATAATATCGCCCTTAAGAACCCGCTCGCCGGCTTTCACGATCGGACGCTGGTTAATGCAGGTGGACTGGTTGGAACGGGCAAACTTGATCAGCTTGTGTGCATGACGTGCACCGCTGTCGCCCTTGATTACGATTTCCTCTGAGGAAACCTTTTCTACCACACCGTCCTCCTTGGCAAGTACCGCACTTCCGGAGTCTTTTGCAACTTTATATTCAATTCCTGTTCCGACAATCGGCGAATCCGTTGTCAAAAGCGGCACTGCCTGACACTGCATGTTCGAACCCATCAGCGCGCGGTTTGCGTCGTCGTTTTCCAGGAACGGAATACAAGCGGTAACAACCGAAACCAGCTGCCGCGGCGATACGTCCATGTAGTCGATTCTGTCCGGCGTAACCTCGACAATCTCATCCTTATATCTTGCCGATACTCTCTTATCGAGGAAGCGACCCTCCTCGTCCAGCGGCTCGTTCGCCTGAGCGATGATATATTCATCCTCAACGTCCGCCGTCATATATACAATCTCATCCGTAACACGTCCGGTTGCTTTGTCTACCGGTCGGTACGGTGCTTCAACAAATCCATATTCGTCAATTCTCGCGAAAGTCGCAAGGGAAGTAATCAGACCGATGTTCGGACCTTCCGGCGTCTCAATCGGACACATTCTTCCGTAGTGAGAATAGTGAACGTCACGCACTTCGAATCCGGCTCTTTCTCTGGAAAGACCGCCCGGACCCAATGCCGAAATACGTCTTTTGTGACGCAGCTCTGCCAAAGGATTCGGCTGATCCATGAACTGTGACAGCTGTGACGATCCGAAAAATTCATTAATGGTTGCCGCAACGGGGCGGATGTTAATTAATGAGGTCGGAGTGATAATCTCCATCTCCTGCGTGGACATACGCTCTCTGACCGTTCTTTCCATTCTCGCAAGACCGATCCGGAATTGGTTTTGTAACAGCTCGCCGACACATCTTAAACGTCTGTTGCCCAAATGGTCGATATCGTCGATCGAACCCGTACCCATCGCTAAGTTCAGGCAATAGTTCACGGATGCAAACATATCATCCTTTGTAATATGCTTCGGTGAAAGCTCGTCATATCTTAATTCAATCTGTTCGCGGATTTCTTCTTCGGTTTTGTATTCGTCCAGAATTTCATCCAGAACCTCCTTGCGAACCTTGACAAGGTGATATTCCGATGTGTCGAAATCCACAAAGTCCGAAAGGAATACGGTGTTATTGGAGAATACGCGCACCTGCTGTTCCTCAATAATCAGCTCTACCTGGTTCACGCCGGCATGTTCAATCTTTTCCGCAATCTCCGGTGTGATTCGCTGATCCTTTTCCACAAGCAGCTCGCCGGTTCTGGGATCGCAAACGTTTTCAGCGCTCGTATGACCCTTAATTCTGGAGGCAATCCCCAGCTTTTTGTTGAACTTGTACCGTCCGACTCTTGCCAGATCATAACGCTTGGGGTCGAAGAACATATTATATAGAAGCGATTCCGCATTTTCTACGTTCAGCGGTTCGCCCGGACGCAGTCTTTTGTAAATTTCCAATAAGCCTTCGTCCTTGTTGGTTGTGGGATCCTTTTCGAAAGTCGCGTTCAAGCGAACGTCCTCGCCGAACATATTGATAATGTCCGCATTCGAGCCTAATCCCATCGCTCTTAAAAATACCGTAACCGGCAGCTTCCGCGTTCTGTCGATTCGGATGGAAAAGACATCGTTGGAATCGGTTTCATACTCCAGCCATGCGCCCCGATATGGGATGACGGTTGAAGCGTACAGCGGTTTTCCGGTCTTGTCGCGCTGGAATTCATAATAAATTCCCGGCGAACGAACCAACTGGCTGACGATAACACGCTCGGCACCGTTGATAATAAACGTACCCTGCTCTGTCATCAGAGGAAAATCGCCCATGAAAATTTCCTGCTCTTTGATCTCGCCCGTTTCCGTGTTGATCAAACGCACGCTCACCTTTAACGGTGCGGCATACTTCGCGTCGCGCTCCTTGCACTCCTCTACGCTGTACTTGGAATTGTAGTCCAGCTTGTAGTCGAAAAATTCAAGCACGAGCTTTCCCGCGTGATCCGTTATGGGAGAAATATCATGGAATACTTCCTTCAGGCCCTCTTCCAGAAACCACATGTAGGAATTTTTCTGAACCTCAATCAGATTGGGCATATCCAAAACCTCTTTGATTTTGGAATAGCTCAGACGGGTATTCTTTCCTTCCTGTACTTCATGCACCATTTAATTTTTTCACCTCATCATTAAATTTAGTGTGTCGCCGATTCTGCTCAAATCCTTTTATCCTATAAACCCAAAACATATATGTAAAATATATGCAGAATTTTATACTTGATTTTTGCATACAATCATGGTATAATACATACAATGATACTGTTAAAATCAGCTGTTTGTACCTTATTTTTAAAGACTTTGATACAGTCTATAATTCTATCACAAACATCTTGAATTTGTCAAGGGTTTTCCTGAAAAAATTTTATTTTTGTGCATATTGCCGGAATAAAAAAACAGCTGCGGATGAATCCGCGGCTGTTTTTCTGCCGGAAGTGTAAATAGGGTGCAGAACAGTCTGCGCTTTTTTACAGTTCCGGCGTTATTTCATCATATCGACAGCAGTGTCAATAATTCCTCCGACGCTTTTAAAAACACCTTCGGTTTTTTTATGCAGCTTCCGGCGCTGACGTTCGCTTAACGGATCGGTCACCATCGTGACTGCGGCTCCAACGACAAGTCCGGTTGCCATGCCTTTCATAAATTTTCCTGTGCTTTGCATATCCATGAAAATCACCCCTTCTGTCTGCTGATTTGTCAAAAGGGAATCCGTTTTGCGCAGACGGGTAAAACGGATGAGACCGTCAAAAAACGACAATCTCCGAATCGAACGGGCAAAAACCGTCGTTCTTTTTTCTACAAAATTGTTTTGACATGTTTAGTATTCGACAAAAAGCACAAATTACACGTGCCATTTTTAAAGAAAAACAACAATCTTTGGCTCAAAAATAAAATTTAATCAAAATCGCCTTGACTTGACTGAAATATATGATATAATTTATTCGGTAGTATATACTGCCAAATACGTTTGAATATTATAAAAAGTGGGGATTATGCCAATAAGAGCTATGTATAATCATCTATGAGATTCCGGGATAGAAAGGAAAGAGAAAGGAATGGCAAATATAAAACCCTTCAAAGGATATAGATATAATACGGAGAAGATCAACCATTTGGGCGAGGTGGTTTCTCCGCCGTATTACAAAATCAAGCCGGAGGAAAAAACGGCGCTGTTTGATATGAGTAAGTATAATTCGGTTCGGCTGTTTTCGGGCAGGAGTTATGACGATGATACGCCCGAAAACAATCGTTTCACGCGTGCGGCGGCATATTTGAAAAGCTGGATTGCGGACGGCATTTTAAAGCGTGACGAGCAGCCGGCGATTTATATGTATGAAGAAACGATTCAAGTGGGAGATGTTCAGTACAGCAACCGCAGCTTTATCGCGCTGATGGAGCTTGAGGAGTTGGGCAACGGCACGATTATGTCTTGCGAGGAGATTCGTGAGGTTTCCATGCAGGATCGGTATGATTTTCTGACTGCGACCAATGCGGATATGAGTATGATCAGCTGCTTGTATGCCGAACGTGATAAGATGCTATTGAATCTGATGAATGATTTATCTGAGGAAGAGCCGGATATGACGTTTGATTCCTATGAGGATATGCATCAGCGTGTTTGGGTCATTACGTATCAGCCGACGATTGATTTGATTGTTGAACAGTTTAAAAATCTCCCTCTTTACATATCGGAGGGACAAACGCGGTATGAAACTTGTCTGAAATACCGCGACTACAAAAAAGCCAACAACCCGAATCATACCGGGAAAGAGCCGTATAATTATACGATGGTTTCGCTGATTAACACCGGCTCGGACGGTATTGTGATTCTTCCGGTGCATCGCGGCGTAAAGTGCCCGAAAGGCTTTAAGCAGGATTTCTTTGTTTCCTGTGCGCAGGATCATTTCAAGGTTGAAAAAATTATTGTGGACGCAACCGAGGGCAGCATGGTGGAAACGATGAAGAAGCAGATTGCCACTTCCCGTTCCGAAACGCGAATTGCCGTATACTGCGGCGGAAATTATTTTTATCGGATGACGCTTACGGATAAGGATTATATTAAAAAGGAAATGCTTCCGGATCGCTCCCAAGCGTATTGTTCGCTGGATGTTGTTGCATTAAATAAGCTGCTTTTGGAGGATATTCTGCATATCACGCCCGAAACATATGATGAACGCGTATATTTGGCAAGGAGTTATATGTCCTTGTTTGACGCAGTTCGGGAGGGGCAGTATGATATTATGTTTATGCTGAATCCGGTTAAGATGGATCAGATTCGGAACGTTACGGCAGCCGGCGAAAAGATGCCGGAAAAAACGCTCAGTATTTTCCCGAAACCGTCTGTCGGAGTGGTTATTAATATTAAAGAAGATTAAAAAGACGCGGGTCGATGTTTTCATCGACCCATTTTTTTGATTTCCAATATTGCCATAGCTGCATAGTGCAATACGTCAAATTCTACCGGGGTGGTTTCGGCAAGCATTTTCAAATGCTCCTTTTCCCATGAATCAATTTCTTCGGGCGAAAGCGAAGCGTCGATTCCGCGGCAGGCTTTTACTCTGCCATGCCATGCTTCGCGGCTGAAATGTACTTTCAGCGGATACTCCGCATGGTAAGTTAAATGAAATTTTTCATGATAGATTTCGGGAATGGCGATGGGGTGCAGGGGTTCTTTTGCACCGCTCCAATCGGGATTGTACTTCAAAATAAGATTTTCACTGGCTCCCGCAATCGGATCCTCAAACGGCAGCCATGCCATATATAGCACGAGGAGATGCCCCTTTGGCTTTAACATATGAAGAATTTTGGGCATTAGCTGCTCATGATGAAAATACCAAAAGCATTGGCAGGCTGTGATTACATCAAATGAATGATCGGGAAATGCAATATCTTCGGCAGGTAAAGCATAGTAGTCAATTTTCATGCCGGACGAGAGCTTTTTTGCATATTCAATTTTGCTCTTTGGAAAGATCCACGCCTGTCCATTTTGCAGCGTGGGAATACAGATTTCTCGGCAGCAAGCCGGTTCCTGTACCGATGTCCAGAATGTTTTGACCGGCAATGCATAAATTCTGCGCAATAATTTTATCATAAAATTCTTGAGGGTAAATGTCGCGGAATTTGGCATAATCCGCCGAGGTTCTGCCCCAGTCAAACGGCTTTCCGCCGTCTATGTTTTGATCGGATATATTCAATATAGCACACCTCTGATCTGTTGATAGAAAAACAGCGCTCCTTGCGGAAAATAGCAAGAAACGCTTAATTTTTAAACTTCCCGAACGCTTTCGCCGTTCGCTTTTAAATATCGCTTTAAATCCCGGATTTCAATTTCCTTAAAATGAAATAAGCTTGCCGCTAAGACCGCGTCGGCCTTTCCTTCGGTGAACGCCTCCAAAAAGTGTTCTAACTTTCCTGCACCGCCGGAGGCAATGACCGGAATCCCGGCATGTTCGCTTACGGCACGCGTCAGCTCCAGATCGTAGCCGGCTTTTGTGCCATCGCAATCCATGCTTGTCAGCAGAATCTCTCCGGCGCCCAATTCTTCGGCGCGCTTTGCCCATTCCAGTGCGTCAATCCCGGTATTCACTCTGCCGCCGTTTAGATAAACGTCCCATCCGGAACAATCCTCACGGCGCTTGGCATCAATCGCACAGACAACGCATTGCCGCCCGAATTTTTCGGCTGCTTCGCGAATCAATTCCGGTCTGCGGATTGCTGCGCTGTTGACCGAAACCTTGTCCGCACCGGCATTCAGAATTTTTCGGAAATCCTCTACCTTTCGGATTCCGCCGCCCACCGTAAAGGGGATGAAAACGTTCCGAGCCACGCGTTCTACCATGTCTGTGACCGTTTCGCGTGCATCTGAGGATGCCGTAATGTCCAGAAAAACCAGCTCGTCCGCGCCGGCTTTGTCATATGCCTTAGCACATTCCACAGGATCGCCGGCATCAATCAAATTCACAAAATTAACGCCTTTCACAACGCGCCCGTCTTTAACATCCAGGCAGGGAATGATTCTTTTTGCATACATATTCGTTCCCTCCCCTTATAAATTGATAAACCGTTTTAAAATTTCCATACCTGCCGTTCCGCTCTTTTCCGGGTGAAACTGCGTTGCAAAAATATTATCGCGTTCCACCGCTACGGCAAGCCGCTCGCCGTATTCCGTATACGCCGAGATGATTTCCGTATCCTCCGTAGTCAGATAATATGAATGAACAAAATAAACGTAGCTTTCCGACAAAATCCGGCTGTTCTTTGCCAATTCCAGACTGTTCCAGCCCATATGCGGAATCTTTAAGCCATGATCCGGAATTTTGATACATTTTCCGTGAAAAATACCCAGACCTTCAACGCCCGGGGATTCCTCGCTTTCCTCAAACATCAGCTGAAGTCCCAGGCAAATCCCCAATAACGGCTTGCTGCTTTCGGCAACCGCGCGGATCGTGCGATCCAAACCGGAGCTTTGAAGCTGCGCCATCGCATCCCCGAAAGCGCCCACGCCGGGTAAAATCACCCGATCGGCGCTTAGGATTGCATCGGGATCTCCCGTAATGCAGTTTTCTGCACCGAGAAAATCCAATGCATTTTTCACGCTATGCAGATTTCCGGCACCATAGTCGATAATTGCTACCATAATTTTATCCCCTTTTTGATAATACACCCAGCATATCCGATTTTCGTCAGCCGGCAGGCCATCCGAATTCTCTGCCGCCCATCAGATGAAAGTGCAGATGATGAACAGTCTGTCCGCCGTCTTTGCCGCAGTTGTTTACGACTCTGTAGCCGTTTTCATCAATTCCCAACTGCTTGGCAATTTCCGGAATAGCTTTCCAGATGGCGTCAACGTATTTCACGTTTTCCTCCGTAATCTCGTTTGCGCTCCCGATGTGCGCCTTCGGTACAATGACCACATGCTCAGGAGCTTGCGGCTCAATGTCATAAAAGACATAAACCATATCATTTTCAAAAACCTTTTTTGACGGAATTTCACCATTTATGATTTTGCAAAATAAGCAGTCATTCATTTGTCATGAACCTCCTTTGGCTATGTCAGCCGATTGTTATTGTTTCTCCCGATTCGATTGCATAAATCTTATCGTCGATTTCGAACCAGATCTTTTTTAGTGTCGGATTATAGACCTTTGTCGTGTCTGCACTGTAAATCAGTGCATTGTACGCCATCGTATAATCATATATTTCAATATTGGTTGCATACCACGTATCATCCTTGCCGCCGAGTAGATTGCAAATATCGGTCAGCCTGTCCCAATTGTTGTCACGGTCAAATTCAAAGCTGTGTCCCCATAAATAGAACAGCTTCGGCGAACGATTGGAAAGATAGACCTTCGAGGGGTCAAACTTTACGAATTTGTCGATATACTCAAAAACATGCGGATTCACATGATGCGCCGTTGGCATCCAGGCGAGCCAGTCATTCGGCATGGCAAATGAATCGTTATCGCCGCCCAGTGTACGGGAATATGCAATATCTAAATCCTGCAAATAGGCTTTTATATTCTCGTAAGACAGCCCGTTCTCCAATTGGGTGATACCGCTGTTCGGATATGCCATACCGCGAACCATGCCGCCGGTGATCTTTTCAAGCTCCAATCGGTTCTCTAAAACATCCTGTATGATTTCTATCGGACGAAATTGCCCCGGCGCTTTATGATGAGCGCAGTGTACGGCAACCTCATGACCCTTGTCGCACAAAAGCGTATTAATCTCCTGAGCGGTTAAATGTCCCGGATGCCCAACCCATGAACTGGGGATGTTGAATGTACATTTAATTCCGAATTGATCCGCTGTTTCGACAAGTCTTTTGTCTGCGGCGGGCGCGTCATCGTAACTGAATGTAACAGCCTTAGGCTTACCGCCCGGAAAACGCATAAATCTGTAGTTCATAATGCAATCTCCTATTTTACCATTTCCAGAATCAAATCATCGACTCTTGCCAGTGCGTCGTCAATTTTTGACGCGTCCGAACCACCGCCCTGAGCCATGTCCGGTTTACCGCCACCGCGGCCTCCGGCAATTGCCGTAATATCCTTGATAATCTTTCCGGCGTGAATCCCTTTTGCGACTGCGCTCTTGGTTGCCATTGCCACAAATATGATTTTTCCATCGGTGTTTGCTGCCAGAACAACAACACCACATTCTGCTTTTTCTTTAAATTTATCGGCAATTGTCTTTAAGCCGTCTGCTGTGGTGCCGTCCAGCTGTGCTGTCAGCACATCCACATCGCCCACATGCTTAATAGAGGTCATGATGTCTGAAGCTTTTGCCGCTGCCATTTTTGCCTTGATGGCTTCGACTTTCTTTTGTACCTCTTTCAACTCTGCCATTGCGGATTCTGCTTTTTGGTCGATTTCATGAACCAGATTGGTTTTGAGCGCTGCTGCGGTTCGGCTGATCAACGCGTCATTTTCGCGGATATAGTCCAAAACGCCGCGTCCTGTTACGGCTTCGATTCTCCGTACGCCGGCTGCTACACCGCCCTCGGACAGAATTTTAAACAAGCCGCACTGGGCCGTGTTTGTCAAATGCGTTCCACCGCAAAATTCTACCGAATAATCACCCATGGAAACGACTCTTACCATGTCGCCGTATTTCTCACCGAATTGTGCCGTTGCACCCAACTTCTTTGCCTCTTGAATCGGCAGTTCCTGTGTTGTGATCGGCATTGACTCCAAAATGGCATCGTTCACCAACTGTTCTGTTTCGGTAAGCTGCTCCGGCGTCATTGCTTCAAAATGCGAGAAGTCAAAACGCAGACGATCATTCTCAACCAACGATCCGGCTTGCGCAACGTGCGTTCCGAGTACGGTTTTGAGCGCCTTATGCAGCAGGTGGGTTGCCGAGTGGTTTCGGGAGATTGCCATTCTGTTGGCTTTATCCACCGATAGCGTAACCGTATCGCCTACGCAGAT
The DNA here is from genome assembly GCA_959602045.1 of uncultured Clostridia bacterium. GTDB lineage: Bacteria > Bacillota > Clostridia > UBA1381 > UBA1381 > Ornithomonoglobus_A. The sequence continues at coordinate 27,295 of CAUGRT010000023.1, read as the reverse complement.
CGGCGCACCTTGAACCTGAACCTCATGCAGATAATATCCGTCGCCGGTTTTTGTGGTATTTACAACGGTTGCAATTGATTCTCCATTGGATAACACTGTTCCGATGTCACCGACTTGACCGCCCATTTCCGCATAAAACGGAGTTTCGTTTGTAACAATCAGTCCGGTTTCTCCGATTCCGATTGCATCGCATACGCCCTCGCCGGGAGCAGCTGCTCCGACAACTTGTACGTCTGCGCTTAACCGGTCATAACCGATAAATACGGTCGGTTCTGCATTTTCAAATATATAGGTTTCGTCTGCATCCCAGCTGGAACCGTCGGAACGGGCATTTCTTGCCGCTTCTTTCTGTTCCTGCATGGCTGCATTAAAGCCCTCCACGTCTACCGTCAGTCCGTTTTCCTCTGCCAGTTCAATGGTCAGATCCAGCGGAAAACCGTAGGTATCGTGTAGCTTAAAGGCTTCTGCGCCGCTCAGCATTTCGGAGTGGTTGTCCTTTGCGTCCTCAATATATTTGTTCAGAACAATCAAGCCGTTGTCGATTGTGGAATCGAATTTTTCTTCTTCAATTTTGATAATTTTCTTAATATAATCGCGTTTTTCGTCCAGCTCCGGATACGCCTGATCCGAGCAATTGATGACCGTGTCGGCAACTTCATAGAGGAATGCGCGGTTTATACCGAGCAGCTTCCCGTGGCGTGCGGCACGTCTTAACAAACGGCGCAGAACATAGCCGCGTCCCTCGTTTGACGGAGTTACACCGTCCGAGATCATCATAACGGTCGAACGGATGTGGTCGGTAATTACGCGGAGAGAAACGTCCTTTTTCTCGTCTTTTTTATATTCCAGATCGGCAATCCGGCAGATGTGCTTCATAACATCCTGAACCGTATCCACTTCAAACAGGTTATCCACGCCCTGCATAACAACCGCCAAACGTTCCAAACCCATGCCGGTATCAATGTTCGGATTCGGGAGAGGATTGTAATTGCCCTCCTCATCCTTGTCAAACTGAGTAAATACCAGGTTCCAAACCTCCATGAACCGGTCACAGTCACAGCCTACACCGCAGGTCGGCGAGCCGCAGCCGTATTCCTCACCGCGGTCAAAGTAGATTTCCGAGCAAGGGCCGCAAGGACCTGTTCCATGCTCCCAGAAGTTATCCTCCTTGCCCAACCGTACAATACGATCCGGCTTTACGCCGACTTGGTTCACCCAAATATCAGCCGCTTCATCATCGTTTTCATAAACCGATACCCAAAGCTTGTCTTCGGGGATTTCCATCACCTTCGTGAAAAATTCCCATGCCCATGCGGTTGCTTCTTTTTTAAAATAATCACCAAAGGAGAAGTTTCCGAGCATTTCAAAGAATGTGCCGTGACGCGCAGTTTTTCCGACATTTTCAATGTCGCCGGTACGGATACATTTCTGACAAGTCGTAACGCGCTTTCGCGGCGGAATTTCCGCGCCGGTAAACCACGGCTTTAACGGTGCCATACCGGAATTGATCAGCAGCAGGCTTGTGTCATTTTTCGGAATCAGCGGAAAGCTGTCCAGACGCAGACATCCCTTGGACTCAAAGAAGCTCAAGAATTTTTCTCGTATTTCATTAACACCCATATTTCTCATTTATCACGAACCCCTTTCATAAAATCAAGCCTGTAAAAAAACCAACCCGAAAGAGTCGGGTTTGTTGGTTTTTTTACAGTCCTAAATTAAAAGTAGTTTTATTTCATAATCATTTCGTTTCTGCCCGGACCGTTGGAAACAATCTTAATCGGCACTTCAAGCTCTTTTTCAATAAACTCAATGTAATTTCGGCAATTTTCCGGCAAATCCTCGTATTTTGTAATGCCGCGGATGTCGGTTTTCCAACCCGGAAGAACCTTTAATACCGGCTTTGCACGGTTGAGCTTGTTGGTGGTCGGGAAATCGCGAATCACTTCGCCGTCTACCTCATAGCCAACGCAGACAGGAATTTCATCCAAGTAACCCAGTACATCGAGTACCGTAAAGGCTACAGCAGTCGCACCCTGGACACGGCAGCCGTATCGGGAAGCAACACAGTCAAACCAACCCATACGTCTGGGGCGACCGGTTGTTGCGCCGTACTCACCGCCATCGCCGCCTCTGCGTCTTAATTCATCCGCTTCATCGCCGAAGATTTCCGAAACAAATGCACCTGCGCCGACTGCGGAGGAGTATGCCTTGACAACAGTAATAATTTCCTTGATTTCATACGGCGGAATCCCGGCGCCGATTGCACCGTATCCGGCAAGCGTGGAGGATGAGGTTGTGAACGGATAAATTCCGAAGTCGGGATCCTTGAGCGAACCCAACTGTCCCTCAAGCAGGATATTCTTGCCCGAACGGATTGCGTCATACATAAACTGTACCGAATCAATGACATACGGACGAATCATCTCACGGTATTCTACCAGAGTTTGATACAACTCATCCGCATCCAGTAACGGCTTGTGGTAAACATGCTCCAGCATTAAATTCTTGACTTCCAGAACATTCTTGATTTTTTCTTTCAGCGGTTCATCCTCGAACAGCTCCCAAACCTGGAAACCGATCTTTGAAAATTTATCGGAGAAGAACGGAGCGATTCCGGATTTTGTGGAACCGAATTTCCGGTCGGAAAGGCGTTCCTCCTCATACTGGTCAAATAGTCTGTGATACGGCATCAGCACCTGCGCTCTTTCGGAAACCACGATTTTCGGCGCGGGAACCCCCTTATCCGTCACGTCCTTAATTTCACGAATCAGCTGCGGAATATCCAATGCAACACCGTTGCCGATCATGTTGGTTACATTTTGATTAAAAGACCCGGAGGGGAGCAGATGCAAAGCAAATTTTCCGTATTCATTCACAATTGTGTGTCCGGCGTTTGCTCCGCCTTGAAAACGAATTACAATATCCGCGTCTGCGGCAAGCATATCGGTAATTTTTCCTTTACCCTCGTCGCCCCAGTTTGCGCCGACTATAGCTCTTACCATATTTATCAATTCCTTTCCGTGCCAAAGGCACACAAAATCTGAATTTTCTCCAGATTCATCGTAATTATTCTTGTTATCCTTCCCGAAGGACATTCATTTTTATAAGCAGCTCACTCAGCCTTGCCCTGTTGTATCGCTGAATGATTACAAATTGCAGATCAAATACCGCTGCCAAGACAGACGTTATCAGAAACGGCGTCCAGCCGTCCAGCGGCTTTGCCAACAGAATCGGCAAAAAGCTGAATACCACGATCCATTTATGACCGATTTCGGCATTGATCATGTGATGCATCAGCGCCGGATAAGAAGTGGTTTTTAAATCAAAAAGCTTCTTATTATATGTCGGTGCATATCGCTTCCACTTTTTCACCCGAATCCTTTCATAGAATCCTTTCTCTGCCTTGTCGATTTTGAACGGGGTAAAATCCACCGCTTCTTTCTTCTGTCTGCAAAGCGTCACGATGCTTGCAATAAAGATGCGCATGGCAAAGTGGTAGAAGGTGGTGAAAAACGTAATTGCAAGCGCAAGGGATACGCTGTCATGAAACCGCTGATACAACACTGTGCTTACAATGCCAAGTATCAGCGAAACGGCAGTGCCGATAGCAATCAATTTTTTTGTCATTAAACATTAATTTCAACCTCAACGCCCAGTAAATCTTTGTTTTTCTCCAAAGCCGGTTTAACGAAATCATTCAGGAAATCTTCAACCTGCTGCGGAGCGCGGCCGACAAAATTTTCGGGCTTCATAACCGCGTTAATTTCATCCAATGTCAGACCGAATGCCGGATCATTTGCAATTAATTCCGCAAGATTGTTCTCCTTGCCCTCAATTTTTACGGTTCTGCCGGCAGCCATGGAATGAACGCGGATTCTCTCATGCAGCTCCTGGCGGTCGCCGCCTTTTTTTACGGCGTCCATCATGATATTTTCCGTTGCCATGAACGGAATCTCGCGCATAAACTGCTGATAAATAACCTTATCATAAACAACCAATCCGTCTACTACATTAATATATAGGTTCAGAATTGCGTCTACGGCAAGAAATGCTTCGGGGATGGAGATTCTCTTATTGGCACTGTCATCCAGTGTCCGCTCAAACCACTGCGTTGCGGCGGTGATTGCCGGATTTAACGCGTCTACAATCACATAACGCGCCAATGACCCGATTCGCTCACTGCGCATGGGGTTTCTCTTATATGCCATTGCGGAAGACCCGATCTGCGATTTTTCAAACGGCTCCTCAATCTGCTTTAAATGCTGCAAAAGACGAATATCATTCGAGAACTTATAAGCGCTTTGCGCGATCAGGCTCAAGACATTCAGCATTTGCGAATCAAGCTTTCGCGGATAGGTTTGACCGCTTACGGGGAAAGAACTGTCATACCCCATCTTTGCAGCGATCTTGCGATCCAATTCCTTGCACTTTTCATGATCGCCCTCGAAAAGCTCCAAAAAGCTTGCCTGGGTACCGGTGGTTCCCTTGCAGCCCAAAAGCTTTGCTTTGGAAAGCTGATAGTCCACATCCTCCAGATCCATCATCAGATCTTCCAGCCACAGCGTTGCTCTTTTTCCGACGGTTGTCGGCTGTGCCGGCTGAAAATGCGTAAACGCAAGCGTTGGCAAATCCTTATTTGCTTCGGCGAATTTCGCCAGCTCACCGATCAGATTTATTAGCTTTTTCTTTACAAGCTGCAAAGCCTCGGTCATGATAATAATATCCGTATTATCCCCGACATAGCAGCTTGTTGCGCCCAGATGGATAATTCCCTTTGCTTTCGGGCATTGAACGCCGTAAGCGAAAACGTGCGACATTACATCGTGACGCACTTCCTTTTCGCGTTCTTTTGCCACGTCGTAATTAATATCGTAAATATGCTCCTTCATCTCGGCGATTTGCTCATCCGTGATGTCAAGTCCCAGTTCCTTTTCGCTTTCGGCAAGAGCAATCCACAGCTTGCGCCAGGTGGAAAACTTTTTGTCCGGGGAGAAGATATACTGCATTTCTTTGGAGGCATATCTTGAATTTAACGGACTTTCATAGGTATTTGTACTCATTCTAATCTCCATTCTGCCGCTGACGGGCGGTTTCTTTATAATCCTAAACGCTTAAAGACTTCCTCATAGGCCTCCTCAACATTGCCTAAGTCGCGGCGGAAGCGGTCTTTATCCAGCTTTTCGTGTGTGGTTGCGTCCCAAAGACGGCAGGTATCCGGTGAAATCTCATCTGCCAGGATAATTTGTCCGTCCGGCGTTTTACCAAATTCAATCTTGAAATCTACCAATTCAATATTCACGCTTGCAAAGTATGCCTTTAATACGTCGTTTACCTTAAAGGTCAGATCTGCAATCGTGTCCAGATCCTCTTTTGTTGCCGCGCCGATCGCGATAATCTGATAATCATTAATCATAGGATCGCCCAAAGCGTCATCCTTTAAGCAATATTCCAGTGTGGTGCAGTTCAGCTTCTTGCCTTCTTCCACGCCGAAACGCTTTGAAAAAGAACCGGCGGCGATGTTTCGGATAATAACCTCCAGCGGAACAATGGAAACCTTTTTTACAACTGTTTCACGGTCGGAAATTTCCTCAACAAAATGCGTCGGAATCCCATGCTTTTCCATAATCTTCATCAGGAAGTTGGACATCTTGTTATTCACAACGCCCTTTCCTGCGATTTGACCCTTTTTCAGACCATTAAACGCCGTTGCGTCATCCTTGTAATCTACAATATAAAGGTTCTCGTCGTCTGTTTTGTAAACCTTTTTTGCCTTACCCTCATAAAGCATTTCTCTTTTTTCCATTTGCTATCATTCCTTTCGGTTTTTCTCAAAAATAAAGATAAAATCACACTTTATTATTATATACTACTTTCAAGCGAAAATCAAGCGAAAACGCGAAAAAACAACAAAAAAAGCTCCAAAATATTCAAGCTGCCGATGAAAAAAACTATGGGTTTTTGACGAAACGAACCGCAATGCCGTGGAAAGCAAGGCGAGAGGGGATGTGTTTTTCTGTCTTCGGAGGCGAGTTCTACTCCGCGCAGCGTAGCGGATGTCTGAGCCGGAGCAGACTGAAAAACACATCCCCTCTTGACTCTCTATAGAGGGACTGTAAGCTTTGGAGGGTTGTCAATTTCGATACTTTGAATTACGATTCGGGCGTTTGTTCTGCCGCATAAACCTTGTCTTAATAGGGTAAAGCACATTTCCACGGGTATATTATAAGATTGAAGGACTGTTAATTTCAGCTCGCCGAAGAGGAGGGAAAGGCATCTGTTTTTCGTTCTATTGCGGCTCAGACATCCGCTACGCTGCGCGGAGTAGAACTCGCCTCCATAAAACGAACAACAGATGCCTTTCCCTTTCAGACTTTGTATTTTGCCACGCTGTTTTCTCTGTCATTTTCTGATGTTTTCCATAAAAGAATTAAGAATTTTTAAAAAATTTCCAAAAAATTGAAAATAACTCTTGATTTTTATTCCATTTTATGGTAATATTGTATTTGTAAAGGAAATATTTTACAGTTTATTTGTCAGAAAGAATGATTTAAAGGAGGATTTTGAGGGATGTATACAAGCATTTCAGTAGTCACAGCGGATGATAATGTAGAGTTTTCGGAGGAATTAAAGGAATTTTTCAGAACGAAGCCGGATATTGATTTTAAGGCAGCGGCACATGACGGGGCGGAAGCGGTTGAATTGATTCGGGAAACGGAGCCGGACGTTGTAATTTTGGATATGGTCATGCCGAAGCTGGACGGGTTGGGCGTTTTGCGGCGGCTGAAGAATATGGAATTAAAGAAGAAGCCGAAAGTGGTTATGTTTTCGGTTGCGGCGATGGACAAGAATGTGGAGATGGCAATCAACAGCGGCGCGGATTATTTTCTATCAAAGCCGCAGCCGTTTGAATCGGTATATGAGGTGGTACGCAATCTCGCCGGAGTCAAGGCACAAAGTGCGGTTTCGGTAAAGTCGCCGGAGGAGGAAGTAGATTTGGAGGCTTTGGTTACGGAATGTATTCATGAATTGGGAGTTCCGGCACATATTAAAGGGTATCAGTACATCCGCACAGCCATTATGATGGTTGTCAAAGATATGGACATGCTTAATTTTATCACAAAGCGTCTTTATCCGGAAATTGCAAAATCCTATGGAACAACGTCCAGCCGCGTAGAGCGTGCCATTCGCCATTCCATTGAGGTGGCATGGTCGAGAGGAAAGCCGGAAACGATGAACGATATTTTCGGCTATACGATTCACACCGGAAAGGGCAAGCCGACCAATTCTGAATTTATTGCGATGGTGGCAGACCGGATTCGTCTGCAAATAAAATAGGAAGCTTTCAGATATGGGTCGATGGGAGCATCGACTCTTGCGATGGAATGGAAAGCTTTTGTGCTAAAACGATGCCATATCGACCCGGACTTTGCCTTGATCCAGTGTGGCAATTGCATAGGTTCCGCCATATCCCGCACTGCCCGGATTGACAATCGTTGTTTTTCCGTCAGTGTCCAGGTACGGAATGTGCGTATGCCCGAAAACGATCAGAGAAGCGCCGGAATCGACGCCCTTTTTGCGCAGAGTTCGGTAATCATGTTCATATTTTACATTATATAAATGCCCGTGTGTAATGAAAATCCGAACGCCCTCCTGCGTAATGACAATCTCGGACGGCTCCGAAGAAAAGAAATCGCAGTTGCCTTTTACGCAGAAAAAAGGAATCTCCGGAAATTCTCTTTGCAGCTCCTCGGCATCGTGCGCATGATCGCCGGCGTGAATGACAGCGTCTGCCTTGTCGGAACGCAGCACTTCCGCGCATCCGGCGATGTAATCATGAGTATCTGAAAATATAAAAATACGCTTCATAATAAAATGATCTCCTTTTAATTGTTTTTTTTGATAGGGGATTACAATTGATTTTTTTCTTATTATACCATCCATGTCGCATTTTGTCAAAAACTTTTTAAAATTTCTGCCGGGGTTCGACAGCTTTTTTCGCTGAAAAGTGATAAAATGAGAAAAAGGAAATATATGTAAATCAAAGGAGAACAGAAAATGGCAAAACCAATGCTGAATAAAAATATCCCGCTTTTGCGTGCGCCGTCGAAAGCGGACATTATCCCGTCGGTGCTTTTGTTTTTATCAAGCCGTGCGGCGGTGATGGGAGTATTTCCGTTCGGAGCGGCGTTTTTTGCGGCGTGTTTTGATAAAAGCGCGGCATATTTGGGAATCACGATTTTATATCTGGGATTACTTTCGGCAGGCGCGGTCGGAGCTGCCGTAAAATACATGATGGCGGCTTTGATTTTCTGGCTGTTTATCAATCTGTATAAGCGGCGGTCGCGGATGGTTGAATCAATTGCGTGCGGCGGCGCGATGTTTTTAAGCGGTATGGCAGCGATGTTTTACAGCTTTACGGGGGCATATGATATTTTTATGCTGTTTATCGAAAGCGTCATTACCGGCGTCATGTATGCGGTATTTGCCGGTGCGAATGAAGTGGCGCTGCGGTATAAAAATCCGTATGCCGTTACGCAGGAGGAGTTATTAAGCGTTGCGGCGGCAGCCGGTGTTTTTATTTTGGGTCTGGGGCGGACGGAGCTGCCTTACGGAATCAGCGTTGCCAATATTATTACGGTCTATACGGTCTTGATTGCGGCATTAAATTACTCAATTTCCGGTGCGGCACTGGCAGGATTAACACTGGGATTTATCACCGGCGGCAGCAATGCCGTTTCCATGATGGGCGCGTTCGGATTAAGCGCGATGTTCGGGTGTTTTTTGAAAAGTCTGGGACGGTTCGGAACGGCGATTGGGTTTCTGGGGGGCGCGTGCGCAGTATTATTGTACGCCCAAACGGGAGAATCCATTCCGTACAGCGTTTGGGATGTGCTGATCGGAGCGGCGCTTTTTGCGGCAACTCCGGGATTTGTGCAAAGAAAATTCGGTGCGTTTTTCGGTGCGGAAAGAATGACGGAGGAAGTGAAGGACGGGGAACGGCTGCGCGCTTATGTAACAGAGCGGCTGCACCGTTGCGCCGATTCTTTCCGGAGCCTGGAGAGTACGTTTGTGGCAGCATCCGAGGGCAGGGCGAGAATGGCGGCACCTCAGCCGGAGGATATTTTTTCCGAAACGGCAGGGCGCATTTGCCGCGATTGTGCGCGCTGCGGAAAATGCTGGGAAAAGGAAACGGACAAGACGGTCAAGGGTATGTCGGAGCTGTTGGATATTCTGGAGCATAAGGGCAGCTTGAGTCTGAATGCGATGCCGTTATCCTTTCGGGAACGGTGTCTGCGCCCGGAACGGCTGATTGTGGAATTTGAGCATGTGTATGAGCTGTTTAAGCTGCGGCTGTCGCAGATGGGCGAGCGTTATGCAGGACGGGATGTTGCGGCGGAACAGTATCGGGAAACGGCGGAACTTCTGGAGGGGATTTCAAAAGATCTGGAGGAGGACTTTGCGTTTTGCTCCGATCTGGAGGAGGAAACGGTTCGCGCTTTGGAACAGCTGGGGATTCTGGTGTATGAAATCAGTATTTCGGAGGGCGCGCGTGCCGAGGCATATCTGCGCTTGAGCGATAAAAACCGAATCGGTGAGGTTGAGGGCGTGTTGTCTGAAATTTTAGGAATCAATATGGGCTTTGACCGGGACGAAAACGGGGGCATGTATTTTGTTTCCCGGCCGCGGTTTAGCGTAGACGCCGGAGTGAAACAGCTTTCGAAAGAGGAAAGCTGCGGCGATACGGTGCGGATTTTCGGAACGGAGCAGTACAAGCTGTATTGTATTCTTTGCGACGGTATGGGAACCGGAGAAAGAGCCGCCTCGGAAAGCAGTATCACTGCCGGGCTTTTGCAGGAATTTTTGGAATCCGGCTTCAGCATCCGTACAGCGGTCGGGATGGTAAACTCGTCGATGTGCATGAAAGCGGAGGATGATTATTTTACCACACTGGATTTGCTGTGTATTGATCTGATGAACGGTTCGGCGGAATTTTATAAAATCGGCGCGGCGCAGTCTATGATTTACCGCCGCGGAAAAATCGAAACCGTATTTTCTGCCGCATTTCCGATTGGCGCAGCGCCGTTTACCGAAGTTCTTCCGCAAATGAAACACATTGAGGACGGGGATGTTCTGGTGATGGCGTCCGATGGGATTACGGAGGCGGGCGAGATTCGGACGGAATGGCTGAAAAATCAAATTAAAATGCCGTTTTTGTCTATGCAGTCCATGGCGGAGGAAATTACCGCAAGAGCTTTGGAGAAAAATAACGGCGAGATTGTCGATGACATGAGCGTTATTACTTTGAAAATTACGGAAAATTAATAAAAATTTTTGACATTGGGACAGGCGCAATGCTTACGGGACGGCGCATGTCCTTTTTGTTTGGGTGAAAATACATAACCAACCCCTTGTTATTTTGTACAAAATGACGAGGAAAAAAGAGAAAAAACATTGTTTAATGTATATAAAATACGGGTAAATATTAATGAATATGATTGTACATATTTTATAGAAAATATAGATTAATAAAAAGGCAGCGGTTCAGCAAGGGACGTAGGGCTTTACCGTGCCGGATGAAAGGAATGATTCTTATTATGAAAGCGTACAAAATGGAGGATATTCGGAACATCGCCGTCATGGGCCACGGTAAGTGCGGAAAGACAACGCTTACCGAGGCGATGCTGTACAATGCCGGAGCAATTGATCGGTTCGGCAAGGTTGCGGACGGAACGACAACGACCGATTGCGATCCGGAGGAAGTGAAAAGACAATTTTCCATTTCGGCAGCGGTTGCGCCGATTGAATGGAAGGATATGAAATATAACATGATTGACACGCCGGGATTTTTTGATTTTGTGGGCGGCGTCAAGGAAGGCTTGCGTGCGGCGGATTCGGCGCTGATTGTGCTGAGCGGACGAAGTGGTGTTTCGGTTGGGACGGAGCAGGTGTTTAAATATGCCCGTACCAAGGGTGTGCCGACCATGTTCTTTGTCAATAAGATTGATGACGATCGGGCAAGCTATGAAAAAACACTGGAGGAAATGAAAGCGGTATTCGGAAAATCCATCACGCCGTTTGTCTATCCGATTCAGGAGGACGGAGAGTTTAAAGGCTTTGTCGATATTGTGGATATGACGGCAAGACGGTATGACGGGATTTACCGTGTGGAAATTCCGGTTCCGGAGGGAATGGAAGAAGTTGTTGCGCCGCTGCGTGAGATGATTATGGAAGCGGTTGCGGAAACCGATGAAGAGCTGATGATGAAATACTTCAACGGCGAGGAGTTTACTTTTGACGAGATCAAGCAGGCAATCCGCAAGGGTGTTAAGGAGGGGAGCATTTTCCCGGTATATTGCGGAAGCGGTCAGAATAATATCGGCGTGCGCAGCCTGATGGACGGAATGGGCAAATATCTCCCGGCACCGTCCGAGATTGAGGAAATCGCAAGACAGGCGGATACGGCAGAGCCGGTTGCTCTGGTGCAGACGGAGGAGGAAACGACCGCGGCGATTGTGTTCAAGACGATTGCAGACCCGTTTGTCGGCAAGCTGTCGCTGTTCCGCGTTTATTCGGGTGAGGTGAAAGCAGATTCGCAGCTGTATAATCCGAATAAGGGTGTGATGGAGAAAATCGGAAAGGTCTATACGATCTGCGGCAAAAAGCAGTCCGAGGCGAAATGCATCAAAGCCGGCGATATTGGCTGTGTGGCAAAGCTGGACGCAACAAAAACGGGCGATACGCTTTGTGAAAAGGGAAAGAATATTATTTTGACGGGAATTGAGTTCCCGGCACCTGTGTTGTCGATGGCGGTGAAGCCGGTGACAAAGGGCGATGAAGAAAAGATTATCGGCGGTCTGATGAAACTGACTGAGGAGGATCCGACCTTTACGGTGACTTCCAATGCCGAAACGAAGCAGACGCTGATTAACGGACAGGGCGAGCAGCATATCGACGTTTTGGTCAGCAAGCTCAAGAGTAAATACGGTGTCAGTGTTCTTTTGGAGGAGCCGATTGTTCCGTATCGCGAAACGATCAAGGGAACGGCAACGGTAGAAGGTAAGCATAAAAAGCAGTCCGGCGGTCACGGTCAGTACGGGCATGTTAAGATTGAGTTTGCACCTGGTATTTCGGAGGATATGATTTTTGAAGAAAAGGTATTCGGCGGCAGTGTTCCGAAGAACTATTTCCCGGCGGTGGAAAAGGGCTTGCGCGATGCCTGCGAAAAAGGTGTGCTTGCCGGTTATCCGGTTGTGAATCTGAAAGCGACGCTTTTGGACGGTTCTTATCATCCGGTGGATTCATCCGAGATGGCATTTAAGACTGCGGCGGCGATTGCTTATAAGGAAGGCTTGAAGCAGGCAAAGCCGGTGATTCTGGAGCCGATCGGGTATTTGAAGGTTTATGTGCCGGAGAAGATCATGGGCGATATTATCGGGGATATTAATAAGCGCCGCGGACAGATTATGGGCATGGGCGAAAGCGATAAGGATGGATTGAATCTGGTTGAGGCGGAAGTTCCGATGTCGGAAATGTTTAAATATGCAACCGATTTGCGTTCCATGAGCCAGGGCAGAGGTATGTTTACTTTTGAATTTACACGCTATGCCGAAGCGCCTCAGAATGTCGCGGAAAAAATTATTGCGGACGCACAAAATAAATAAGAGCAATTTTCGGATTCGTGTCGCAAACACCGAGAAAATGCCGTTGAAAAGCCATTTTGCACGTTATGTTTAGTAAAAGTGTCTAAAGAATTATTAAAATTTTGTGTATAATAAGACTTACTATTTTCCGAAAAATATGATATCATAATACCATGATAAGAGAGGTGCGGCAGAAAATTGAGCTGTTCTTCCGAAGCAAAAAGGGTTGATCTGGACTTTTTGCCGAAATGAATATTCATAGAACGAGAGGGGAAATAACAAAATGGCAGATTTACAATTAAAACATGTCTACAAGAAATATCCCAATGGATTTGTAGGTGCAAGTGACATTTGTCTGGATATTGCAGATAAAGAGTTTATTATATTAGTAGGACCTTCAGGCTGCGGTAAGTCAACAACATTGAGAATGATCGCAGGTCTTGAGGAAATTACAGACGGTGAGCTGTACATCGGCGGTAAGTTGATGAACGACGTTGCTCCGAAGGATAGAGATATCGCGATGGTTTTCCAGAACTACGCTCTTTATCCGCATATGACAGTATACGATAACATGGCATTTGCTTTGAAGCTGAGAAAGACTCCGAAGGATGAAATCAAGAAGAGAGTTAACGAAGCTGCAAAGATTCTTGAGATTGAGCATCTGTTAGACAGAAAGCCGAAGGCTTTGTCCGGCGGTCAAAGACAGCGTGTGGCTATGGGTCGTGCGATTGTACGTAGCCCGAAAGTATTCCTGATGGATGAGCCGCTGTCAAACCTGGACGCAAAGCTGAGAGTTGCAATGAGAACGGAGATTAAGAAGCTGCATCACAGATTGCAGACAACATTCATCTACGTAACACATGACCAGACAGAAGCTATGACAATGGGTACTCGTATCGTTGTTATGAAGGACGGTATCATCCAGCAGGTTGATACTCCGACAAATCTGTATGCTGAGCCGTGTAACGTATTCGTTGCAGGATTTATCGGTTCACCGCAGATGAACTTCGTTAATGCAATGCTGTCCGCTAAGGGTGACGACGTTTGGGCAACCTTTGGTGAGAACACCATTAAGGTTCCTGCCGGCAAGACTGCTCCTTTGAAGGATTATATCGGTAAGGAAGTTGTTCTGGGTATCAGACCAGAGGATATTCACGATGATGAAGGATTCATCGCAGCAAAGCCGGACGGCGTATGTAAAGCATATGTAGAAGTAACAGAGCTTTTGGGTTCGGAAACTTATCTGTATCTGAATATTGCAGGATCACAGTTTACTGCAAGAGTAAACCAGAGATCAACAGCAAAAATCGGCGATACAATCAATGTAGCTTTTGAAACAAATAAGCTTCATATCTTCGATAAGGATACGGAACTTGCAATTGTTCACTAATTTGTACTTAAAGCAGGGAGCTGCTGCATGAGATGCAGCAGCTCCTTTTATAATAAGTAGGAACTCCGACAGATTTAGATGGAAATGTTGCTGTTTAACATTTTTGTTACAAAAATATTTCTGTTTGGTTACATTGTACGAAATTTTTATGAAATCTTTGTAACAAATTTTTATTATAAGGAAAAACAATAAAAAAATTGTGCAAAATGTGTATAAAAACACTTGCCAAAACCCTATGGTTTGTGGTAAAATAATAATATTGAGAATGAATTTTGGCATCATTTTTGTTATAATGTATTTTTGCAATATTTTCTATAAAATAAGGCTTTACATTTCAGCAAAAATGGTGTATAATAAAATCAAATCCAAATAAAACAAAACAAAACCAAAAGAAAGAGGGAAAAAGTATGTTCAAATCAGATTATGAAATCAAAAAAGAGCTGTGCGAAATTGGTCGAAGAATCTACAATGACGGTTTCGTTGCCGCGAACGACGGTAACTTTTCCGTTCAGATAGATAAAGATACATATTTCGTAACACCGACAGGTGTATCAAAAGGTTTCATGACACCGGACATGATCTGTAAGGTAGACGGACAAGGAAACTTAAAGGAGTCCAACGGCCCGTGGAAGCCTTCATCAGAATTTAAGATGCACTTAAAGGTGTATCAGGAAAGACCGGACGTAAAGGCAGTTGTTCACGCACATCCGCCGATCGCAACATCCTTTGCGATTGCAGGAATCGCTTTGGACAAGCTGATCATGCCGGAAGCAATCATCTTCCTGGGCGCTGTTCCGATCGCGCAATACGGAACACCTTCGACAATGGAGATTCCGGAGTCATTGGAGCCGTACATTCAGGATTATGACGCAATTCTTCTTGCAAACCACGGTGCATTGTCCTTTGGCTGTGACTTGAATACAGCATTCTTCAGAATGGAATCCACAGAATTCTATGCAAAGCTTTTGATGTATGCAAGATTACTGGGCGGCGAGAAAGAAATTCCTTGCGGCGAAGTAAAGAAGCTGATCGACTTGAGAAAGAAGTTTGGCGTTCCGGGCAAGCACCCGATGGAGAAGCTTTGTCCGGGTTGCTACGAGGATGGCACATGTTCAATGTCACCGACAGACGCAAACGAGAAATACGGAGTAGAATCCTCAGCAGCATATCACGGCTTCCAGCCGCTTCCGTCACAAAAATGTGATGATGACAAGAATTGTTCCTGCGGAAAAGATAAGGATTTGGAAAGCCTGGTTGCTGAAGTAACGAGAAAGGTTTTGGAGCAGTACAATAAATAAGGAAAATCCGGCGCAAAGGAGAATGTACGAGATGAAAACGATTGATGAGCTGCTGACAGAGGTAGCAAAGAATCTGAACGTACAGCAGCCTGAGCCGAGGAAACCGGCAGCCGTAAAAGAGGACAAGCCAAATCAGCCGAAACCGAAGCCTTTGAATCCTGTGCAGCTCAATCTGCGGACCGCCAAAATGCTGGCGGCAGGAGTTGAACATGCGGCAGAGCGCTTAGGGGTGAATGTAGTGACCGCAGTCGTCAACAGCGGAGCGCGGTTAATCTGCTTAGAAGCGATGGACAATGCTTATATCGTTTCGGTACAGGCAGCGCAGGATAAGGCGTATACGGCCGCTGCACTGAAAATGCCCACCTATCGGGCGTTGGAGGAGTCGCGTGGAGGAGCGTTGGACGGTCTGACAAACGGCGGCGGAATCCTGTTGCTTGCCGGAGGTGAGCCGTTGTATTCGGATGGCGAGCTGGTCGGCGCGGTTGGAGTTTCCGGCGGTACAAAAGATCAGGATGCACTGCTTGCAAAAGTTGCGGCGGAGCTTTTTAAAAACTTATGACAGAAATCATGATTATAAAATAGGAATTTATATGTGTTTTTCAGACTATGAAGGCGATTGAGCCAAAAACACATGAAAATCCACGCCGAAGCTCTGGATATGAGAATTTATATAATCTAAAGCTTGAGGACATTTTATAATCAGCTGCAAACATTAAGAGAGGGAGGTTTTAAAGTGATAGACGAGAAAAAGGTAAGCGAAATTGTTCAAAACGTGCTTTCCGGAATGGATCTTTCACAGTATGAGCAGCCGAAGCGTAAGCAGTTGGGCGTGTTTGATACGATGGAAGAAGCGATTGCGGCATGTAACAAGGCTTACACAACGTTTAGATATTATAATAAAGAACAGCGCGAAAATATTATTAAAGAGATCAGACGTCTTACTCATGAAGAAGCTGAAGTTATGGCGAAGCTTGCTGTTGAAGATACCAAGATGGGTAACGTTTACCATAAGATTTTAAAGCATCATCTGGTAGCGGATAAGACGCTCGGCACATCCGATCTGGAAACGAGAGCATTTTCCGGAGATCGCGGTTTAACGCTTGTAGAGATGGCGCCTTACGGAATCATCGGAGCGATTACGCCGTCCACGAATCCGAGTTGTACGATCATCTGCAACAGTATCTGTATGCTGGCTGCCGGAAACGGCGTATTGTTCAATCCTCATCCGCATGCAAAGCGCATTTCGGCTTATGCGGTTGATCTGGTAAACAGAGCGGTACTGGCGGCAGGCGGCCCGGAGAATATCGTAGCGACCGTTGCGAATCCGACGATGGAAACCTCAAACAAGATGGTTCACGATCCGTCCGTTCGGATGTTGGTTGCGACAGGCGGCCCGGGTGTTGTAAAGATGCTTCTTTCGAGCGGAAAGAAAGCGATCGGCGCAGGTGCCGGAAATCCGCCGGTAGTTGTTGACGATACGGCTGATATTCCGAAAGCAGGTAAGGATATTATTGATGGTTGTACATTCGATAATAATCTGCCGTGTATTGCGGAAAAAGAAGTTTTCGTGATGAGAAACGTAGCGGATGAGCTGATTCATCATATGCTGAAAAACGGCGCTTATATGCTGACGGCAGAGCAGACCAAGAAGCTGGTTGATACCGTGCTTGTATGGTCAAAGCCGAAAAAAGAGGGCGATAAGCCGAAGTTGGTAATCAATAAGGATTGGGTAGGCCGTGACGCAAAGAAGATTCTTGCGGCAATCGGAATTACCCCGAAAGAAGATACACGCTGCATTATCTGCGAAACAGAGTTCTCGCATCCGTTTGTTCAGACAGAACTGATGATGCCGATTTTGGCAATTGTACGGTGCGACAGCTTTGACGAATGTGTGGAAATGGCGGTTAAGGCTGAACACGGAAATCGTCACAGTGCGCATTTACATTCCAAGAATGTGGATCATATGACGCAGTATGCAAAGGCAATCTGCACGACAATCTTTGTAAAGAATGCACCCTCCTATGCAGGAATCGGCTTTAATGCCGAGGGTTGGACGACCTTTACGATTGCCGGTCCGACAGGAGAGGGTATTACCTCGCCGAGAAGCTTTACGCGTCAAAGACGCTGCGTTTTAAGCGATGGCTTGAACATTATATAGAAGGGAGACAGTACCTTGAATATAAATGAAAATGAAGTTGCTGAATTGGTCAAGGCAGTTTTAAAGGAAATGACCGGCGGTGCGCCGGCACCTGCACAGGCAGCGAACCGTTCGGCAAGCGGAGCAATTCCCAAAACTGCAAGAGTTGCAATGCTGACAGAATTGAAAAAGTTTGAAGTTCAAGAATATCCGATTCCCGAAATCGGTGATGATGATATTCTGGTTAAGGTAGAGGGCTGCGGAATCTGCGGTACCGATGCTCACGAATTTAAGAACGATCCGTTCTCACTGATTCCGGTTGTACTGGGTCATGAGGGAACCGGTGAAATCGTAAAGATGGGTAAGAATGTCAAAAAGGATAGTGCCGGAAAACCGTTAAATATCGGGGATAAGGTTGTTACCTGTATGATTTTCAAAGATGATCCGGAGATCACGATGTTCGATTTGAATAAGCAGAATGTCGGCGGTGCGGATGTTTACGGCTTGCTGCCGGATGATGATGTTCATCTGAACGGCTGGTACAGCGATTATCTTTTAATCCGCGGCGGATCAACCGTATTTAACGTAAGTGATTTGGATCTGGATTCCAGAATCCTGATTGAACCCTGTGCGGTTCTTGTACATGCGGTGGAAAGAGCCAAGACAACCAATATTCTTCGGTTCAACTCCAGAGTGGTTGTACAGGGATGTGGTCCGATCGGCTTGATTTGTATCGCGGTACTGCGTACGATGGGTGTTGAGAACATCGTAGCAGTTGACGGTAACGAGCAGAGATTGGAATTTGCAAAGAGAATGGGTGCAGGCGCAACCGTAAACTTTATGAATTATAAGGGGATTGAAGCGCTGACCGAAGCGGTTAAGGACGCTCTGGGCGGACATCTTGCGGATTTTGCATTCCAGTGTACCGGTTCTCCGGTTGCACACAGCAATATCTATAAGTTCATCCGGAACGGCGGCGGACTTTGTGAGCTGGGCTTCTTCATTAACGGCGGTGACGCAACAATCAATCCGCACTTTGACTTGTGCTCAAAGGAAATCACATTGGTGGGTTCCTGGGTTTATACGCTCAGAGATTATGCAACAACGTTTGATTTCTTAAAGAGAGCCAATGCAATCGGCTTGCCGATGAAGGAATTGATTACACATCGTTTCGGATTGGATGAAATGAACGAAGCGTTAGAGACAAACCTTGCGCAAAAGGGTCTGAAGATTGCGTACATCAATAAGAATTTTTAAGTACATAAGGAGTGCTGTAGGCTATGAATGAAGCGGTTGGAATTATAGAGATGTTTGGCTTTGTCACAGCCATTACCGCGGCGGATGCGGCGGCGAAGGCGGCTGATGTGAAAATCATTGCCATTGACTCCAACAAGCCGGCGAATGCGGAGAGCGTTGAGGTTCCGCTGATTATGGCGGTGAAAATGACCGGAAGCGTGTCAGCGGTAAAGGCGGCTGTCGAGGCAGGCGCAAGAGCGGCGGAAAGCGTTTCGGGGCTGATCAACACTCACATTATTGCAAGACCTACAGGCGACGCTATGAAAATGGCAAAGCGCATCAGCGTAGGACGCGATAAGGTTGGGCATATAAAAAACAATGCATAATTAGGAAGTAAGTTTGAATAAAGTTGCCGGGTTTGCTATACTTTGCTTGGGGCGGTGTATCCCGTCGCTGCAAAACGGAAATCTGAACAATTTTCTTTCAAACTTAGTTCTGTGAAAGGATTTGATGGTGACAAAATGAAAGCGCTGGGATTTTTGGAAACAAGAAGTCTGACGGCTGCCATTGAAGCCTCTGACGCAATGACAAAGGCAGCTGATGTATGGGTTGTCGGAACTGAAAAAATCGGATCGGGACTTGTGAATGTAGTCATCGAGGGCGACGTTGACGCGGTAACTGCCGCGGTTGCTGCCGGTGAGGCGGTAGCACGGGAGATCGGCGAGGTTTATGCCACAAACGTAATCCCCAGACCGCATGATGAAGTGGTCAGAGTTCTTCCGACCATATGATAAGCGAATTGGAGGATTAGTATGGCTGAATTTTCACTGGGACTGGTTGAGGTAAGCGCTCTCGGAAATGCGATTATCATGTTGGATGATATGCTCAAGGCGGCAGACGTTGAATTTGTTGCAACGGAAAGACGTTTGGGCGGTCGTTTGGTAACGATCGTTGTCAGAGGCGAGCTTACATCAGTGCAGGCGGCGGTGGATGCCGGAGCGGCACGTGCAAAGCAGGATGGCTGCTTGAAAGCGTCGCAGGTAATCGCAAGACCGCATGACGAGATTTTGAAGTTTTTACATCTTGAACCGGCAAAAGAGCCGGAACCGGAGTCTGAAACTGCCGGGACACATGTTGGTCCGACATCAGAAAACGAGGAGAAACCAAAACGCCGCAGAACAACAAGAACCGCGGCAGCTCCTGCGGAACAGGCAAAGCCGGCTCCGAAAAGACGAGGCAGAAAGCCGAAATCGGAGGGTTCACCCTCATAACATATTTCGTTCTTCAGCCCAAAGGGCTTAAGATATATTATAATAAAGTAAACAAAGAGCAAACACTGCTCAGATTTTAAAAGGAGGATACTAAGATGGCTGTAGAAGCATTAGGTATGGTTGAAACAAGAGGTTTGGTAGCTGCAATTGAGGCTGCCGATGCAATGGTTAAGGCTGCAAACGTAACTTTGATCGGAACAGAGAGAATCGGTTCAGGTCTTGTAACGGTTATGGTAAGAGGCGATGTTGGCGCTGTTCAGGCTGCAACAGACGCAGGCGCTGCTGCCGGTTCAAGATTGGGCGAGCTGGTTTCAGTTCACGTAATCCCCAGACCGCATGGTGATGTAGAAAAGATTTTACCGCAGGTTTGATCTGAGTAAAACGCTCATTGCATTTCGTGTCCGATGAAGGCTAGCCCTTCATTGGACGCGGTTTGTGTGAGAAACATTAAGACCTCGTTCAAAAGGGAGAGAATAAGAGATGGAAAATAATTTACAGGATATAATTGCCCAAACAGTGATTGATATATTGAAGCAAAAGGAAGCGAGCGAGGGCATTAAGGTAGGCGTGAGTGCGCGTCACGTTCATTTATCGCAAAAGGACTTGGAAACGCTTTTTGGCGAAGGACATCAGCTGACACCGAAAAAGCAGCTTATGGGCGGTCAGTTTGCGGCGGAGGAATGTGTTACACTGGTTAGCCCGTCCTTAAGAACAATTGAGGGCGTAAGAGTGTTGGGGCCGGTCAGAAAACAGTCCCAGATTGAAATTTCAAGAACGGATACGTTCAAATTAAAGGTAAGTCCTCCTGTCCGTCCGTCAGGAGAATTAAAGGGAAGCGCTCCGATGGCGCTGGTTGGGCCGAAAGGCAGCATTTTCTTGAATGAAGGCTGCATTATCGCAAACCGCCACATCCATATGGATCCGGCAACCGCTGCAAAATACGGTGTAAAGGATAATGATTTGGTGGATGTTCAGATTCAAAATTCAAAACCGACTACATATTATAATGTTCAGGTTCGGGTGCATGAAAGCTTCACTCCGGAAATGCACATTGACACGGACGATGCCAATGCCTGTGCAATTAAAACGGGCGATTATGTAAAAATTATTAAAGCTTGAAAATAACATCTTAAAGGATGATATAAATATGATTATAGGCAGAGTATATGGAAGCGTTGTATCAACGCATAAGCTGGAGGGTCTGGTAGGCTACAAGTTTATGCAGATACAATGTATCGAAAACGGAGAATTAGTGGATAAATTCCTGACAGCGGTTGACGGCGTGGGTGCCGGAATCGGCGAGGATGTTATCATTACCACAGGATCCGGCGCGCGTAAGGCACTGAAAAAGGACGATGCGCCCGTGGATGCGGTGATTGTGGGAATTCTTGATACAAAGCAATGCTAAAAAAGCAAGATTCATTTTTTTGGAAGGAATGAAACAGTATGGATTTACAGGAGCTTCAGAAGATTGTTTATGAAGCCGGAATCGTCGGAGCAGGCGGCGCCGGTTTCCCGACTCATGTGAAATTTTCAGACAAAGTAAAGCAGATTGTAGTCAATGCGGCGGAATGTGAGCCTTTGATGATGGTCGATCACCATATCTTAGAAAAGCATTTGCAGGCGTTGGTGGATACATTAAATATTCTGATTGATTCGATGGGTGCGGATGAAGCGATTATCGGAATCAAGGGAAAGAATATGCATCTTCTGGATACAAAAATTCTGGCTTCCTTAGAGGGGACAAAGGTTCGCGTTAAGGAGATTCCGGATATTTATCCGGCAGGAGATGAGGTTGTTCTGACATATGAAACGACCGGAAAAATCATTCCGGAGGGTTCAATTCCGGTAATGGTCGGCGTTATGGTTATTAACGTAGAAACGGTTTATAATATTCATAAAGCGCTCGGTGGCGCACCGGTAACGGAGAAATATATTACCATCGGCGGCGACACGAAAGAAGATATTACGGTGAAAGCGCCGGTAGGTATGAAGATTCGCGAGTTGCTTGAAGTATGCGGCTACGGTGATTTGACGGGAAAAGCAGTCATCAACGGCGGTCCGATGATGGGTAAGTTAGTGGATATTGAAAATGATGTTGTGACAAAGACGACAAAAGGTCTGCTGATTTTCCCGGAAACGCACAGCATTATTCAGCGAAAGCGTATGCCGATTTCCATGACATTAAAGAGAGCTTCGGCGGCATGCTGTAACTGTCATATGTGCAGTGATGTCTGTCCGCGAAATCTTCTGGGATATAATATCAACGTTCATAAGACGGTTCGTGCGGCATCTCATTCGGAAGTGCAGGATACCGAGGCATTCTTACAGTCGGCTCTTTGCTGCGGATGTGGTGTTTGTACGGTGATCGGCTGTCAGCAGATGCTGGATCCCCAGAAAATTTCAATGGAAACCAAGGGCTTATTGGGTAAGCACGGCTTGAAACGCAAGAATAATCAGGCTCCTGAAAAGGTGAGAGAGGAAAGATCCTCCAGACTGGTTTCTTCGTCTTTATTGATCGACAGACTGGGCATCCGCAAGTATGTCAAGGCATCGGTTGAAAAGAAAGATACGGTATTTGAGCCGTCACAGGTTTACATAGAATTAAAGCAACATGTCGGCGCTCCGGCAGCAGCAACGGTTAAAAAGGGCGACAAGGTGCATGTGGGAGATGTGGTTGCACAGACTCCGGCAGGCTCATTGGGAACAACCATGCATGCAAGTATCAACGGCAAGGTCAGCGATGTGACCGACAGATTTATAATAATAAGTAAGTAGGTGAATACAGATGAATTCGATAGGATTGGTTGAGGTAAAAAATGTTTCAAAGGGTGTTGTTGTCACCGATGAAATGCTCAAAAGCGCAGGCGTACATCTGATAAGTTCCGGGTCGGTTTGTCCGGGTAAGTTTGTCACGATTGTAGGCGGAGAATTATCTGCCATTCACGCAGCGGTTGATCGGGCAGAACTGATAGCAGAGGATGCAATGATTGACAAGTTTGTTATCGGTAATTTAGGCGATAAGGTTTATGAGGCGGTATGCGGTACTGCGGACGTAAAAGAGAAAAAAGCGTTCGGCATTGTCGAAACCTTCACGGCGGCAAGTGCGATTGAAGCTGCCGATGCAGCGGTGAAATCGGGTGATATTGAACTGATCGAGGTCAGAGTAGCGCGCGGTATGGCAGGCAAGTGCTTTGTGTCCATGACGGGTGATGTTGCGGATGTAAAGGCAGGCGTAGAGGCTGGTGCAAGAATTGCGGCAGAGCAGGGCGTATTGATTAACACGGAAGTGATTGCAAATCCGCATCCTGAGCTTTGGGAAGCTGTATTATAAGATTATACAAAAAAGAGTTTGAAACCTTTTGGCTTCAAACTCTTTATTTTTTTATGAACGATATGTTTCAGGCTGATGTTTATTGCTATACATCATTTCATCCGCTTCTTCAATAATCTTTTTAACGTGTTCGTTCTTTTCATTATAATAAGCATAGCCGATCGAAACATCAGGCGCACGGTTATCGGCTTTTCGCATTTCATTGATGGATTGGCGAAAACGATCGTTCATTTTCTGCACATCATTAATATTTCTATCCAAAATCACACAAAACTCGTCGCCGCCCAGACGATAGCAGCTGCCGTATTTTCCATATGTTTTCCGAATCATTTTTGCAATGGTTTTTAGAAAATAATCTCCAGTGCTATGCCCGTAGGTGTCATTAATCACCTTGAATTTGTTAATATCCATGTTCAGAATGACTGCCGGGAAACTGATTTTTTCAATATCCTTTTCATAACATCGGCGGTTAAAAAGATGCGTCAGTCCATCCAGCTGGAAAATCATTTTACAACGATGATTATAAAGCAGGAAGTTTCCGATCGCAACGCACATATAGTCAACGCGCAGATCGGGCTTGAACATTTGGATGCTGATTCCCATTGTCAAAAACATTAATGTTGCAATCAGCACAGCAGCAGGTTTGCGATAGAACTTCATTTCTTCGCGCACGATGTTTTTGAAGCAATATAGAATAGAAACGGAGAATGTGGCAATATAAATCCAATATAGCCGTTGTCGGTGATAAATATTCTCCGCATCAACATAGAACACCCAGCCTTCTTTGAGCGACACAAGTTGAAATAAGATGTGGATGATCAAAACGGAGAGGATTAGTTTCGGTCTTTTCACTTGACTGTAACTGAATGCTGATGCCACGCTGATTACGGGAGCCATACAAAACTCTATCAGTTTTACGATTCTGTGGATTGATATTAACGATACATCTGCGCCGTTTGTTTTTACGCCGAGCCACTCACAAAAAATTGATATGCCGATGAACAGACATACCAGAATACTTCCCTTTTTCATTTTGTTATCAATAACCCGATTGGTACAGACATCAATAACAGTAACACTTAGAAAGGCAAGGGTAATGATTAAATTTGCTGTGTAAAAATCCATGATTATTGTTACTCACTCCTTACTATTCATTATATCATATAATGTATAAAATTACAATGTTATTTTAATTAAAAAAGATAAATTTCTAATAAGGATAGAGTCTTTTATTTTTTCTTTAAATTTTTATGTAAAAATTTAAAATTAGTTTATAAAAAGTTTAAGTTTCTATTATATAATTTTTATAACAAAACGGTACAATAGTCTTGTAAGCCAACAGGGAAGAAATTCCTGAATCTATAAAAAAATAAGAAAGGAAGTTTTAACATGAAAAAGAGAAGCTTAGCAATTATCAGTGCAATCGCAGGCGTATGCATGCTGACAACGGCGGCGTTTGCAAATTATCAGACAGCGAACGGTTATGATGCGTTCAAAAAGGCGGTATTCAATTTACCGAAATATGATAATTATACCTTGAAGATGAATATGGAATTTTCCGGAGATGGAAAGGAATTTTCCAATTATACGGTTTCACAGGAGTATTCCAAGGCAGCGGAGGCGATGCATGAATTAGGTGTGAATGTCGATGATGGTCAATATGTCAGTGAATATTGGGTTCAAGATGGAAAGCGGATTTATCATGATAATGGAGAGAACGGCGGATATTATGGCTATAGCGAAGGCGTGTTTGACAGAGGCGGCTTAGAAGCGATTCGCTTTAACAATGATGACAAGACCAATGCGAAAGTAATGCGGTTCGCGGAGCTGTTTGCGGATACGGTTGTAGGAGATTTGAAGAATAACTTTGTTTGTGTGGAGGATGGAGAAAATTCTTCTACTTATGAGGTGAACTTAAGCTCCATTCAGATTCCGGAGCTGATCAATGCCGGCTTAGGCGCGTTATTCTCTATTACAAATTTCAATTATGAGCATGATGAATATTACCAGAATGAAGAAAATCTTTCGGAAAGCGATAAAATGATGATGAATTTGGGTGATAATGCTACGGTAGATAGTGTGAAATGCCGATTCACGGTGAATAAGGATAACATGTTGAGCAGTGGCGAAGGAACGATTGTATTTGTCGGTCAGGATAAAAACGGCGAAAAGCACGACATAACGGTTCATGGCACACTGGACATTACCGAGGTAGGCTCAACGGTTGTACCGAAGCTGGATACCTCAAATATTAAGATTGATTGGTTTGATTACGGAGAAGAAGACACCGAAGTAAATGCCGAAGTAGCGGAAAACTGATAGAGAATTTAAACGGAGGAATTCCTTATGATACGTATTAACAAGCTGACAAAGCTCTACAGCAACAAGCGGGGCATCAGAAATATTTCATTTGACGTGGAAACGGGAGATATTCTGGGATTATTGGGCCCCAACGGCTCGGGCAAAACTACGATTATGAAAGCCATGCTTTCACTGATTCGCGAGGACAGCGGAAAGGTGGAGGTTGATGGTATGGAAATGCACGAGAGTTTTGAAACCATCATGGCGAAGATGGGTGCGCTCATTGAAGCGCCTGCCATATACAAGGATCTGACGGCTTACCAGAACATGTATCTTGCGGCAAAGACGAGAGATGAGCGCGAGGATATTGAAAATATGCTCCGGATGGTGCATTTGGAGCAATACGCAAAGGATAAGGCAGGGCGGTTTTCGTTAGGAATGAAGCAGCGTTTGGGTTTGGCAGAGGCTTTTCTCGGAAAGCCGGAGATTCTGATTCTTGACGAGCCGGTGAACGGATTGGATATTGAGGGGGTTGTGGAAATTCGGGATATTGTTCGGGAGATGAATGAAAAGTACAACACCACCTTCATTATATCAAGTCATATTGCGTCCGAGATTGAAAAGGTATGCAATAAGGCGGCGGTAATTTACGATGGGGAATTGATTGCGATGGACAGAATGGATCGGATTTTAGGCTTATATCCATCGTTAGAGGAATATTTCCTGGAAAATATCCATGAGAGGAGAGGCAGTATATGACGGGATTTCTATTTACGCTTAGGAATGAATTTTACAAATTAAGGCATCAGAAGAAGTACATTGTGCTGTTGGTTTTAGGGGCGGCGGTGTGCATGATGCGATGGGGCGGCAGTGCTCTGATCAACCGTTTTTCGGGCGGAACCGTGACAGTCAAGAGCAATATGCTGATGGAGCTGCTGCCGTTCATGGTGGAGATTTTGATTCCGTTGATTTTGCTGATGGCGGTTACAGATTTATTCAGCAGTGAGTATGCCGCCGATACGCTGAAAGCATGTTTACTGAAGCCGGTTTCGCGGTTTAAGCTGCTTGCGGCAAAGGGTGCGGCGGCGTTTTTGCTGGGAACCGGCGCATTATTGGTGATGTATGGGGTATGTTTGGTAGTTCAAGGAATCTCGGGCGGTTCATTAGCGCAGTGGGCGCCGACATTGGCGGCATATGCGATCGACTTGATTCCGCTTGCCGGTGTGGCATTATTGGGGATCCTGGTAAATGTCAGCGTCAAGAGTCCGACGCTGGCGATGCTATTATCGCTTGCGATCTATGCGATAATGAAGTACATGGGTTATTATATTGCCGGCTCGGAGTCATTTTTATTTACCTCCTATGCGAAATGGCACTCTCTCTTTCTCGGCACGGCATTGCCGTTGAACGTAATATTATATAAAATCGGAATTGTTGTGGGAAGTATCTTGATTTTATTCTCGGTTTCGTATATAATATTTGATAAGAAAGATGTTTGAGGAAGGTTATTCGGGGGCTTTGTCCCCCGTACCCCCTGCTTTCGGCAGGATTTTTTTGTTTTTGTAGTTGTGGGGTAGGGGGCGTGCGCCGCCCCCTCGCGCGGCTGATTTCTACATCAGCTGTTCTGTTGGTGCAAGAGGGGGTTAATGCGAACCCCCTCTTGACACCCGCGCATAAACTTTTCGGA
>CAUGRT010000022.1 GCA_959602045.1 uncultured Clostridia bacterium | reverse complement strand
TGATTGGGGGCGCCGACATATACTCATATTTCAAGCCCCCTATCAGGACGAGATGCGCCGCTTCCTCTACACCCCAACGCGGAAAAGAAGCAAGCAGATCGTTCTGATTGGGGGCGCCGACATATACTCATATTTCAAGCCCCCTATCAGGACGAGATGTGCTGCTTATTTTTCGCGTTGAATCAATAAAGTTCGTTAACTCTTGTTATACACATCTCACAACCCACACATTCCTCATCGTCATTCATGTAGAAATAACTCGGATATAACGCTCCGCAGACCGGACACTCATGAATATCTTCATCATAAATGTCTCCGCCGTAATAATCATCTCCCATTCTTGCCTTTTCCATTGCAAGTATCGCCTTAGGATCTTCATTCTTGTAAATCATTGTTCGCTTCTCCTTTTTTAATCTTTTTAAGATACTTTTGTTCTAAAAAATTTTACCGCACTTGGCGGTTTTTGATTGATTGACTATATTATACCACACATTTGTTCGTTTGTCAAGAGAAAAATATATTTTTAAGATATTTTTTCAAAATTTATATTGATTTTTCACGTTTTATATGGTATTATTAAGATACAAAAAATATTCTTAATTCCCCCGATA
Source organism: uncultured Clostridia bacterium (assembly GCA_959602045.1). GTDB lineage: Bacteria > Bacillota > Clostridia > UBA1381 > UBA1381 > Ornithomonoglobus_A. The sequence continues at coordinate 44,226 of CAUGRT010000022.1, read as the reverse complement.
GAATCAGAAAGGATGATAATTATGACTCCCGGTGAAAGAATCAAAATGCTTCGAAAGGAGCAAAAGCTTACGCAGGAGGATCTCGGCAAGGCGCTCGGCGTCCAAAAGGCCGCGATACAGAAATACGAAAAAGGAACGGTAAAAAATATTAAACGTGAAAACCTGCTGAAGCTGGCAAAAATTCTTCATACAACGCCGGAATATATTCTGGGCTGGGAAATGCCCGACAATCTGCGTCCCTATGACGAAGAAACCGTCGAAATTCCGGTGCTTGCCTGCGTTTCCGCGGGCAATGGGAGCTTTGCCGATAGTATGAATAACTGTGCGATTGATTATGAGCCTGTTTTAAAGTCCTCTCTTTCGGATGGCGAACAGTATGTATATTTGAGGGTAGAGGGCGACAGCATGTATCCGATTTTCATTGAGGGCGATCTGGTACTGGTGCGTTGCCAAAACTCTGTAGATAGCGGAAGCTATGCGGTTGTAACCATTAACGGTGAAAATGGAGTGATTAAAAAAGTCGTATACGGTAATAATTTTATTGAACTGCATTCGATTAATCCCATGTACCCCGTTCGCCGCTTTGAGGGCAGTGATGTCCTTAAAATCCGCGTTTTCGGCTTGGTAAAAGAGATCAAGCGGAAATTTTAGTATTGCCAAATCAACAAAATCATGGTATAATGATATGATAAATTAAATTTAAGAAGGTCTGCATCCATGAAAATAACCGACGCCATGATCCGTCGCTCCTGCTCCTCCACAATCTATAAACGTGGGATGGAGTATTTCAAAGAGGGGCGCGTTCATCTGCAAAAACGTTCCGACAGTTTAATAACAGCGGTGGTAGACGGAGAATCGCTTTATAATGTTTCCGTCAAGTTCGACCGGGACGGAAATATTACAGACACCTTCTGTACCTGTCCGTATTATGAAACGATGCATTCCACCTGTAAGCATATTGTAGCCGCCCTTCGCCAGCGCATGGCAGAACAGGATGAAAACGGCTCTTTTTCTGATGAAAATGATAAGCTTGCCATGACCCTTTGTAAGGATTTTGCCGATAAAAAGGCTGAAAAGCAGCCTTTGGAGCTTCATTTTATTCTGTATATTAATAATCGCGCCACTCCGTCATTTGCGATGGCGCTCGAAATCGGAAAAGCCGGAACTGCGCTCCACGGAATTGAAAATTTCCTGGATTTCTATGCAAAAAACCGCCCGTTCAAGATTTCACGCTCGGTCGGCTATGATCCGGCATCGTCTGCACTGACTCCGGCGGAACGCGCATTGCTGAATATTCTTGCCGAAGCCTATGAAAACCGTGCCGGTGAAATGCCCTTTTATACAAAAGCGTCCTATCAAACGCGGTTCGGCAGTGCAACGTTAAAACGAATCCTGCCCCTGTTGCCTAAGGTTCATTTCAGTTTGATGCTGAACGGAATCCGGGTGTCCGATATTCGTTTCTTAGACGAAGATCCCGACATCATCATCGACGTTCGGGCAGTCCCCGGCGAAATCACGCTGACTGTCAGTGATAAAGGCTTTGCGCTGACACGGGACGGTGCTTATTTTCTTTATGATAATATCATCTATCATACGACCGAAGCTTACCGTTCCTATTTTATGCCGATTTATAACGCATTAAACGAGGATAGCCGGACGCAAATCTCTTTTCGCGGCGAGAATACAATGCTGTTTGCGGCGCATGTTCTCCCGGCACTTCAAAAAATGCATGGCGTTGTCAGCCAGGGAATTGATGATTTGATTATCAATGAACGCCCTGTTTTCACTGTCTATTTTGACGCTCAGGGAAACAGTATCCGTGCAGCGGTTGTCGCACGCTACGGAACGGTTTCTCTCCAACTCGGCGCGGAAGAAGAAACCGAAAAGCGTATTGTGGTTCGCGATTCCCGGTCAGAGGATGAGATTCTCTCCTTTTTTGCCGATTTTATCCGCGAAAAAGGAAGCTTCCGCCTGGATGATGACGAAAAAATCTTTACCTTTTTGAAGTATGCTCTCCCTCGCCTTGCGCAAAGAGCAGAGCTGATTTATTCGGACGCATTTCGGGCGATCGAAATTTCAGATACGGCAGGGATTAGCGCCGGTGTACATTATAATCGGGACATCAACCTGTTGGAGGCTGATTTCTCGACCGATCTGGAAACGGAAGAAATCTACGGAATCCTCGCTGCCGTAAAGCTTAAGGAACACTTTTACCGCCGTTCCGACGGCTCTTTTATCAGCCTGGATGATAACGATAAAAAATATATATTTAACCTGTTGGAGCAATTGGAGTTCTCCCCGTCAGATGTGGAAAACCGCTCCAAGCAGCTCCCAAAATACCATGCCTTGTATTTGAATGCATTGGATGGGATTGAAAAAGACGATAGCTTTCTGGAGTATATCGAAAACATCAAAAAAATCCAGCCGAATATCCCCGATCATCTGGAAAATACACTTCGCTTTTACCAAAAAGACGGAATTCGCTGGCTGAAACAGCTTTCCGAATTAGGGTTCGGCGGAATCTTAGCCGATGATATGGGACTCGGAAAAACCTTACAGGTTCTGGCATTTGTTGAGGGAGAGCATCCCGAAATGCCGGCACTGGTTGTTGCACCCAGTGCATTAACATACAATTGGTATAATGAATGTTGCCGTTTTACTCCGGAGCTTCGCGCACTCATTGTGGATGGAACGAAAGACGAACGCGCGGCTTTGATCGCACAGGCGTCGGATTATGACTTGATTATCACCTCCTATCCGATTCTGCGCCGTGATATTGCCCTTTATCGGCAATATGAATTTTCCTATTGCTTTATTGATGAAGCGCAGTATATTAAAAACCCGAAAACGATGAATGCGCGCAGTGTAAAGCGTATCCGCGCAGCCCGAAAATTCGCGCTTACCGGTACTCCGATTGAAAACTCACTCTCGGAGCTGTGGTCAATTTTCGATTTTATTATGAGCGGTTATCTGTACGATTTGCGGACTTTCCGTTCCGTTTATGAAACCCCAATCGTAAAAGATGGGGACGATCATGTTCACGCGGACTTCAAGGCAAAAATCAAGCCGTTTATTCTGCGGCGCATGAAGTCCGAAGTGCTGTCTGAGCTGCCCGAAAAAATGGAGTATACCGTCTATGCCGACCTTACGCCGGAACAGCGAAAAATGTACGCCTCCTATCTGGCGCTTGCAAAAAACAGAACGCTTTCCCTGCTGCAAGAGGGCGGAAGAAACAAGATTCAGATTTTGACGCTGTTGATGCGGCTGCGCCAAATCTGCTGTCATCCATCGCTGTTTGATGAAAATTACACCTATGACAGCGGAAAGCTGCAATTGCTGCTGGAGCTTGCGGAAAGTGCCACAGATGCCGGACATCGGCTGCTGATTTTCTCGCAGTATACCTCTATGCTCGAAATCATTCGGGAAGAGCTGAATAAAAAGTCGCTGAAATGCTTCTATCTGGATGGCAAAACTCCATCCTATGAACGCTCCGAAATGGCAGATCGCTTTAACGGCGGCGAACGGGATATTTTCTTGATTTCACTCCGTGCCGGCGGAACCGGACTGAATCTGACCGGTGCTGACATGGTCATTCACTATGATCCGTGGTGGAATCCCGCCACAATGGATCAAGCCTCCGACCGCGCCTATCGAATCGGTCAGACGCGTAATGTACAGGTAATTCGGCTTGCCGCCAAGGGAACGATTGAGGAAAAAATTCTAAAGCTGCAAGAGGCAAAACGCTCTCTTGCCGATGGTATGATTACCGCCAACAACGAAACCTTTGCTGCGCTCACGAATGAAGAAATTCTGAGCCTGTTTGAATAAAAAGCCGTTCCGGCATATAATAAACTCCATCACGAAAGGACGTGCATAAATGAAGTACAGAGCAATTTTTGATGATATTGATGAACTGGACGAGGAGCAGGATACGCCCGGCTTAAGCAGCCGCCAAAAAAATCTGATTATTTTCGGTATTATCGCATTGGTGCTGAATCTGCTTGCCGTTATTTATGTAAACCTATGCCGTGAGATTTATTATTGGAGCAACGCAGATTATTGGAATGTTGCGCGTAAAATTGCGTCGGGTGAGTATAGCGGACATTTGTGGAGTACGGTTTACGATTCCATACTCAATAGTGAATTTAATGATATTCCGGCACTCATTTCCGCGGTTTTCATCCGTCTGTTTGGAGAATCCAGGATGGTGTTCATCCTCAGCCTGGTAAATTGTTATCTCCTGCCGGCTGATATTCTGATTTACTTAACCGCAAAGAAACTCGGAAAAGCGCCCTTAATTACAACGCTGATCGTCATTTTCACCATGCCCGTCATGATTTATTTGACGTTTAACGGTTTTACCGAAATGGGCGGATTTCTGATGTGCATGCTCTGCTTTTATCTCTATTTCCGAAAAGACGGAAAAGAACCGGGTGTCGGACGTCAGATTGCGATCGGCTTGTTGCTTGCCGCTTTGATGCTCTGGAATAACTGGTTTCTGTTTTTCAGCGTGTCCTTTGTCACCGCAATGCTTGCCGATGCCATTCTGTTTCGGAAAAAGTGGTATATGTGCTTGATTGCATTGGCAGTGATGATTGCAACCGTATCCTTCTTTTTTGAAGGCTTCATGTTCCGGCGTCTGATTGCCGCTTACGGAAACGGAAGTTTTCACTTCCGCTTTGCGCTGAATATGCGAATGATTACGCGTTATCTGGGGTTGATCTTTCTGCTTCTGATGGCAGCCGGTTCTCTGTGGGCAATGATTAAGCACCGCGATAGACGGCCGGTATTCGTGTGGATTCAGCTTATTGTATGCTATCTGGTTTTCACTGCCACGCAAACCCATGGTCAGGGGCATCTGCTGATGTATGTTCCCAGCTTCATTGTTCTGCTGATTCTGACTGTTCGCTATATTCATAAGGAACAGGCGCTTTTGGGAATTTGTCTGCTTGCGGTGATTCATGCGACAAACGTCGTGATTCCGCATAAACAGCCTTCCTCGGCCGAGGAGATTCGGCACTGCGCACTGTTTCCGAACTTCTCCATGCGCCCGGTGATACGGGAGAGCGCGTATGATATTCTCACGCTGAAAACCACCCTGGATAATATTGTTCCGGCAGGACAGTACCTCGGCGTTTTGTCCTACTCGAATATTTTAAACAGTGAGCTGCTCAAAAATGCGGAGCCGTCATTGAATATTCATCAATACCGAGTAGATTATATCGCCAATACCATTCCGTATTTTGATCTTGACAATACGGATATTAATCCGCTCTGCAATGCAAATTATATGTTGGTTGCCTATCCGGCACAGACGGTTCGCGAGGATCAAAAGGTGCTGGAAACTGCCGTAGAAAGCTTTGCAAACTGGACGGATATTGCCACAGCATATGAAGAAATGTATGAGTATGAAACCGTCATTGATAATGTTTCCATCAAGCTCTATCACCGCGTTCGGGATGTATCTGAGCTTGAAAAAGCGCAGTTTATTCGGCGTATGAAGGATAACATCAATGCTGTTAATCAATAATTAACAATTTATTTACAGAGATAGCCTTGACATTATGCGCTCCGCGTTATAAAATGGAAACTATCAAATAAACTGATAAAGGAGCGTTTTACTATGAGAAGCTGTATATACTGCGGACGCGAGTTAAAAGATGGCGAAGTCTGTAATTGCCCGGGAGCGGTGGCTCGGCGAAATGCCAAGGAGCATGCCTCCCAAGACTCTGTTTCTTCCCAAAGCACACAGTATGACAATCAGCCTAATAACACAGCCGGTACACAGAGTAATTCCTATAGAACCGGCTATACCCATCAGGATAGTGCATTCAAAAATGTATGGGAAAAGAGAAAGGCAAAATTCCGTGCGCGAAAAAATGCGCATCATGCCACAAAAAGCGCAAACGGCCCAACCTCAAAAGGCTTTTGGAAAAACCTTTGGAGTCTGTTTGTGCGGTTTCTGGTTTCACCGATTGATACCATTTCCAATCCGGGCTATATCAGCAGCGGAACCGCTCTGATGTTTTCCGCAATTTCGGGCGGAATTATCAACCTGTGCCTGTATTTTCTGCGTTCCGGAGCGGTTCGGACGCCTTTCGGGATTGTGCTGTCGCTCTTGTCGCTGCATCCGCTGACAAGCTATGCAAATTTGCTGAATATTGTGTTTAGCCTGCTGAGCGGCGCCGTAAGCGGTATTCTGATATTCTTTATTTATGCAGGTATTTTCTACTTGCTGAACCGCTTGATTTTCCGGCAGCGCGTACCGTTTTGGGATTTTTCCGGCAGATTGGCATTAGTCCCTCTGCCGCTGGTTCTGACAAGTATTATCGGAATCCTTTTCGGAATGTTGTCCTCAACCACATTGGCTATATTAATTGTATGCGGCTTGATCGGAACCGTCATCGCCACCTATGAAGCGCTGCGTACCGAGTGGATATCCTATCCTCCCGGAAAGGTATTGTATACCATGCTGCTGGGCTGCTTTATCTTTACCACGTTCATATGCTATATTTTCAGACTCTCTCTGATACAATAGAAAAAGAACAAACTTTCGATGGCTTTGCATGCGTTTTTCAAGTAACGTAGGCGAGTTCCGCGCAACGTAGCGGATGTCTGAGCCGAAGTTACTTGTAAAATGCATGCAAAGCCCACCACTACATTTGAAAATTCACGCTTACTTTAATTGAAAAAGCGCGAACCTCCATAGATTTGCATACGTTTTCCAAACAACGCAGGCGAGTTCCGCGCAGCGTAGCGGATGTCTGAGCCGAAGTTACTTGTAAAATGCATGCAAAGCCCGCCACCCCACTTGAACTTTTACGTTCACCTCAATCAAAAAAGCACAAACCTTCATGGATTTGTATACGTTTTCCAAACAACACAGGTGAGTTCCGCGCAGCGTAGCGGATGTCTGAGAGGGAGTTGCTTGTAAAATGGATGCAAATTCTGCCACTACACTTGAACTGTTACGTTCACCTCAATTGCACAAAAAGCAATTGTTCAAATAAAAACACACGAAAGGATGTATCAACATGCAAGAAATCAAAACATCAAACGCGCCGGCAGCAATCGGCCCGTATTCCCAAGCTATCAAGGTCGGAGAATTTTTATTCACCTCCGGGCAAATCCCCATCAACCCGGCTACCGGCGAAATCCCTGTCGGCGTTGAAGCACAGGCAGAGCAGGCACTGACGAATGTCAAGAATCTGATTGAGGCCTCCGGCGCGTCCATCGAAAATACCGTAAAAACAACCGTATTTATCAAGGATATGAATGATTTCGCAAAGATCAATGAGATTTACGCAAAATATTTCACAGCGCCCTTCCCGGCAAGAAGCTGCGTTGAAGTGGCAAGACTTCCTAAGGATGTATTGCTTGAAGTCGAAACGATCGTTGCTCTGTAATCAAAATAAGCTGCATCGCGGTCACGGTTTGATCGCGATGCTTTTTTATGCACAAATTTCTCCCTCAAATTTCATTGCTTTTGCATATTTCGATATTTTTTTTATTTTCTTCAAAAATACTCTTTATTTTTTGATAAATTTGGAGTATAATATAATAGAAGTATTATGCCATACATATATATGGAGGAAGCGTATGAATAAAGTTACTATTACAATCAATTCTCGTCAGTACAATGTTGTTGCGGAGGAGAGCGAAGAATACATCCAGGCACTCGGCGATCATATCAACGAAAAAATTGATAAAGTGCTTGAGGGCGGAACGAATGTCATGGGCGAACGTCCCCTGGTTCTTGCCGCACTCAATATTTGTGATGAATATTTTAAAGTAAACGAAGCCGGATATACCGTTAATGAGCAGCTTAAAACCTGCACTGCAAAGCTGAATACACAAACGGAAGAAAATAAAAAGCTCCGGGAGCAAATCACGTTGCTTCATGCGGAGCTGACCGAAGCAAAAAGCGGACAAATCACAATGGAAGAAACAGAAACGCGTGCAAAAACCGAAGAGCTTGAAAAGCAGCTGACCGAAGCCAACGAAAAAATTAAATTTCTGGAGGGTCAGATCAAACTTCTGGAGGGCAAGCAGTCCGAATTAAAGCAGGAATTTGCCGCAAGAGAGCAGGAAATGCTCGATATGATTGATAAACAATGACGCACGGTACACCGGAGCTTTTAGCACCTGCCGGCGGCATCGCTCAATTAAAGGCGGCCGTTCAATCCGGAGCAGATGCTGTTTACATGGGTGGCTATGCCTTTAACGCAAGACGTTCCGCCAAGAATTTTACTGCTGATGAAATGCGCGAAATGATTCGTTACTGCCATCTTTACGGTGTAAAGGTTCATGTTGCGGTCAATACGCTGATTCATGACCGGGAACTTCCGGAGCTTCTTGAATATGTGTATACGCTGAATGAAATGGGCGCAGACGCGCTGATTCTCCAGGACATCGGCGCGGCAAAAATGATTAAGACCGCTCTGCCGGAAATGGAGCTTCACGCCAGTACCCAAATGACCGTAACCTCCATTGAGGGCGTGCAATATCTTGAACAATTCGGTTTTGACCGTGTCGTACTGGCGCGCGAATTATCCAAAAACGAGATTGAAGCCATTTGCCGCAGCGCTCATGCAGAAATTGAGGTTTTTGTTCACGGCGCAATCTGCGAATGTTATTCCGGGCAATGTCTGATGTCCTCCGTTTTGGGCGGAAGAAGCGGAAACCGCGGCCGATGCGCACAGCCGTGCCGCCTGCGGTATACCTTAACCGGCGATCGCCCCCTGTCGGGATATTTGCTCAGTCCCAAAGATATGGCGCTGATTAATGAGCTTTCGGAGCTGAAACGAATCGGCGTTGCATCACTGAAAATCGAAGGCAGACTCAAACGTCCCGAATATGTGAGTGCCGTAACCGGAATCTATCGAAAATACCTTGACTTTCCCGGTCAAGTCACAAAACAGGATATGACAGAACTGAAAAATGCTTTCTCGCGTTCGGGATTTACGGATGGGTATTTTAAAAATCGGCTCGGTGCCACTATGATGAGTGCCGCCGATCCCTCCCATGCCGAGAATACGTTTACTGCCGAAGCGCGCGCCAGAGCTGCCGAAAATGCAGATTTCCGAAAAGTCCCGGTTAATATCTCCGCCTATATCACAATCGGAGAGCCGGTGCAGGTGACAGTTTATGATAACGACGGAAACTGTGCTTCCGCGTCGGGAACAATCCCGGCAGAAAATGCAGTAAACCGCCCCCTGTCGCGCGAGAGAATTACGGAACAGCTTGGCAAGCTCGGTGGTACACCATTTGCGGCGGATTCGGTTCTTGCCGAAATATCCGATAATGTCACCGTTCCGATCAAGGAGCTTAATACGGTACGCCGCGCGGCAATCGCAGAGCTGACGGAGCTTCGAACTGCCGTTTTGCAAAGAAGAACACAGCCGTTCACATTCCCGGAATTGCAGCATCGCGATATAACGCCTGTTTTGACCGCGTCGGTTCGGAATGAATCACAGGCAAAGGCAATCATCAATGCCGGGATTCAAACCCTGTATGTACCGGCGAGTTTTGCCGATTCATTGGCAGCGCAATACCCCAATTTGCATATTATCGCCGATACCGGAGCCATTTTTCACCCTGTTAAAACTGCTTGTGAATCGGTTCGCGTAGCCTCCAATGCAGCGGCATATTATTATAGAAAAAAGAAACGAAACGGCAGCTTTCGATTGAATCTGTATAATGCTCTTTCAGCCGAGCATTATCGGGATTTCGAATCGGTAACGCTTTCGCCCGAATTAAATATCAAAGAGATTAAGACGCTCTTAAATCGCACAAAAGCCAATGCCGGGGTAATCGGCTATGGCAGAATCCCGTTGATGCTGATGAAAAACTGTCCCTTAAAGGCGGCCGGAAAATGTCAGCACCAAAATCAGCGCTATCAGCTTCGTGATCGTAAGAATGAGGAATTTCCCATTCTGTGCGGAGAGCATTGTATTTGTGAACTTGTCAATTCCAAACCGCTGTTTATGGCGGATCGTTTGGACGAGCTGACAAGCTTGCCCCTACATTCCATCGAGTTGCTGTTCACCATTGAAACAGCCAAAGAATGTGCGGCAATTGCCCAAACTTATCATAAGGCGCTGAACGGACAGCATCCGCAAAACCCATTCGGCGAAAATGCCTTTACACGCGGACATTTTTTCAGAGGAGTAGACTAAAAATCCATCAAACGGAGGAATCTCATGCAAGAACATATCATCCTTGCCTCGGCATCGCCGCGGCGCAAAGAACTGCTTACGAGCATCGGACTGGACTTCAGCGTTCGCGTTTCCGATGCCGATGAATCCGCAATCCGGAGCGAAGACGTGCCTGTCGGCATTTATGTTCAGGAGCTTGCGCTCGTGAAAGCAGCGGCAGTGGCAAAAGAGGTCATGAAGGATAAAAAAGCCTTGATTATCGCCGCAGACACCATTGTTACGGCAGATGGAAAAATTCTCGGAAAGCCTCCCACGGCACAGGATGCCTTTGATATGCTTTCTATGCTCTCCGGACGTTGTCATGAGGTTTATACCGGCTATTGCGTTATGCGTATCCGCGACGGTAAAACCATTTGTAAAAGCGTGCGTACCGAGGTATACTTCAAAACGCTTACCGAAGAAAAAATCTGGCGCTATATCGCCACTGGCGAACCGGCTGATAAGGCAGGTGCCTACGGAATCCAGGGCTTGGGCGGAATGTTGGTCGAAAAAATCAATGGAGATTATCAAAATGTAGTCGGTCTGAGCGTTTCAGCGCTTGCCGATACCCTGGAAAATGATTTTGAAATAGAACTTTTAAAATAAATAGAATCGGGAATTGTAAAATCCATCCCCAAAAGCGGAAATCTTCAATGGATTTGCATGTGTTTTCAAACAATGTAGGCGAGTTCCGCGCAGCGTGCGGATGTCTGAGCCGGTATTGTTTGTAAAATTCATGCAAAGCCCACTGCCATATTTGGATTTTCACTTTTTCCTCAACCGAAAAAGCAGAAATCTTCGACGGCTTTGCATGTGTTTTTCAAACAATGTAGGCGAGTTCCGCGCAGCGTGCGGATGTCTGAACTGGAATTGTTTGTAAAATTCATGCAAAGCCCCACCACACTCAGAAGCACCGATTATACAATCCCCAAAAAAAGAAATAGAAAGAAAAGGCAAGAAATCTTGCATTTTTGAAAGGAGTTTAGGTTTATAATAATGGGTATTTTTTCGAAAGATGTAGGAATTGATTTAGGTACTGCCAATACTCTTGTATATGTTCAAGGCAGAGGAATCGTAGTCAGAGAACCGTCTGTCGTAGCTATTGATAAATATGAAGGCAAGGTACTTGCCGTAGGCACGGAAGCCAACGAGATGATCGGCAGAACCCCCGAAAATATCATTGCCGTAAGACCGCTGAAGGACGGTGTAATCGCAGATTTTGACATTACACAGGCAATGATCCGTAAATTTATCAGACAGGCAAATATCAGCAGCATTTTCAAGCCGAGAGTCATTGTTTGTATCCCGTCCGGCGTTACCGAAGTTGAGCGCCGCGCGGTAGAAGAAACCGTTATGCAGGCAGGCGCAAAAGAGGTTGTGCTGATGGACGAGCCAATGGCAGCGGCAATCGGTGCAGGTCTCCCCGTTTCCGGTGCAACCGGAAGCATGGTGGTAGACATCGGCGGAGGAACGACAGAGGTTGCCGTGATTTCCCTTGGCGGAATCGTTGCTTCAAAATCCATTCGTATTGCCGGTGATGCCTTAAACAGCGCCATTATCAATTATCTGAAAAAAGAACATTCTATTAATATCGGCGATATGATGGCAGAAGAAATCAAAAAAGCTATCGGCTCGGCATACGAAGATGACGAAGAACGTTCCTTTGATGTAAAAGGACGTGATGTTTCCACCGGATTACCTAAAACCGCTCAGATTCGGGAATCGGAAATCCGCGCGGCAATGAGCGAAAATCTTGAAGAAATGCTTGAAGCCGTAAAGCTTACACTGGAGAATACACCGCCGGAGCTTGCGGCGGATATTATGGATCGCGGCATTATGCTGACGGGCGGCGGCGCAATGATTAAAGGCTTGGATCGGTTTATCACAGATGCCACAAAAATCCCGGCTCACGTTGCCGAATATCCGCTGGATTGTGTTGCGGTCGGTACCGGAAAATCACTTGAAAATATCAAGGAGCTTATAGCAAATAAAAAGTGAGGAAGAATGAATGTCATTTTTTAAGAAAAAAGCAGGAATTACCGTTATTGTCGTTGTAATACTGGCTGCGCTTTCCGTGACAATCACGCATTTTGCGGGAGAAAATCCCGTTGCCGATGTCGTGCGGACGGTATTTTCACCATTCCAAAACGGCGCTGCCGCAATTTCGGGCGCAATCAGCCGGCAAGTAACGTTTATCCGCGAGGCAAGCTCTTACAAAGAACAAAATGATCAGCTTGTAAACGAGATTATCGAACTCAAGAAAAAAAATAAGGAAACCGCTGTTTATCGTGAGGAAAACGAACGGCTGAACGAATTGCTTCAATTGCAAAACTCGATTCAGAATTATTCCACTGTAGCAGCCTCCGTCATCGGCTATTCTACCAATCATTGGTACGATAAAATTGAAATCAATAAAGGTACGCTTTCCGGCGTAGATAAGGGAAATACCGTCATTGCATCTGACGGAATTGTAGGAACCGTCACAGAGGTGGGTCCCAATTGGGCGATGATTGACACCATTATCAATCCCGAAAGCGCCACCGGAATTTTGGTTTCCCGAACCGATGACATCGGCGTGATTGAGGGCGATGCTGAAATGTGCTATCAATCCCTCTGTAAGCTGACCTTTGTCGACAAAGGCGCGAATATTATCGTTGGAGATATTTTGGAAACCTCCGGAACCGGCGGCATTTATCCTCCCGGTCTGAACGTTGGTACGATTCGGGAAATTTCGGCGGATAATATGGGAACGCTGAATTATGCACTGGTAGAGCCGAAGGTCGATTTTAAGACGCTTCATGAGGTTTTGGTTATTAATGGAGTTCAGTGATGAAAAAAGTTAAATTATTCGTATGGATGATCCTTCTGATTATTCTGGAAACCACCGTCACGCGCTATCTGCGGATTGATAACACCGTTCCGGCGCTGACGTATGCGTTTTTAATTTGTGTTGCGGTAAGGGATGAAAATTTTCCGACTGTCGTTCTGGTCGGCGGTATCTGCGGAGTCCTCGGCGGCTCCCTGCTCGGAAAAAGCTTTCATTTTATCTTCATGTTCTATACGCTTTCCGCAGCAGCGGTATTTTACCTGCGAAAAAAGCCCAGATATACGCATAGCATCTTAAAAGCAGTATTCTGGTGCGGCATATTGACCGCCCTATATGAGTTGGGGCTCTATGCCTTAGAAAACAAAGGAATTGATTTTTTTACCGTTTATGCGGCAATGCTCCCGTCTGCCTTGTATAATATCGCAGCGGTGCTGATCCTGTATCCGCTTGTTTCGCATACGGTTTATAATAAGGATGTAAAGAAAAAGCTGATTGCATAAAATCCCAACCAATGGAAGTGAAGTAAATGCCCAAAGCAAGATTTGTAGTTTTAAAAGTAATGATCGTTCTGATGCTCGCCGCAATCACCTGGAAGCTTTTCGACTTGCAGATTCTGAAAGGCAGCCAGTATCTTGAGGTTGCCGCCAATCGTCTGACAACGAACGTAACCGAAAAAGCGCCGCGCGGCGAGATTTTGGATCGCTACGGCGTGCCGCTTGTAACCAATAAAGTCGGCTATAGCATCGTGCTCCAAAGAGCGGGTCAGACGAATGAAGAGTTAAACGCCGTGATTAAACAGCTTATTGATGTGCTGTATTCTGAGAACTGCGCCTATAACGATACCCTGCCGATTACCTATGCGCCGTATTCGTTCACGTTCCAGGACGAAGACGGTGACGGAACGACCGATTCCGAACAGGAGGAGTGGTTTTCCTCCAATAAATATATTGATAAAAAAATCGACAGAAGCATGAACGCCGAGGCGATTGTCCGCGCTTATCAGCAGCTTTATGAGGTATCCGATCTCTATAATGAGGACGACATTCGCCGGATTGTCGGAATCCGCTATGAAGCCGACATCCGCGGTTTTTCTCAAGTTTCACCTTTTATTCTGGCGGATAATGTCAGCGTCAACGTTGTCGCAAAGATCAAGGAACGCAGCAACGATTTTAAAGGGGTCAGCATCACCAATACGTATATGCGTGAATACCAAAAACCCGGTCTTGCCACGCAGCTGCTCGGCCGTACCGGAAAAATCAGTGCCGAAGAATATCAAAAGCTCTCCGGCGAGGGGTATGGGATGAATGACACGCTCGGCAAGCAGGGAATCGAAAAATGGGGTGAACAATACCTGCGCGGTCAGGACGGAACCTCCGGTTCCATGAAACGCGTCAACGGCAACCAGATTACGGTGATGGATAATATTGATCCGGTTCCCGGCAACAGTATCACGCTGACAATTGATTCCCGACTTCAGGAAGCCGTTGAAAAATCCCTGGAGCAGAATATCAAGACAATTCAGAGCAACGGTGGCAATAAGGAAAAAGACGGCGGCGACTGTAACGCCGGTGCAGCGGTAGTTCTGGACGTAAAAACAGGCGATGTCCTGTCCATGGCGTCCTATCCTACCTATGATATGTCCCGCTTTAATGAGGATTATCAAAGTCTGGTTGAAAACACAGCACAACCCATGTGGAATCGTGCCGTAAGCGGTCTGTACAGTCCCGGTTCAACCTTCAAGCCGCTGTCAGCAATCGCTGCAATGGAGTCCGGAAACCTTACCCCCACCGAAATCATCGAAGATAAGGGTATCTATACCTTCTATCAAGACTATCAGCCTACCTGTTGGATTTGGACGGATAGTCATATGACGCAGACGCATGGACGTTTGGACGTATCAGGCGCAATCGAGAACTCCTGTAACTACTTCTTCTATGAGGTCGGACGCCGCATGGGTATTGATACCCTGGATGAATACGCGGCAAAATTTGGACTCGGACAATATACGGGAATCGAACTGAGCGAGGAATCCGAGGGCAGCATGGCGAGTCCTGCCTATAAAAAATCCATTATAAAAAATGTAACCAGCCAGGACTGGTACGGCGGTGACACGCTCCAAGCGGCAATCGGTCAGTCTTACAGCCTGTTCACACCGGTTCAGCTGGCAAATTACGCCGCAACCATCGCAAACGGCGGAACACACTATAAAGTGAACCTAATTAAGAGTGTCCGTTCCTCCACAGATGGAACCCTGGTAAGGGAAAGCGTTCCCGAAATTCGGGATTCCATCGAGATGGACGCTGATGTTCTGCAATCCGTGAAGAACGGTATGCGACGGGTTATTGATGAAGGAAGCGCCGCTTCGGTGTTTACCGATTACACGATTCCCATCGGTGGAAAAACAGGTACGGCACAAATCGGAAAAGGCTCCAATAACGCTATTTTTATCGCCTACGCACCGTTTGACGATCCGCAGATTGCAGTATCGGTTGTGTTGGAGCATGGTGTGCGCGGTGCCAATGCCGCGAATGTAGCCAGAGATATTTTTGACGCTTATTTCAATACCGCGGCAGCTCCGACAGCACAGCCGCAGGCAACACCGGAAACTTCCGAAAGTCCGCTGCTGCCATAAAAATCAAAAAGGAAACAGAAAGTGAGGTTACGGTATGAACGAGATTATTAAGCTCAAAGGCACCGGCGATGGTGTCAAGATTTATTTATCCCCCAATTGCGGAATTTCAGAGGTGATAAGAGCGCTCCATGATAAGCTTGATGAATACCGTAAATTTTTCGGGAATGGGAAGTGCAATATTTATTTTATCGGAGATGACATCTCTGAGAGCGACCGGCTGCGGCTCGAATCTGTTTCGAAAGCCATGCTTCCCGAAGCCACTGTTCAGTTCGGCGAAAAAAAGTTTTTCAAAAAGCTCGAAAAACTGATGGAAAAAGAGAAAGATCCGGACGAACCGCGCGAACCAAAGCCTTATGTCCCGACCATGGAGGAGGTTATCGCAACCAATTTCAAGCAAAACCGTGCGCGCTTTTTTGAGGGAGTCGTAAAACCCGGAAAGCGCATTGAATCCGACTCGCACATGATCCTTGTCGGAGATGTGATGGAGGGCGGTGAGGTTTGTGCGTCGGGAAATGTTGTAATTTTCGGTCGGCTCATGGGCAATGCCATTGCCGGCGCAGGCGGCAGCCATGACGCTTACATATTGGCGCTGGACTTCATGCCGCAAAATATTGCGATCGCCACGATCAAAAAAGAAGACATGGAACCCGGCGAGGGCGGCATAAAAAAAGCAAAGTTAATAAATAATGAAATTTTTGTTGAGGAATTTTTGTTGAATATATAGACAAAGCGAAAATTTTGTGATATAATAAATTTAGTAGGCGCTCTAAGCCTATTTTGTCAGATCATACACGGAAAGGTAAATTTCAATGGGAAAGGTCATCATGGTTGCTTCCGGGAAAGGTGGTACCGGAAAAACGACTACCGCAGCCAACGTGGGGGCGGCATTGTCGGCAAGGGGCAGATTGACTGTCCTTGTCGATATGGACATGGGACTGAGGAATCTGGATGTTGCTCTTGGTTTAGAGAGCAGCATTGTTTATGATTTTATGGATTTACTGGAGAATAGATGCACTCTTGACGAGGTGCTGGTAAAGGTAGACGGTTATGAAAATTTATATTTCATTGCCGCGCCGCAGACGCGCCCCGTTACAGCGATCGACGAGGAAAAGATCAAGGGCTTCTGGGATTCTCTCCGAAGTCGGTTTGATTTCTGTATTGCGGATTCTCCGGCAGGAATCGGCGGCGGATTTATGTACGTTGCCGCCGGAGCTGATGAAGCGATGATTGTTACGCTTGCAGAGCTTGCCGCACTCCGAGACGCCGATAGAGTCATCTCTACGCTTGAATCAAAAGAAATCGAAAATATTCGGCTGATTGTCAATCGGGTACGCCCGGAAATGATTGATAAAAAAATCATGCTGAACATGGACGAATGTATGGACATGCTTTCCATTCCAATGTTGGGAATTGTGATTGATGATGAAGAATTGTTAAAATCAGGTCTGCAAGGCGAGCTTGCCATAAGCAACCCGGACTCGCAGGCAGGAATAGCTTTTAGGAACATTGCCGCGCGGCTTTGCGGCGAAGATGTTCCGATTATGGAATTCAAGAAAAAAGGCTTTTGGGAAAAATTCAGGGAGCTTTTCGCTAAATGATCAGATAGATGCTACAGGGGAGGTAAAAAATGAACATTGCGTTGATTGCACACGACAAGAAGAAAGAACTCATGGTACAATTTTGCATTGCGTATAAAGGAATCCTTTCGCGCCATGCACTATATGCCACAGGCACCACAGGCAAAGTGATCATCGAAAACACAGGATTGAATGTGTATCGGTTTTTATCCGGGCCACAGGGCGGTGATCAGCAGATTGGAGCCAGAATTGCTTACAATGAAATTGATCTTGTGCTGTTTTTCAGAGATCCGCTGAATGCTGAAAGCTACGAACCGGATGTGTTTTCACTGCTTAGATTATGTGATATGCATAATATCCCGATTGCCACAAATTCAGCAACCGCAGAAGTGCTGATTCACGGTCTGGAACGCGGCGACCTGGATTGGAGAGACATCGTGAACCCCAAAAATAAATGATAGTTGAAGAGGCGCATCGCAGCGCTTCTTTTTGTCTGCAAAGTTATTATTGCAATTTGCTAACTTAATCGGCAGAAAGGAATGAAATTTCAAATGAAGCTCGCTATTTTCGATATGGACGGATTGCTTTTCGATTCAGAACGCTTGTTTATGGAAAAACTCTCCGTAAAAATGCAGGAATACGGCTATACCCTATCGCTTGATGTCTACCTGTCCCTGCTCGGCTCGAATCAAGCCGCCTGCAAGGAAATGATGAAAAAACACTACGGCGCCGATTATCCTTATGAACTTATTTCCGGCGCTGCAAGAGAGGATTTTAACCAAACCGTCCGCACCTCCGGTATGCCTATAAAACCCGGAATCCCGGAGCTTCTGCAATTTTTTAAAGAAAACAAAATCCAATGCGCTGTAGCCTCCTCCACAGAAACAAAATTTGTGGCAGAATATATCAAACTCAGTAAATTGGACTTTGATATTGTAATCGGCGGCGATCAGGTACATCGCTCCAAGCCGAACCCCGATATTTTTCTTCATGCCTGTCAGCTGCTGCATGTCGATCCAACGGATTCCATTGTATTTGAAGACAGCGAAAACGGCATAAAAGCCGCCGTAAATGCCAAAATACCGGTTATCTGTATTCCCGATATGAAGCAGCATAACCCCGAAATCCAAAAGCTTTGCGCCGCAGTTGTGCGCGATGGCTTTGAAGCAATCGAATGGTTGAAGAAAGAACTGTAAAAAAGAATCGGAAACAGACCTGTTTCCGATTCTTTTCATTAACAATATTTGTAATCCTTATTCGTGCTTTTCGTTCATAACTTCCTTAATGGAGGCTGCCAGACCTGCAATTCCTTGAATATTGGATGGAATAATGATCTTTGTTGCCTTTCCGTCTGCCGCCTTTTCAAAGCTTTCCAGGGATTTCATCGCAATATAAGCGTCGCATGGATTTGCCTCGTTGATCTGCTTGATACCCTCAGCAACCGCTTTCTGGACCGTGATAATCGCCTCTGCTTCACCTTCCGCCTCACGGATTGCCGACTGTTTTTTCGCCTCAGCGCGTAAAATAGCGGCTTCTTTTTCACCCTCTGCCATTAAGATCGCGCTTTTCTTTTCACCCTCGGCTCTTAAAATGCTTTCACGTCTTTCACGCTCCGCTTTCATCTGCCGTTCCATCGCGTCTTGAATCTCACGCGGTGGAATAATGTTCTTCAATTCCACCCGGTTAATCTTGATTCCCCACGGATCTGTCGCTTCATCCAGAATCGAACGCATGGAGGTGTTGACTGTATCACGTGAGGTCAGCGTTTCATCCAACTCCATATCACCGATAATATTTCGAAGCGTGGTTGCCGTCAGATTCTCAATCGCCATCATCGGTCTTTCCACGCCGTAAGTAAATAGCTTCGGATCGGTAATCTGATAATAAACGACCGTATCAATCTGCATAGTTACATTATCCTCGGTAATAACCGGCTGCGGCGGAAAATCCACTACATGCTCCTTTAAATTCACTTTTTTTGCAATCTTATCAATAAACGGAATTTTAATATGCAATCCCACGCCCCAAGTAGCATGATACCCTCCGAACCGCTCAATAATGTAAGCATGTGCCTGCGGCACAATTTTGACATTGGCAATCAAAATGATAATCAATACAATCAATAATCCAATAATAAACATCGCTATAAGCTCCTTTCTCAAAACGAATATTGCGGAAATCAGCTTTCCTGTCGCACAATCAGCTTCACGCCCTCAATCCGTTCTATAATCGCAATCGTCCCCTCCGGAATCGTTGAGTCATCAGTGCTCCGAACCGTCCATTCGGCTCCGTTGACTTTTCCCTCGCCGATCCCTGCAATATTATTCACTTCTTTGGTAATATAGACCCGTTGCCCGATCAGACTGTCTGCATTGGTTCTGAACTCCTTGTTCTTCTTCATCATGCGCACCGAGATTGGTCGGAGTAAACAGAGCATCAAAACCGACACCGCCAAAAATACGATCATCTGCGGAACGAACGCAAAGCCCAGCATATACATCACCAGTCCGCCGACTGCCCCAATCGCCAGAAAAATCGAAACCAACTGGTATGTAACGCCCTCCAAAATCAAAAATCCCACAATGGCAATAAACCACAATGCGCCTATTGTCATGCGAATCACCTCCGTTATGACAGCAGATTAATAACCTCTAAAGCAATCGTGATCAGTCCGATAATGCTCAAAATAACAATACCGGTAACCGTTTTCTTTTTCAATCTGGAAAACGCCGTATGCAGCTCCGTTAGTGCCGTCTTAGTGTTTTGCTGTGCGTTTTTCATGTCAAAAACGCTGTCGCTAAGCTTGGACACACCGTTTACAGCGTCCCGAATCTGCTCTGCCGTTTCCCGTAACGTGCCGATCTCATGTTTTAAATCGGCAATTTCAGCTGAAAACCTGTCAGAGCTCTCCGAGCTTTGAAGCTCCAATTCCTGAATCCGCTTTTCCAGTGCCGCTGCCGCTTCTTTCATTTCCACGATATTTTTGGTTGCGTCCGCAAAAATCTCCGAAACACCACCCAAACGCTCATCCAATCCATCCAGCTTTTGCATGGAGTCGTTCATCGTATCGGTCAATTCATTTTTCATGTTGTCAAGATCGGCAGAAATCGTATCTCCCACCTTTTCAAACTGCGTTTCATCATTTTCATGCATCTTAAAACGCATGGTAGCCGTCTTATCCGCCGCCTCACTGACCTTTGCAGCCGCCGCACCGGCAAGATTTCCTGCCTTTTCCTTAACCTTTTCCAAAACCTCCTTGACATTGATGGTTTCTCCCAGGTTAATCCGCTGCGTGTTTTCCACTGGCTCTGCCGGATCGTTCATTTCAACATCCAGTCCGTCTAAAAACTCCTTGTATTCCTCATCACTTCCGGTATAGAATGAATCCTCCTCATCATAAGACTGAATCTGACTCTCCTCCGGCTCCTGATGATTCTTATCTTCGCGCAGCCGTTCCACAATACGCCGACGGGCATATTCTTTAAAATCATCAATTTTTGACATTATTCCTCACCCTCAGTTTCCGAATCCGTTTCCGGCTTTCTCGGTTTTACAATCGCAACTCTCTCGGAATCCTCCGCTTCTTCTTCCGGTTTCTCAAAATCCTCGGCATTTTTCAGACTGTTTCCGCAGCGGCTGCAAAAAGCAGCTGTCTTTTTGTTGTATTCGCCACATTCCGGACACTTCACAGAATCCTTTACCTCGGCAAGCCGCTCCTTCAAAGCCTCAGCCTCCGCAGCCAGCTCATCGATTTTCAGACAGCTTTCCTCCAATTCTTCCGCAACATCGTGACCACTCAGATGCTTCTCATAAACCTTCTGCCCGATTTGTGTATAAATTTCCTTGATTTTTGTTTCTGTTTCATTCACCGCAAAATTCAACTTTGTCTGCGTAATCAGGCTATTCGTCTTATCAACGACCTGACGTGTCAGTTTTGCTGCCTCGTCCTTTGCCTTTTCGGCATGTTCCTTTACCTTATCAAAAATTTCGTCCATTTCAAAGACCTCCTTTTCAGACCTATCCGCCCTCCGACTATATCGTTTTTCCTCAAAAAATCCTGTTTTCCGATACAATCGGGTGATTATTCTTTATTATAACATAGATTACCCGTTTTTTCTATAGCTTTTTCAGATTTTTTATTACATTTCCATAACATTTTTTATAAAATACGGCTCATCGCATCGGTCAAAAATCACGCTGATGGTCGTTCCGAAACCTAATTCGCTTTTCACGGTAATATCCGCATTGTGGCACATCGCAATATGCTTCACAATGGACAAGCCCAAGCCGGTTCCGCCCACCGTTTTGGAATGGCTCTTGTCAACGCGATAGAACCGCTCAAAGATCCGTTCCCGATCCTCCTCCGGAATTCCGATTCCGGTATCTTTTACGGAAAATTCCGCTTTAGGGCCGTTTGAGCCGACAAACACCGTAACGCTGCCGCCGTCCTTATTATATTTAATGGCGTTATCAATAATATTATACGCCATTTCTCCGAGCATAGTACGACTTCCTCGAACATGCACCTCATTTGCACTGACAAAAATCGTAACATTCTTCTTATCCGCCGCATTTTCCAAAGACATAATCGTTTCCTGGACGACCGAAGAAAGCTCCACATCCTCCGAAGTCGTGATTCCCTTTTCGTCCAGATTAGATAATTCAATAATATCGTTAATCAGCAGCAGCAGCCGCTCCGCCTCTTTCTCGATTTTTCCGGTAAAAGTCAAAATATCTTCTTCCCGCGCCATGCCGTTGTTAATCATCTGCGCGTATCCCGTGATTGAAGTCAGCGGCGTCTTAAGTTCATGCGAAACATTCGCGCTGAATTCCTGACGAATTTTCTCATTCTGCGCCTTGAGTTCATTTTCATGCTTAATTCGGCGAATAAACGGCTTAAGCTCGTCATAAACCGCGCCTTGCTCCGGATGATCAATATCAATGTGATTGATCGGCTGCATAATCCGCTTAACCACGCGCTTTGTCGTATAAAATGCCAACGCCAGAATCAGCAGCGTAATTCCCAGCATAATCGGAACAATCCGAATAAAAACATAATAAATATCATCCGTAGCGCGTGAAATCCGAAGCACCGAACTGTCCTTCAGCCGGTAAGCACAATAATAAATGTTTCTTCCCAGCGTTCGGGATTTTCGCACACTTTCGCCCACTCCCGTATTTTGTGCCTCCTCTACCTCCGGGCGCTGACTATGACTGTCCATTTCTCTGGCATCACCCGCATTATCAAAAATAACGGTTCCATTCTGCAAAATCAGCGTAATACGATTATACTGATCGTCCTGCAGCACATCCTCCAGAACATGTACCCTCTCCTTATTATTGTCATGCGTGTTCAAAAGATTCACCAGAACCTGCCCATCATCGCGAATGGAACTCTTGACACTTCGGGAAAATCCCTCATAATAAATCCAAAAGGTACAAAACGTTGTCAAGAAAATCGTAATCGTCAAAATAATACAGATGTTTCGGTAAATTGTTTTTCTCATACCATTCGATACCCCACATTTCTGACAGTTTCAATGCAGGAGCCTGCAGCGCCCAGCTTATGCCGCAAGTTGCCGATATGCACATCCAGCGTTCGGGATTCTCCCTCAAAATCATATCCCCAAACGCTGCTTAAAAGCGTTTCCCGAGTTACAGCCGCACCCTTATGCCGAAGCAATAGGCATAAAAGCTCATATTCTTTATACGTCAGTGTGACTTCCTCGCCATTCACCCGAACACTGCGGCTGTCGGTATCCATCACAATCCCCTTATGCTCTATCAGACCGTTGCTGTCACGTTTTGACCGCCGCAAAACCGCCTTAATTCGGGAGATCAATTCCAATACGCCGAACGGCTTTGTAATATAATCATCCGCACCCAAATCAAAGCCCTTGACCTTATCCGCCTCCGAGCTTTTCGCGGTCAGAAAAATAACCGGCAGCTCCTCTGTAGTTTTGCTTTCCCGCAATTCCTTTAAGACATTCGTACCGCTTTTGTCCGGGAGCATAATATCCAAGATCAGCATATCGGGAATCTGTTTCTTCAAAGCCTCATCCAAACCTGCCGCATTCGGAAAACCTTCCGCCTCAAAGCCGCCGGATTTTAGAGCATAGACCACCAATTCGCGAATATCCTCATCATCTTCAATGCAGTATATTAAACTCATTCTATTTTCTCCTTTGCCATTCACTGTAGTTTGTTGCGTAATCCATGGGGTGGGGTGGTTGGTTCTGGGGTTAGTTCCGGAACATACATCTGTTTTTCATTCTATTCCGGCTCAAACATCCGCTACGTTGCGCGGAACTCGCCTCCATAGACTGAAAAACAGATGCATGTTCCTTTCTTGTAAGTCCTCACAATCCGATATGGAAAAGAAATAAGCAGATTGCTTGATTGGGGATGGCTGACATATGTTTATATTTCAAGTCCCCTATCGGGGCGAGATGCGCTGCTTATTCCTCGCGTTCCAACGCGGAAAAGATGCAAGCAGATCGTTCTGATTGGGGACGCTGACATATGTTTATATTTCAAGTCCTCTATCGGGTTGAAATGCGCCACTTATCCCTCGCGTTCCAACGCGAAAAAGAAGCAAGCAGATCGTTCTGATTGGGGACGCTGACATATATCTATATTTCAAGTCCCCTATCGGGGCGAGATGCGCTGCTTATTTTTCGCGTTGGTGGCCGGACTTGTACATTTCCCTATACACCTCCGGGGTCACGCCGAATTTCGACTTGAATACCCGAATAAAATATCCCGAATTGCTGAACCCCACCATCTCGCTAATCTGCTTAATCGTCTTGTATTCCATACTCCGCAAAAACAGCTCCGCAAAATTCAGCCGGGTGTTAATCAAAAATCTGCTGGGCGTAATACCGTAGCTTTTCTTAAACATTGCCGCGATTTTGTTAATGGAAACTCCGATATGCTCCGCCATATCCGTCACGCCAATATTTTCCATATACCGTCGCTGAATCATCTCCAAAACAGGCGCTAACTCACCGCTCTTTTCTTTTGCCGGCCCATACTTGGCGCGGTTTAACAAAATCCCGACATTGCCGATTAACCGATATGCCGCCGTTGAAGCGATAATTTCACTTTCCCGGTACTTATTATAGTCCAGCTCCGCCGAAATCCCGTTGTTGATGGTCGTATTCTTATCCGATCTCGCCGCCCAATACGCCTGATGTACCTCATCAAATAAAATCCGGATTCGGTTCAGCTCGTATTCATCCTCAATCCGATAAACACAGCTGTTTTCCACACCGATATATTCAAACATCTCCTTTGCGCCGATACCATCCACATTCACCCAGTAGGTTTCAAAATCCTCCCCTGTGCCGTAGTACTCATGTGCAACATCCTTGCAAAACATAAAAACAGATCCGCGTTCCAGGCAATGGCTGACCTTCTGTTCATCGATATAGACGCCGTTTCCGCGCACGACAAGCGTAACCTGATATAAGCTATAGCCTTCAGGTCTTGTAATATGCCGCTGATATTTCTGCGCAACACCCCGAACCGCAATCGGGAGTCCGACTTCATTGATTTTATCCATTTTCAGATGTCCCTTCCTCCGTAGATAACCTGTCTTTCACTGCTTTGTCTCGAATTCCCGTAAACCGTAACAATGTCTATCGCCTGTATCATAATATACCTCTCTCTTTCGTATCCTCATCTCTCAATAATAGCTTGTATAGGGTTATTATACCACATTCTAAAACACATAGCAAGAAAATTCCCTAATATCTTAACCGTATTTTATAAAAATTTATCATTTTTCAGCAGTTCTCTGCCGTTTCAGCAAAAAAATTAGGGATATGTTTGAATCGGGCTGCATACACTGGTACAAATCCAATATTGGTGGGAGGTCGGGTCTGAATAAAATTTTCATCACAAAGCGGTTCCGTGAATCATTTTTCAGACTTAAATTTTGTGCTCTCAGCACAGAAAGGAATGGGTAAAATATGAAGGACTATATAGCAGAACGAGCGGTGGAGCTGGCGCAATATATTATCGAAAATAACGCAACCGTTCGTTCGGCGGCAAAGGTATTCAACATCTCAAAATCAACCGTACATAAAGATGTCCACGAAAGACTGCAAAAAATCAATCCCGCACTTTACCGCGAAGCACAGAAAATCCTGGAGGTCAATAAAGCCGAGCGCCATATCCGCGGCGGCATGGCAACCAAAGAAAAATACATTAATTTAAAAAAACACTTGTCTGCATAATTATTCAAATATTTTTCAAAAACAACTGGCTTTTTAATCAGAAATATGATATAATAAACACAGCAGAATACTGTATCCAGATTGAATCCCGAAACGGAAAGGTGGCTTTTTATGCTGATAGAACAAATGACAAGCAAAGAATACCAGAACGCTATGCTCCTTTATTCGGGAGCACTCAGAGAACTCAATACAAAAATAGAAATTATTAACGAGGAATTTGCAATCCGCTTAAAATCCAATCCCATTGAGCATATTAAGTCGCGGCTCAAAACACCGCGCTCCATCGCCAAAAAACTCATCAAAAAGGGGCTTGAGCCGACGCTGGAAAATGCATTGACGCATATTGACGACATCGCCGGGATTCGGATTATCTGTTCCTTTACCGAGGATATTTATCGGATCGCAACCGTCATCCACGCACAAAATTATATGAAAATCATCAAGATTAAGGACTACATCCAACACCCCAAAGCCAACGGTTACAGAAGCTATCATATGATTGTGGAAATCCCCGTTTTTCTTTCCGGAAAGACGGAAATGACGCGCGTCGAAATCCAGATTCGTACGATCGCTATGGACTTCTGGGCAAGTCTGGAACATAAAATCCGTTATAAATTTGAAAGCGAAGTTCCGCAAAATATTAACGAAGATCTTTTGGAATGTGCAAATATTATCTCCTCCCTGGATGAAAAAATGCTGTCGCTCAATAACGAGATCGAACGCTATAAAATATAAAAACCGGAGAGCCGATGCAATGATCAGCTCTCCGGTTTTTTTCTTGTACTTATTTCGTTGTCGAACCGAATCCGCCGTTGCGAACTCCTGCCGCTTCATCATCATATGTGATAAAATACTCGCTGAAAATCCCCTGGCAAAATCCTGCCCCGGCGGCAATCTCCACGGTTTTCCCCTCATTGGTGTCGTTCGTGATTTTGCAGAAAATATGTCCCTCATTCTCGCTGCCGTAATAATCGCTGTCGATAATTCCCACCGTATTGTTCATTTGCAGTCTGAATTTAAAACCCAGACCACTTCTCGGATATAGCGATAACACATATCCCTCGTCAATCTTTACCCGAATCCCCGTTGGGATTTTAATAGTTTCTCCCGGCTTCAAAACAATAGGACACGGCGCAAAAAAATCATATCCCGCCGAACCGGCAGTGGCGCGAGCTGGCAGCCGCAGCTGTTCATAAACTTCTTTTGCGTCCCCCTCTAAATCCCAATCCTTTTCAAATTGCGCAAAGGATACTTTTTCAAATTTCGCTACAGGTTTCATCTTGTTATTTCCTCTCTGTTTTATTATTTCAATTACGGCTGTAAAACGACTTTCCCCAGCCGCAGACTTTCCTGAACATCAATCACACGCTGATTGGCACTTCCTCGCCATTTCAGCTTGGCGTCAAAAAGCTTTTGCACAAACTTTCCGTCCACAATCACATCCACATCCTTAATAAACGGCAAATTCTTGATTTGATCCCATTCATACCCCGTATATAGCCAAACCGTCTTGTCGGGATATTTCACTTTGATTCTCCCAATCAGTCTGCCGATTTCATCGCGGTTCTCCGGATGCAGCGGATCGCCGCCCGATAAAGTGATTCCCGAAATATAGGAATGTTCCAGCTCATCATAAATCTCCTGTTCTGCCGCCTGATCAAACGGCAATCCCCCGTTCACCTCCCAGGTAACCGGATTGTGACAGCCCTTGCAATGATGCTCACAGCCGGCAACCCACAGAACCACACGCAATCCGTCCCCGTTCAGCATATCATCCTTTGTTATATTATGATAATACATTACATACTTTTCCTTTCTGAAATTTCAGCCATTTTAGCGGCATTTAATCGGGTATCGCCCTTCACTCTGGAATACGAAAGGTATCCATTCATGCGGTCAATCTTCGTCAGATTTTTAGAACCGCACTTCGGGCAAACATCCATTTCCAATTCCTCATAGCCGCAATCATCGCAATAGGCAAGCGATAAATTTACACCCTCATAAAATCCCAGCGCCATCGCACGGCGTATGAGCGTTTTGATCGCCTCTTGATTATAGCTGATCGGATACTTGACATACTGAATTTTTCCGCCGTTGGACAGCTCCCAAAACCGCTTTTCAAGGTTCTGCTTTTCAATCGGCGTAATATCCTCCGTCACATGACAGTGGAAACTGTTTGAAACATATGCCCGATCCGAAACATTTTCTATAACGCCGTATTTTTTTCGGAACTGCGTTACCTGCAAGCCGCATAACGATTCCGCCGGTGTTCCGTAAATCGCATAAAGCCTGCCGTCCTCCTTTTTGAACTCCGTAACGCGCTGATTAATATATTCCAATACCTTAATCGCAAACTCCCCATCCTGAACCAGCGACTTTTTATTATACAGCTCTTGAAGCTCATTCAATGCCGTAATGCCGAAAGACGCCGTTGCAGACTTCAAAAGCGGCTTGATTTTATCATGGATTCCAAGATTGCCGCCATAAAAACCGCCCTCGCAGTACGCAAGCGGATTCGTAGATGCGCGCATTTCGCCCAGGTAATCGTATGTCCGTAAATGAATCTGCCGAATCAGATTCAAATAATAATCCAAAACCTCATAAAAATCCTTTGACTCCTGCTGAGCCTTTGCCAAAATCATCGGAAGATGCAGCGATACCGCACCGATATTGAACCGTCCCACAAATCGCGGCACATCCTGTTCATCCGCCGGCTCCATTCCGCCGCGCTCATACCATGGGGATAAAAATGCCCGGCACCCCATCGGCGACACAATTTTTCCGTATTTTTTATACATAGACGGAACATACCCCTCACCCGTCAGACTCAACCAATCAGGATACATCGTCCGCGCCGAGCAGGCAACCCCGGCTTCAAAAACATCCTCCAAAGGCTTTCCCGGCCCATGCAGATTTTCGTCGTATAAAAATACAATCTTCGGAAACAGCACCGGCTTTTTATTTCCCGGTTTTCCCTGACCGTTCATATGTACTTTCAGCATCGAGATCGACGCCATTTTTGCAAATCGCCCCGTCCCCGTTCCGATTGTTACGGTAATAAACGGATAATCCCCTCGTGAGGAAGAAACGGAATTAAATTTGTATTCCCAGCCTTGAAATCCCTGCTCAAACTCCGTCTGAACATCCTTTAATGCGATCTCCTCTGCCTTTTTCCGATCAATTCCCAACCCTATGTATTTTTCAATGTTTCGCTTATAGGATTTTTCCGCATACGGCTCTAAAATCAAATCCGCACTCGGCACCGTAAAGCCGCCGTACTGCTGACTCGCAGCCGAAAGCACAATATCTCCGATAACATCAAATGCAACATCCAGCGTTTTCGGCTCATTATACCACAGATTTCCCATTTCAAAGCCGCCCGATAAAACATTTTCCACGTCAAAAAGACAGCAATTCATCGTATCGCGCCGCGCAGACATATCATGAATGTAAATATATCCGTCCCTGCACGCCTGCAACTCCTCTGTCGTCATGAAGAATTTCTTGTAAAGCTCCTTGTTTAACTGGTTGAAAATCAAGCTCCGCTTCGTCGATACCAAAGCGCTGTCCGTATTGGAATTTTCCTTATCTCCGATATACATGATCGACTGGCTTTTCTTATAAACCTCGTCCAGCATTTCGACAAAATCCTGCTTGTAATTCCGATAATCCCGATAACTTTTCGCAACCTTCGGATTCACACGTTCCAAAGCACCCTCCACAATATTGTGCATTTCCGCAATCGTGATTTCTTCCTTGCCGGTCTTTTCTGCCTCATCCGTCACAAAACGGCAGATAAAGTCAATCTCCTCGTCCGTAAATTTCACCAACGCCCGAAACGCGGATTTATTCACCGCCACAACCACCTTCTGGACGTTAAAAGGCTCTTTGGTATTATCCTTTTTGATTACTTTCATATCACACTTCCCCCTCTGCACCGATCTATCACTCAACCAACAATCTGTCTCTATTTTATATTTTTTCAAAAACCACAATATATTGTGGTTTGACACGTCTGTATAGTATTATATCGTATATATATAGAAAATACAATTACAACTTCATTGCTGTTATATTACAATCGTATTTCAAATTGCCAATATTTTATCACGCGTAAAACAGACGTAAAAAAATTCAAGATTCCGTAAAAATTACATGGTGTTTAATTTCATTTAAAGCAGACAATAGAAATACAACAAAATCAGATCCGGCAATCATAAATTTTGGAGGATGGTGTCATGAAAATACTCTCAATGTCATTTCTTTTATTTTTCTACGGTCTTTATATTGAATTATCCGCATTTCGATTAAATCGAAAAATCCGGCGATTAGTCGTTGCAAAAAAGCCGCTGACCTCTCCGCGGCTCTGTTCGGCGGCGCAAAGGTGCGGTTATCTGCGTGCAAGCTTTGCAAATCTTTCCGAAAGGCTGAATTTAGAGATTGCAAAACAGTACGAAATGTAGTATAATAGAAACAGAGCTTTATTGTGCCGAAAGCGCAATAAAGCAAAGACCGCCGATCAAGCGGCAAATATTGCAGAAATCAAGAAAGGATTCATCTGATGAGTATTAATACAAAACAAGATCTTCCCTGTCCCAAATGCGGACAGATGAATAGCACAACCGTGTGGGATGCCATCACGGTAAAGGATAGTCCGGATTTAAAAACAGATCTGCTGTCCGGCAAGGTTAATTTCTTCGTGTGCAGCTCCTGCGGCTATCGCGCCATCATGCCCAACCCCATGTTGTATCACGATGAGGATAAAAAACTTCTGTTTTCGTTCTCCCCTTGCGATAACCCTGCCGATGCCCAGGAATTATTTGATAAGGTTAAAGAAAATTCCGCACAATCCGGCGAGTTAAAAAAACTCAAAGGCTACAATCTGCGGTTTATAACCAACATGAATGATCTGATGGAAAAGATTATTACATTTGATTATGGATTAAACGATAAGGTAATAGAGGTCATTAAATTAATGATTCTCTCGCAAGACCTCGAAAAATCCCAGCATCGCGAATGTCGTTTGGGTAAAAAAGACGGAGATCATCTTGAATTTATGATTCATGATACCAAGGATAATCAGCTGTTCACATGTGATGTCCCGATGGATACATATGATACGCTGTATCAAAAGATCATGGAATCCGGGATCAAGCCCTATAGCTTTAATTGGGAAATGGTGGATAACTTCTACGCCTCCAGAATCCTGAACGGCTTCAACAACATTCAATAACAAAAAAAGCTGCCGCGTTCTGATGTCACGTCAAACGCAGCAGCTTTTTTTATAGTGTTCATCATTTCGGATATTTCTGTCAGACAAAGCATCTGTTTTTCATTCCACGAAGGCGAGTTCCGTTCAGCATAGCGGATGTCTGAGCCGTAATGGAATGAAAAACAGATTCTTTGTCCCCCGATTCCCCTCGAATGTACAAATCCCCTTACTTCTTTTTCTCGTACGAAAACTTTGAAAACACTTCAAGCAAGGTGAATTTCTTGCAGCCGGCGATATATCCCAGCCATGAGCATAACGGTGGAACAACCACAAACGCCACCGCCGAATACCATGTGATAATGCCATGAGATGCGCCCATAATTCCAAAATACGGAAAAGTCCAAAAAGTAAACACCAGATTATATCCGATCGCCCACCAATTATTCAGATAGGATTCCGTTCCCCATACATGCCATACCCATTTATCAATACCGAATAAAATCAAGGTAACGATGCTGATAACAACACCCATCATCACACCTTTCAGCCGATTCACTTTCATCGGCGTATAAGGCTTATTATCCTGTACCGCAAATTTATTGGCATAGCTATAAATCATTCCGCCATTCATAATGATAAAAATAATTGATAAAAGCTCTTTCCAGAAGTTCTTATCCAAACTCCACGCAAAAGCAATCATAATCAATATGAATGCCACAAACGATGCCATTAACTGAACCAACAGCATATATCGGAGCTGATACCCCGTTGTCATTTTAATTCCCTGACGCATAATTCAAATTCTCCTTTAAAATTCAAACAATTAAATAATGATAAATGCAATTCCCTGAGTGAAAATTCATCTGTTTTTCAGTTTATGGAGGCGAGTTCCGCGCAGCGTGCGGATGTCTGAGCCGTAATAAAACAAAAAACAGATGCACTGTCAGCTCTCCGCCGCCGCAATCCCTGCCGCATAGCCGGAAGACCATGCCCATTGCAGATTATATCCTCCGCAGTCACCGTCAATATCCAAAACCTCGCCGACCGCATAAATCCCCTTGATTTTTTTCGATTCCAGCGTCATCGCGTCAAACTCCCCGGTTCGAACGCCGCCGCGCGTAACCTGTGCATTATTCCACGATAACGTACCCTGTATTTTCAAAACAAAGCCTTTCAGCAATGCCGCAATCCGCCGAATCTCCTCCTCGGTCAGACTGTCCGCTAATCGTGATAATGGCGCAGCACCGGCATGCTTCAGCAAAATTTGCCCCACTTTTTTATGGATCAATCCTGCCATAAAGCTTTCCAAAAGCACCTCCGGGCAATTTGCCCGTTTCTCACGCAAAAGCGTCGCTACTTTCTCCTCCGTATATTCCGGCATAAAATCCAGAGTAAGCCGATCAGCATTTTCCAAATAAGCCGAAAGATAAAAAATAGGCGGTCCGGATAAACCATAATCGGTAAAAAGCACCTCGCCCATATCGGTAACATCCCCGATTGTCACCTTTGCATTAAGCTTGATTCCCTTGAGCTTTCTGACCGTTTCCGGCTCTGTCTGAATCTGCACCAAAGAGGGCTTTAATTCCGTTACCGTATGTCCGAATTTCTCCAAAAGCGCATAACCGCCGCCCTTTGAGCCGGAAGACGGTGCCGCCTTTCCACCTGTTGCCACAATGACTTTCTGCACCTTTTCTCTCTCGTTTCGGTAAGAAACCACCATAAAGCCGTCCTTTTTCTTAATGATGTCTTTCACTTCAAACTCCGTCCGAACCACTACGCCCAAACGTCTTACCCGTTCGCGCAACGCGTCCGACACCGCCGCAGCCGTTCCGCAATACGGATAAACCTTGCCGCGTTCCTCCGTTTTCGTCAAAATCCCCATTTGCCAAAACAGCCGAATGGTTTCCTCTACCCAAAGCTTTGAAGCCGCCCCCCGGATAAACTCCGGTTGCTCTCCGTGATAGTGCGCCACATCGGCATAGAGATTCGTCAAATTGCAGCGTCCGTTTCCCGTAGAAAGAATTTTCTTCCCCATACGGTCATTCGCCTCAAAAATCACAACCTCCGCGCCATGCTCCGCCGCAGCAATTGCCGCCATCAGCCCTGCCGCACCGCCGCCGATAATTCCAATCCTGCTCATTTCGCCGCCTGCTCCTTTAGCTTTTTCGCCGCTTCCCGTTCATTCAGATAGCCGGCTGCCAATGATCTTAAAATCGCCAGAACCGGAACGGATAACAGCATGCCTAAAAAGCCAAACAACGTTCCGCCGACCGTAACCGCAAAAATAATCCAAAGCGGACGAATCTCCAAAGAATTTTCCATAACCTTCGGCGCTAATAAATTCCCGTCAATCTGCTGCAAAATCAAAAGCGCCACCGCCGTGTAGCACGCCTTAAACAATCCTCCGGTCAAAATCGTAATCACCGATACCAAAACCGAGGAAATGATGGAACCGAAATACGGAATCATATCCATCGCACCGATAAAGATTCCCAATACAACCGCATATTTGACGCGCATAACCGAAAGCACCAGCGAACAGACAATCGCCATAATGACGCTGCACACCAATCTTGAATATAAAAAACTCGTAAAAATCCGATTCACACCTGCCGCATAATCCGCAACATGCCTTGCCTTTTCCTCACTACTGAAAATGGCGATCACGCGCATAATCCCGCGCTCAATCCGTGCCTTGTCCAATAGCATATAAATTGAGGAAATCACCGCGATAAACGCCGAAACCAATCCGCTCGTCACATTAAATACGCCCTGTGCATATTTGCCGAATTCCGTAAAATCAATTTTGTTAAATAGGTTGTAAACCGCATTTTTCAAATCCGGCCCCACCGTATGATTGGGATTGAGCTTTTGCATAATCTCCAATCCATTCAGATAACGCACCATTCCATCCAAATAGGACGGTAAGCTGTTATATAAATCCAGAATGTTCTTATACAGCATTGGCACCAGGGATAAAATAATCCAAACCATGACTCCCAACGCCAGCAGATAAACAATCAGAATACTAAGCCCGTGCGCATGACGCTGAACATAACTGAATTTTACTTTTTTCAGCCCCCGGCTGATCCTCACCGCCGGAATATTCAATACATAGGCAAGGATAAAACCGCCAAAAAACGGTGTCATCGCCGATAAAATCACGCCGATAAAACGCGTGATATTGCTGATGTTGTCAAATGTTTTGTAAACCGTGATGACCGCAACGGCAAACACAAATGCCGCCGCCCATTTCGAATACTTCTTAAAAAAGTTCATTCTCTTCCCCCGAAAAACAGAATACAGAAGGGCTGCAAAAAAACGAATACGCTTCTGTACGGAAGATCGTTACCCCTGCAATCAATTCTTCCAATTAACAATATATTGCAGGGGCCGATGCTCCCATCGACCCGTATACAAAGTTTTTTACAGCCCTCATTCTTCTTTTTTATTCCTCGTCAATAATGATCAGCTTTGCGGTATAAGCGCCGTTTGAAAGCACGCATCTTGTATCGACCTTGTTGCCGACCTTAATATCGCTGACTGATTTCGTAACGCCCTTTGAGGTTACAACGGTAACGTTGTTATTCTTGCAGAACACCGTTTCCGCAACATCCGAACCCTCTTTCAAAACCTTAATAAATCCAAAGGAGGTATTTACACTTGTGACCGTACCGGCAATCTTCCCCTCGGAGGCTGTCGTGCCATTAGAAACAATCTTCGTAATCGCGCCCGACTCCGTTGTAATCGTTACATAATCGCCGACTCTGAAATCATACAGCGTTCCCTCCTGATTATTCACCGTAATCGAAACACCGTTCGGAACAACAAATTCCTTGTCCTCACCGTTGATTCTAACGACCATCGAAGCCTCCGTCGCAATGCTGATGGATTGAATTGTTCCCTCGTAAGAGCGTGTTGCGGATGTCGCCACAACTCTCTTGATCTCGCCGTATTCCAACGTAAGATCCACGCTGTCGCCCGGATAAAGCGCTGACATATCTGACGGTAAACCGTTCTTCATCACCGTAACGCTGTTGGAAACCGGATACGTCATACCGTTATATTCCGGTAAAGCGTGCGTAATCGTCATCGTCAGCTCATCATCAATATTAACCTTGTCTACCTTTGCAGCGGAAATCGATTGAGTCTTTTTCTGTCCTGTCACAGAAATAACCTTGCCATCTTCCACTTCAATCGTCATTAAATCATCCGTAGTAAAACTGCGCAGCGTTGCCGGTGAACCTTCATAAAGAACCGACATTCCCTCAGTACAGGTATACTGGCTGACCGTTGTCGAACCGTTCGGCTTAATCTTCAATACCGTTCCGGCTGATGTCAGCTGATAACCCTGATAACGTCCCGTAATCTTTTCATCCGGTGTGGAGGAAGTTGCGTCAACGCTCAAAGCCGTTCCCTTGGAAATCGTTACATTGACATTCACATCCAACAGCATGTCCGTTACCTGAGTCGCAATGCCCTGAATCTTGAATTGCGTATCATCGGTGTAGGCATATTCCGTTGTTTTTCCATCCTTGCCCCGAACCGAGATTGTTTTCTTTTCCATATCCACTGCGGTCAATTTGCCTTCTACATACTCATAAGCAGTTTTATCCACCACTCTGGAAAGCATCGTTGCCATCTGGCTTCTCAGAACCGGTGACAACGGCGCAAACTTGTTGCCGTCCATACCGGTCATAATGCCCTGCTTGGTCACATAATTGACATACTGCATTGAATTTTTCGGCACTTCATTAATATCGGCATATTCCAAATCAATCGCAACCTCTGCCTTTGCAGCCTCCTCGCCGCCCATTGCCTTGGTAATAATAATCGCCGCCTCATACCGCTTCATCGGCTCGTTCATAACGTCCTTGATGTAGGTATCCAGATCGCTCTTGGTCAAAGCGCCCTTATATAGCATATAAACGATTTCATCCTGACCCCACGTCAGATAATACGTTTTAATCAAATCGTCATATGTATCATGCGCCTTGCTCAAAATATCTGCATTGGCAGAATCCGCCGAGCCCATCGCTCTGGCAAAAAGAGCGATACACTCCAACTTTGTAATATTCTGATCCGGTCTGAATGTACCGTCATCATAGCCGGTAATATATCCTTTCTCCGCCATCTTTTCAATATTGGCTCTCGCCCAGTCATATTTCGTATCTTCCAAATCACTGAATGTACTCTTTGCCGCAAATGCCGATACCGACATCGCCGCTGCTACAGCCGAAGCCGTAATAATGCTTACTATCTTTTTCATTTTATCCTATCCTTTCCGGTCTTTTTATTTTCGAACCATTCTTTCTATAGTACGCCCGAAACCTTGTTTGCGGTCATTTCTATCCGCCCAGACGAAAACGGGTTTCGGAAGCTTCCTACAGATATTTATATCATATCACATTTTCCGGTTAGAATCAAGTCTATATTATAATTTTCATGAAAATAGCAAAAAAGTTTACACTTTATTTATATAAGATTTCCGTCCGCCGCATTGTATTTTTATATTTTTCATGGTATAATAGAAAAAAATCTCAGAGGTATCAAGCTCAAACCCATGCTTTCGGGCATCATTTTTGTACCTTTGACCTTGAAAGGAATGAATCAAATCATGTGGGCATATGACAGTGTATTTTATCAAATCTATCCGTTGGGTTTTTGCGGAGCGCCGTTTGAAAATGACGGGATTGCCGAACACCGAATCCTGAAAGTCCTTGATTGGAGCGATCATATTCAAAAACTCGGTGCAAACGCGGTTTATTTTTCACCGGTGTTTGAATCCGACACCCACGGCTATAATACGCGCGACTACAAAAAAATTGATGTGCGCCTGGGAACAAACGAAGATTTTCGCCGGGTCTGCGATGATCTGCATAAAAAGGGAATCCGCGTTGTTTTAGATGGTGTATTCAATCATGTCGGGCGCGGCTTTTGGGCGTTTCTGGACGTGCTGCAAAACCGTGAAAATTCCCGTTATCGGGATTGGTTCCATATTGATTTCGGCGGAAATTCCTGCTATAATGACGGACTTTGGTATGAGGGCTGGGAGGGCAACTACGATTTAGTCAAGCTGAATCTGCGAAATAATGAGGTTGTCGAACACCTGCTGGACGCGGTAAAATATTGGATTTCGGAATTTGATATTGACGGTCTGCGCCTGGACGTTGCTTATTGCCTGGATATGGATTTTCTAAAGCGGCTCAGAGCCTTCACTGACGGCCTGAAACCGGATTTTTTCCTGGTCGGCGAGCTGCTTCACGGGGACTATAACCGTTTTGTGAATGATGAAATGTGCCATAGCTGCACCAATTACGAATGTTACAAGGGGATTTATTCCAGCTTCAATTCCATGAATATGTTTGAGATTGTGCACTCGCTTTTGCGGCAGTTCGGTCCGGAGCAATGGACACTGTATAAAGGAAAGCATCTGTTAAGCTTTTCGGACAATCACGATGTCACCCGAATCGCAAGTATTCTCACCAACAAAAACCATCTGCCGCTCGTATACGGAATGGTATTCGGAATGCCGGGAATCCCCTGCGTTTATTACGGCAGCGAGTGGGGTGCCGAAGCGCTCAAGAGTGATGGTGACCCGGCTCTGCGTGCCTGCTTTGAGAAACCGATTGAAAACGAGCTCACTGCCTGGATTGCACGGCTTGCCCAAGCGCACAAAAACAGCGATGCGCTGATCAACGGCAGCTTCCATTCGGTTGTCCTGCAAAATAAACATTGTATTTTTGAACGTAAAACCGATACGGAGCGGGTTCTTGTCGCCATTAATGCGGATGAGTCCCCCGTCACCTGTCACTTTGACGCCGGCTGCGGTACGGCGGTGGATTTAATCACCGGCAAAACGCATGATTTCGGCGGAGGCAGCGAACTTCCTCCCTACAGCGTACAATACTGGAAAATGGAGCATTAAAAAATAGAGGGTGATGCGAACATCATCCTCTATTTTTTTCGGCTATCACCGAATCAATCGCTATGTATCCATTAATATCCCAGCGGCTCCGGCACAAGAACAACCGTAATCCGTTTCGGGAAATAGTTGCATCCGTCCACGATGCTCGTCACATTACAGACTCTCGCCTGAATATCACATTCTGTACATTTATAGTTATCGTCCGTTGCGCACGGTGTCTTATGCGGCAAGCGTCTGGCGTTCATCGGCGCAATCTCTTTCGCGCGCTTCATGCCTTCTTCAACATCCTCAACAATCTTATTCACACCGGCAACAATAATAACCTTCTTCGGGCCAAATACAATCTGGCTGGTTCTGTTTCCGGTACAATCAATATTTACTAACTGTCCGCCCATTGTAATTGCATTGGTACTGGACACAAAAACGTCCGCATAGTACCCTTGACGATACTTATCCAGCATATCCTCATAGGAAGTTGCATTATAGCGGTCAATAAACTTATAACGATCGCTTCTGATTTCCTCCAAAATCCCGGTTTCATTCAGCGTTACGCTGCCGCCGACCGCAATCACCGAGCCATCCGGAATCATATCCATAACGATTCTGCGCGCGTCGTCCTTGTCTGCCGCCATAACCGCGTCAAAATTCCGTTTCTTTAAAACCTCAATCAATTCTTTGATTCTGAGTTCGTTTCTCCATTTTTGTACTGCATCCATTGTTCTTAAATCTCCTCTTTTTTATTTTTCAAACAACGATAAACCGTCATTCCGCAAGAAAATCCGTTTATCATCGTTCAATTTACTTATTCATTAAATAATTCACTTCATGCGAAGTCAGATGCCGCCATCTGCCCAGCGGTAAATTCCCCAATTCAACAGTTCCGATTCGGATACGCTGCAATGCTGTCACCTTAGAACCGACCGCCTCGAACATTTTCCGCACCTGGCGATTTCTGCCCTCATGAATGGTAATCTCCACCAAAACATATCCGTCCACTGCGTCCAAGACCGTCACCTCCGCCGGAGATGTAACGTAATCATCAATCTTAACGCCGCTTCTGAGCCGATTCAGCCCCTTAATCGAAACACCGCCCTTGATTTTCGCGATATAAGTCTTGTCCGTATTAAATTTGGGATGTGTAACCCGATACGTAAAATCCCCATCGTTTGTTAAAAGCAGCAAGCCTTCGGTATCATAGTCCAAGCGTCCCACCGGGAACAGCCGGACATCCTTTAAATCGGTTTTTACCAGATCAATCACCGTTGGTCTGTCAAACTGGTCATTGACCGTTGTAACAACGCCGACCGGCTTATTCAGCATAATATAATAGTTTTTGTTTTTTACCTTTAATTCTTCGCCGTCAAGCACCACATGATCCGCGCCGACCTCTACCTTAACGCCCTGCTCTGTAATCTTTTTTCCATTGACGGATACACGCCCGTCACGAATCAATTCCTCCGCACCGCGTCTGGATGCCACTCCGCTCATTGCAATATATTTTTGAAGTCTTACTATTTCACCCATAATGATGATCCTTTCGCTGTGTTTTTTTAACTGGTCTGTTTGTGGTTGGGGTTCTTACTTTCTTTTATCTTGATGTTTGTTGTTGGTTTTTATGTTTGTTTTCTTTTTTTGCTTTCTCTC
The DNA here is from genome assembly GCA_959602045.1 of uncultured Clostridia bacterium. GTDB lineage: Bacteria > Bacillota > Clostridia > UBA1381 > UBA1381 > Ornithomonoglobus_A. Next base: position 4,970 of record CAUGRT010000022.1, on the reverse strand, counting down.
TGTCACAACTCTCCCTACCCTCTCTTCTCCTAAGAGAGGGTCTCCAACCCTTTTTTCATATTCTTAAATATATGCGTTCAAGCCTGTTGACAACATCCCGACAACTGCTCATTCATCCTTTTAAGCGTTGATTGCATTCTTGATTTACGGACATGCGTGTAAATATTTCGCGTGGTAGATATGTCAGCATGACCGATAATCTCTTGACTATCTTTTTCATCAATTCCCCACTCAAACAGCAAGGTTGTGAAAGTATGCCGTAATTGGTGTGCTGTCACATTAAGCCCGGTTTGTTCTTTGTACCTCCGCCAGTGCCTGTCGTAAAAAGAAGCGGTCATATACTTGCCATTATCATCAAACACAATATCATCACTTGAACCGCTCGGTAGGCATTCCTTTAGTCTGTCCAGTAATGGCACATTCCTATACCCCGATTTCGTCTTTGGCTCTTTGACGTGTGCCTTGTTGCCGATATACTCCACTGACTTTGTAACCCGGATAAGATTATTATCGCGGTCAATATCTCCATAAGTCAGCGCAAGTGCTTCACCCTTTCGCAACCCCGTATAGAGCAGAAAAAAGGCAAGCAATCCAAAATCCTTATCAAGACTGTTTTCTACAATCTTAATTTCATCATCCGTCAATGCTTCTCGCTCCTGCTTCGGCTTTCCTTTTGGAGCTTGAATGTATTGCGAAACATTACTTGTAATAAACCGCTTGTTAAAGGCGAATTTAAAAATCATTTTCAATACGGATAATTCATCCTTAATAGTTTTTGAACTGAACTGCTTTTCGACCAATTCAGAAAGGAATACTTCAATGTATTCGGGTTTGATTGTTTTTATTCGCATGTCACCGAAGAAATCCACTAGCCGTGCAGTCAGCGATTTATATCGGTGTTCTGTTTGCGCTTGTATGTGTGGATAATGTTCCCTTTCCCAAAGCTCGGCAACCTCCTTAAAGAGTTTCCCTTTTTCGATCTTCCCCTTATATTCAATCATCTGTCGCTCAATATCTTTTTCGGCATTTTTAAGCTTTTGTTCGGAGGAATAAAAAAAAGACTCTTTCCCCGTTAATGGTCTTAGACTTGCAGTATCTGCCGTCTTTCCGCTTGGTTAATTTCATAAAATAACACTCCTTTTAAAATTTTACTTGATTTTTTGGAGTGCATATGATACAATATAGTTGGTGTTCTGTGTACTATATCATATACACTCAATATTTAATTCCCATCGTGTTGGTAGCACGGTGGGGATTTTTTGATTTATTGTAACCCTGATTGGGACTTTTGCGTTACCTTATTATCTTGGAATGTAATCATTGCATTTGCTCCGGTACTACCTACGCCCCACCAATTACACATAGTTCCTACTAAATCGTTCTGAGAAGTAGAAAACGGTTCTGCTCCTATTAATGCCACGACATCCTCATATGTCATACCCATTTCAATAGCATTGAATTTTTCAAGTGTAACCTTTCCGTAATCTGCCGGAACATCCGTAGCTGCCGGCATCGGTTCCTCTGTAGGAGCTGCCGTAGCTTGCATTTGTGCTTTTAGTTCTTCATTTTCCTTTTTCAGCGCTTCCATCTCTGCATTATTTCCGCAGCCAATGCACGAGATTGCGATAGCCATCGCTAATGTTGTTATAAAAATCTTCTTCATGTTGTACTTCCTCTCCCTATCTCACATTCCATTTATGACCGCAGTTTTGACATATTGCCACAGTTTTACTCTTAAATTTGACTTTTGATGTATTTTCGCGTTTGCCTATCAACAACCATAAACCAAAGGTAAAAACGATTAATGTTAATCTTCCCAATCCCCACAAGCATCCCATACCTCTGGTCTTAGTCTTTCCAGATACCTGTTCAATGGTCACATTTACATTTTCACTTCCGCATTTCGGACATGTCATGTTTTATCTTTCTCCTCTCGCTGACTTACTTTTTTTGATTTTTAAGGTAGTTTCTATAACAATTCCAAGGTTCGCGATTTTATCAAATCGGAAAGTTTATAAATATCTTCTATAGTGTTTAGAACGTGTTTTTCATTATTTTCCCCGTTCGGGATGATAATATATTTTATGCTTTCCTTTAAGAAAACTCTGCAAATCCAACGGGTAACCTTACCGTCTATAAGAATGGAGAAATAACTGATTGTATCTTTATATGTAACCCTGTTCAAATCAACGGTGTCCCCTAATATTGATTTTACTATATAATAACTTTGGATTTCTTCCTCTGTTGTTACAATGCCGTTATTATTATCTACCACATCCTCTATCTGGCTATCAGATGAATCTTCCTCCGGAATATGGCTATCATTAATGTTCAGTGCATTTTTTATTTTATCATTTACCAAATCATTTACATACTGCACTACCGATTTTTTTACAATCGGCTTAAATCTATCAATAACGTTTTGTGTCAATCTACCCTCATATATATCAGAGGATAATATTAATCTGGTAAAATCGTCCGATGGGTCTGCAAATTGTCCTTTTAAAAACTGCTTTATTAAGCCGCAATATTTTAAATCAGAAGCTGTGTTTACTATATTTGCAATATCAAATGTATTCTTTTCGAACTTTTTCAATTCCGTAATATCATTATCACGCAAAGCGAGCAAATTTACGCTTAGGAATGGAGTAACATCCATTTTGTTCGGTTCTTCAAGGTCTGTATAAAAATTATAAATAATACCGTTTGTAAGAATCGCGAATTTTGCTTTTGTTGTACCGAAATATCTGAAAAGCTGTGAATCGTGCTTTTCTAATTTTTCATTAATGCTCTTTGCTTCAATCAAAATGGTTGGCTCGCCATTTAAAATAATCGCATAATCTACCTTTTCGCCTTTCTTGATACCCACATCGGCAGTAAATTCGGGAACAAACTCTGTCGGATTAAATACATCGTAGCCTAAAAGTGAAAAAAATGGCATAATCAATGATGTTTTTGTAGCTTCTTCTGTCATGATACTGTCTTTTAGTGTGTCTATTCTGCCAATAAAAGACTTAATTTTTTCTTCAAACATTGTACCTTATCCTTTCTGTTTTAAATATTTTTCTTTAATTTATGTACACGGATGGCATCCGTCATAAATTCATACGATACATCGAAATACTCGGCAAGCTGCCATATTTCGGTATAACCTTTTTTGATTGCCACCTGCAATTCAGCTTTTGGGACTAATTCCTGCACCGCCCAACGCGTTGCGCGTTCTTCTTGCCTTGCTCGCGTTTCAAGTGTCGAATCAATCCTATAGAAAGCATTTTTAAGATGATGTCCCAATTCATGCGCCATACATTCCCGATTTTGTCGTACAGTTCTTACCAAATTAGGATTGATTACAATCACATTTGGCATTGAAAACGCTTCTAACCGTTTCATCGGGAAATAGTCAATGCTGATGTTGTTTTTCTCTGCTATATTGCATAAAGAGATCAATTCTTTTCACCTCTTTGCGATTTCTTAAAGCGAATATATGACAATATATCCTGTTTTTCATCCTCGGTGAGGTCTTTTGTTTCACCGTATAATGCGAAATCAACCCCTTGCAATTCTTCATCATTCGATGTGTTGGTCGGTTCATCTGTACGCCCAAGCAAATAATCTGTCGTTACATTAAAAATATCCGCAAATTTCTGTAGTGTAGTATAATCCGGCTGTCGTTTTTCATTCTCATATAATGAAACGGTACTTTCGGAAACTCCAACCAATTTACCGAGCTGTTTCATCGTCAACCCCTGCTCTTTTCGCAGATTCTTTAATCGTTGCATAATATTACCTCCCTGCACGTTACAGTTATATAATACACTTTACAAATTGTAAAGTCAATACCTCTTGACAAATTGTAAAGTTTTTTTCAAAAATTGCTTGACAAACTGCAAAGAATATGTTATTATTATATTAAACTTGACATTTCGCAAAGAATAGAAGGTGAAAAAATGCGTAAATATTTGAAAGAAATGAGAGAAATAAATAATTTGACACAATTAGAAGTTTCAAAAAAACTTGACATTTCGGAAAGTTATTATTGCTTAATTGAAAATGGCGAACGTCAAAAAGAACTTAGTTTGGCTTTAGCCAATAACCTCGCCAATGTCTTTGGTGTTTCGGTTGAATGGATTATTGAGCAAGAAAAGAAAACCGCATAGGAGGAGGTGAGAAACATGCAGATAGAGAATGTCTTGAAAGAAAAAAGCCACCTCATGTCGGAGGTAGGCAAAGACACATACAATAATATGGTTGATGATATATCAGAAATTATTCGTAAAAATAATTTAGATAAAACACCAACCATATTAGAAGATTTATTGCGCCACATTGTAAGGCTTATTCAGATTCAAAATATTTGAATTTTTCAATAGGCACAAAAACATCTTCAACACTAAACTCAAATAAATCACAAATACCATCTTCATGTCTACTGCGAATTTGGTAATTTAATTCTCGCAATGAATTAAATGCATTTTCCACATATGACATATATTTCTTCGGAAGAACTGCATCGCAATAGGGGCATGAGATGTCTGAGTTTGATTTAAAAAAATCCGCAAAAATGTAAAAATCATTATTACAATTTTTGCACTTTACATTCATTCTGGTTGCCATATAATCACCCCCTTTCTATGGTGATTATAGCACACACTTACAGAAAAGGCAAGAATGAAACCACATAAAAGGAGGTAACCCCAAATGGCAAGAGAACACCCATATTTCAGAGAAGTTTTAGCGGACTACCGAAATTTATTCGGGAAAGACCGTGTCAGACGGAATGACATTTGCGAAAAGCTCGGATATTCTCCGCGGCAAGCTGCATTACAATTCCCGTTGGACAAGGGCGGTTACATAGACATTCACGTCATGGCGGCGATCATTTGCCGTACCATGAAAGAAGCTGACTTGTAAACTCCCCCACCCCGTAGGCAGATATGAGCCGCCCCACACAAAGCCATGAAACCTCTTGT